>NZ_KL370858.1:7058-63295 GCF_000702065.1 Kandleria vitulina DSM 20405 | reverse complement strand
CGAGATGATGAATAACATCAATGTTGTTCAGACGATGGGAAACAGTATCAGGAATCTTGCCAAGGAGATTCAAAGCCTGAAAATACTGAGAGAACTTAAAATTTTGTTTAGAAAAAGATTCAATAGAATTAATTAAATGTGTTATACTTTCCATGATGAAACATCCTTTCGTGATATTTTGGTTGGCGCTAAAAGTATAACACAGGTTGTTTCATCTTTTTTAGTTAAATACGAAAAAAGATGATTACTAAGATATACTCAGTAATCATTTTACTGTTTATATAGATAAAATTGAGGGTAGTGTATTAGTGCTATGTGATATAGATTTTTGACACTACCTTATTATGATTGGGGGAAAATCCATGAAAATATTTAAACGTCTGATCATTCTTGTGGTAGTTGCCATTGTGGTAAATGTCGTAACCAATAAGTTCTTAGATTATTCATCGTCAAGCAATGATAATCAGAGGCAGATCAGCCTATTGCGAAAAGCGATGGTTAATAGAGATTCTGATGCGACAATACATTATGTGACGAAGGGTGATGAAAGCAAGACATTGGGAAAGACGCTTTTTGAAAAAGCGGTAGCCTACACCGGTGTTGCAGATGAAGGAGATTATATTAAATACAATCTTTCTTCCTATAGAACAAGAGTCAGCTATGTCAAGAAGGTAGGAGAATATCAGTATGATATTGATTATCATTTTGAATTCTATACTAACTTAAAACAAGAACAGGCGGTAGCCACTAGAGTAAAAGCGGTGGCTAAAACGTTAGAGGGTAAAAGTGATTATCAGAAAATCAAGTATATCAATGATTATATTACTTCCCATGTAAGCTATAGAAATATTGGCACATTGGCACATACAGCCTATGGCGCTTTGCATTATGGAAAAGCAGTCTGTCAGGGATATACCTTATTGATGTATCGTATGCTTTTGGCATGTGGAATCGATAATCGTATGATTGTAGGAACAGGGTTCAATGGAGAAAGAAGTGCTTCTCATTCATGGAATATCATCAAGTTGAAGGGTGCTTATTACAATAATGATGTAACTTGGAATGATACTGTACCTGCCAATCAGTATTTCTTAAGAGGAAATAATTATTTTATAGCTACTCATCAAAGCGATAAGGAATATCAGAGTACAAGTTTTAGGACAAGTTATCCTTTATCTAATACAGATTATGTGTAAGGAAGAGCTAAGCTCTTCCTTTTTTTGTCACAATATAACTAATTATGAATATAGTAAAGAAAGCATCAGGTTATGCACATTTTATTGTGAATACAGCCACAGTTTTTTTGGATTTTCTTATAGAAAAAGTGTACAAGTGCAAAACAGGTTGTTATAATAGTGGTAAACAGTGGCAGAAAGTGGGAAAAGGTGGTGGATTCTGGTGTTCTTTGGTGAATATAGACACAACATGGATACTAAGGGCAGACTATCTATTCCTTCAAAAATGCGCAATCAGTGCGGATCTTTGGTCTATGTAACACGTGGAAACGAAGGATGCCTGAATGTTTACAATGAGGAAGGATGGAATGCCTATTATCAAGGGTTGGCACAGCTTTCTCAACGTAAAAAAGAAGCCCGTAAGTTCTTGCGACTTGTGCAGTCTAAGACTCATGATATTGAGTTTGATAAAACGGGACGTATTAATATTCCTGCAGATTTAAGAAGTTTGGCAGGACTAGAAAAAGAATGTGTCATCATTGGTGTAGGTGACCATATGGAAATCTGGAATCAGCAGAAATGGGAAAGCTACTATGAAGAAAATGATGCAGATTTTGATGAATTATCAGAGATGTTGGAAGAGGAGTAATTATGTTTGAACACAAAAGTGTGATGTTACATGAAGCGGTAGACGCTTTACAAGTAAAAAAAGATGGTATTTATGTGGATTGCACACTTGGTGGAGGTGGACATAGTTCGCAGATTCTTTCACAGCTAGAGAGTGGACACCTTTACTGCTTTGATCAAGATCAGCATGCCATTGACGCAGCAAGCGAACGTTTAAGCAAGATTAGTGATCATTTTACGATCATTCATTCGAACTTTAAAAATATTAAAAGTGAACTTGAAAAACGTGGAGTCTATAAAGTCGATGGTGTACTTTTTGATTTAGGTGTCTCATCACCACAGTTTGATGAAGCTTCAAGAGGATTTAGCTACAATCTTGATGCAAGATTGGATATGCGCATGAACCAGCAGCAAAAGCTAAGTGCTTATGAAGTTGTCAACGAATATTCGTACAATGATCTTGTACGTATCTTATTCAAATACGCAGATGAAAAATTTGCGAAATCTATTGCCAGAGGCATTGAGAAAGAAAGAGAAATTCAACCGATTGAAACAACTTTCCAGTTGGTTGATGTAATCAAGAAAGCGATTCCAGCTAAATATCGACGTAAAGGCGGACATCCTGCAAAGAGAACTTTCCAGGCTATTCGTATTGAAGTCAATGATGAGCTAGGTGTATTTGAAAAAGCATTGGATGATGCTTTATCAATGCTTAATGTCAATGGAAGAGTAGCAGTGATTACATTCCAGTCATTGGAAGATAAGATCTGCAAATATCGTTTTAATGAATTAACGAAGATGCCAGATCTTCCAAAGAATATTGCGATTATTCCTGAAGGACTTGAACCATCCTTCAAGAAGGTTACAAGAAAACCAATTCTGGCGAGTGAAGAAGAATTGGAAGAGAACCATCGTTCTCATTCCGCAAAATTAAGAGTGATTGAGAGGGTAAAAGAAAATGGGGAAGAAAAAGACTAATGATCCAAAAGTTTTAATTATTGCTAAAAGAGTTGCTTTTTTTGCATTTGTCGTTGCCATTTTAGGTAATATTGTCTTTAACTCACTTGAAATGGATATTAATGCCAAAACAAAAAAGAGACAGGATGAAATTTCTGCTATTCAATCAGATATTGATGGGCTTGAAATTCAGAAATCAGAGCTTGCTTCATTTTCTAGATTGAAGAAAGTAGCAACTGCTAAAGGCTATACATATAAACAGGGATCAACTGCTGCAGTCGTAGTAAGTGAGGATAAATAGTGAAAAGAAAGAAAAGAGATCCAAATTATGGTATTATTGCTTTAAAGAGAATAATGGCGGTAGTCGTAGTAGGACTAATCGCCAATATTGCTTATCTATGCGTAACTGGTAAAACAATCGTTAGTGGAGAAAACATTCGCGATTACAATAAGACACGTGGAGCTGGTCGTATTACTAAGACAGAATATGCGACTAGAGGTACGATCTATACAAGTGATGGTGAAGTTGCTGCTAAGGATGTTAAGAGATACAATCTGATTACATATATTTCGCCTATTCGTGTTACTGCAAAAAATGAGCCTGCGTATGTAGTTGATAAAAGAAAGACTGCTAAGGCTTTATCAAAGATTCTTGGAGCAGATGAAGAGTATCTTTACAAGAAGATGCAATCAAAGGGTTATCAGGTAGAATTTGGAAACTACTCTAAAAACCTATCTGCTGTTGTGAAAGATAAGATTGAAAGATTAAAATTACCAGGATTGGAATTTAAAGAAGTACGTTCAAGAAACTATACTTTTGGTGATTTTGCATCGTATGAGATTGGCTATGCCAAATCAGCAAAAGATGATGATAAGCAGCTCGTTGGAGAACTTGGTATCGAAAAGAGCTACAATAATTATCTTCAAGGAAAAAATGGAAAACAGATCTATTTGATTGATTCCAAGAAAAATGTATTGCCAGGTGGGGAACTTTATTATAAGAAATCAACACCGGGTAATGATGTTTATTTAACAATAGACAGCCGTATTCAGACTGAGCTTGATTCATTGATGAAAGAATTTATTGAGAAAGCTAAGCCTGATAAGGCAACATGTGCGATTATGGAAGCAAAGACAGGAAAAATTCTTGCAGTAAGTGATTATCCTTCTTTTGATCCTAATAAGCGTAACATGAAAAACTTCAATAGCATTTTCTTAAATGATGCCTATGAATGTGGTTCTGCATTCAAGGTCTTCGTCTATGCGAATGCGCTGACTGATAAAGTGTTAGATATCAATGATTACTATCATTCGGGGGTCTTCACTTATCGTTCAGCAGGTAAAGTGATTGCCCAGATTCATGATGTCAATAGGACAGGTTGGGGTAGAATCACTTATGGAGAAGGATTATATCGTTCTTCCAATGTAGCTATCTGTAATATTTTACAAAGCAAGACAAATATGAAATCATTGATTTCTGATTATGACCGCTTAGGATTCTTTAAATCTAGTACGGTTGATGGCTTGACATCAGGTTCTGGGGTTAAAGGATATGATGGGAAATCAAAGAGTCTTGAATACTATACAACTGGATTTGGACAAGGTTCTTCTGTAACACCATTCCAGCTGTTAAGAGGGTATAGTGTTTTTGCAAATGATGGAAAATATGTTGAACCTTATCTTGTAGAAAAGGTTGTTAATCCGACTAACAAGAAAACAATCTATTCTGCTAAGACAACATATTCAGAGAAGATCTATTCTACTGAAGCAGTAAAGACAATGAAGTATCTGATGTATGGTGTTACTCACAATAAGGCTGGTACAGTACATGCGCACTATAAAGATTCTGAAGTTGATATTATCGGTAAATCTGGTACTGGTCAGGTGGCAGTAAATGGTTCTTACTCAGCATCACTTCATTCACATACATTTGCAGGTCTTGCACCTTATGATGATCCAGAAGTTGTCTTTGTGATTACATGGCAGAATACATCCAACTATACTGGAGATGCTGCTAATGTCATTAAGGCAATTGCGAAGTCCGCGTTGAATATTCATAAGGATAGTTCTAAGAAAGTTAAGACGAATACTTACACGATGCCAAACTTTACAAATCAGTCTGTAGAGTATGCCAATAATATGTTAAAGAAGAATGGTGTTACACCAATCATTATTGGAGAAGATGGCAAGAGTGTTACAAATCAGTATCCTGAAAGTCAATCGACAATTACATCGTCGTCACGTGTTATGATTGCAACCGATGGCAATAAGATCATCATGCCTTCAATGGAAGGATGGTCAAGAAAAGAAGCGGAAGCTTTTGGTGCTCTTTCTGGGGTTACAATTGAAACTGAAGGAGCAGGTACAATCTATAAGCAGGATGTAGAAAAAGGTGCTGAAATCAAACTAAATCAAAAGATTAAGGTTTATGCAAAGTAGCATAAACCTTATTGTTAATAATGATAAATTATGCTATAGTGTAGGCGTTTAACAAAGGGGAGAAAAACGTTATGAATCTTATTAGATTAGTATTAACTTTTGTCGTGGCACTCTTATTTGTCTTGCTGACAATGCCACAGGTTATTCCATTCTTGCATAAGCTTAAGTTTGGACAGATTGAAAGAGAGGAAGGACTTGCTTCACATAAAGCTAAGCAGGGGACACCTACAATGGGTGGACTTGTCTTTATTATTGCAGCTATCGTTGCAGTGTATTTATGCAATATTGAATTCTTGAAGAATCCCTATATTAATCTTCTTGTTTTTGCATTAGCTGGCTTTGGCTTTATTGGTTTTGTAGATGATTACTTAATTGTAGTACAAAAAAGCAACAAGGGATTAAGACCGCTACATAAATATCTATTGCAGTCAGTATTTGCGATTGGTTTCTATATGTTAGCAGCGAGAACTATTCCTGAATTTAGTCATCAGATTACGATTCCGTTTACACAGTTGAATGTGGATCTTGGATGGCTTTATCCAGTACTTGTTTATTTCATGTTTACTGCTGAAAGCAATGCGGTCAACTTATCTGATGGACTAGATGGATTGGCTACAGGATTAGTCATGATTGCCATTGTTCCCTATATCATCTTCGCATTGATCTTAAAAAATTGGGCTATTGTGATCTTCTGTGCAGCAATGATCGGGGCATTAGCAGGCTTTATGCATTTTAACTATAATCCAGCTAAAATCTTTATGGGGGATTGTGGTTCTTTAGCATTAGGTGGTGTTCTTGCTGCATTATCAATCTTAACAAAGCAGGAACTGCTATTGATCTTAATTGGACTTGTTCCACTATGTGAAACACTGTCTGTTATTATTCAGGTTATTTCATTTAAGACTAGAGGAAAAAGAGTCTTTAAGATGGCACCTATCCATCATCATTTTGAAATGTGTGGATGGTCTGAAACAAAAGTAGTACTTGTATTCTGGCTTGTAGAAGCATTAGCTGCTATTGCCAGTGTGTTGATTGGAGTCATGTAAAATGGAAATAAAAGATAAGAAAGTCTTAGTATTAGGTCTAGGAAAATCAGGTCAGGCAGCTATTCGCCTTTTGGAACATTTTGGTGCTAAGATCACTATCAATGATGGAAGTCCAAAAGAAAAGATTGCTCATTATGATGAGTATATCAACAAGGGGATGGAAGTTATCTACGGTGGTATGCCTGATGAATTATTTGAAAGAGATTTTGATTTTGTCGTAAAGGTACCTGGCATCAATTACCATGCACCTTATGTTTTAAGATTAAAAGAACGTGGTATTCCTGTTCTTACTGAAATTGAGTTAGGCTATCAGGTAGCCCGCCCTCAGCATTATATTGCGATTACAGGAACAAATGGAAAGACGACAACGGTGTCTTTGCTTTATTCAATCTTAAAGCATGCTAATAAGAAAGCACACATTTGTGGAAACTATGGTATTCCTTATTGTGATGTTGTTATGGATGAACGTCTTTATGAAGAAGAAGGACATGATATTGTACTAGAGATGTCTAACTTCCAGCTATTGGATATTCATGAATTTAAGCCACAGGTTTCAAGTGTCTTGAACTTGACTCCTGATCATCTTGATTATATGGACAGTCTTGATGAATACTATGCATCAAAGATGAGAATCTATGAAAACTGTGATCAGGATGCGATCTTTATCAGAAATCTTGACGATAAGACTTTGACATCTTATCTAGAAAAGATTCCTCCTCATAATAAGATTGAAACATTCTCAGTGCATCAGGATGCTGATTGTATGTTAAAGGATCGTACAATCTACTATAAGGGAGAAGAAGTTATCACTCGTGATGAAATCAAGATTGTAGGACTTCATAATATTTCTAATATCATGGTTGCTATTATTGCCTGTGTTCATAGTAACGTATCATTAAAGACAATTAGAGAAGCTATTTCATTATTTACTGGGGTAGAACATCGTCTAGAATATGTTACAGAGAAAAATGGTGTGAAGTTCTATAATGATTCAAAAGGGACTAACACTGATGCCGCAGTGATTGCGATTAAGGCTTTTGAGAAACCTGTTATCTTATTGATGGGTGGACATGAAAAAGGATTGCCTTTAGATGATGTACGTGCATTAAATGATCACATTAAATACCTTGTGACATTTGGTGAAGCAGGTCATCGTTTTGCTTGTGATATGCATCATCCTCATACTTATGAAGTCTCTCATATGAAAGATGCTATCTTGAAAGCTAATGAACTTGCAACAAGTGGAGATGTCATTTTGCTTTCTCCTTCTACTAGCTCATTTGATGAATTTAATAACATGGGTGAAAGAGGAAGAAAATTTAAAGAAATCGTTAAGCAGCTTTAAGGCTGCTTTTTGAGAAAAAAAGATAATATGATACAATAGATAAGGTGATAAATATGAAAATAATAGTAAGTGCCGGAGGGACAGGAGGACATTTATATCCTGCTCTTGCATTGGTAGATTATATTAAAAGTCAAGATCCTACAGCAGAGTTTCTTTTTGTAGGAACAACTGATCGATTAGAAGCGCATGTCGTACCTGAATTAGGTTATGCCTATAAGGGACTTCATGTAAAAGGACTATCAGGTAATCCTCTTCAGAAAGTAAAGAATGTTTTGCTTTTTATTAAGTCATTATCTCACTCGAAGAAGATCTTAAAAGAATTTAAGCCTGATTTAGTTGTTGGATTTGGTGGCTATCCAAGTGCATCCATTGTACTTGCTGCAAGCAAGAAGAAGATTCCTACTATGATCCATGAACAGAATTCTATCATTGGTTTAACAAATAAGATCCTCATCAACAAGGTTGATGAAATCATCTGCTGCTATAAGCAGGCGCTTGAACAGTTCCCTGCTGAAAAGACAAAGCTATTAGGAAATCCTCGTGCCAGCAAGGTGTGGGAAAATGATCTTAAGGATGTACATGATATCTATAATATCCCTCGTGATAAGAAGGTTGTTGTGATTGTAATGGGATCTTTAGGTTCAGCGACTATCAATAAGACCATGGTTTCTGCATTAAAGAAGATGGAAAATGAAGATTATCATATTTTATATGCGACAGGAAAAGCGCATTATGAAGAAATGAAGAAGGAAGCTTCTTTCAATGATAATATTCATATTGTACCTTATATCGATGATATGCCTAGCGTATTGAAGAGCAGTGATATTATTGTATCTCGTGCGGGAGCGACAACTTTAGCAGAGATGACCTCTCTTGGCAGTGCTTCTATTCTTATTCCAAGTCCTTATGTTGTGATGAATCATCAGGAACATAATGCGATGGAATTAGTTAACAATGAAGCAGCCCTTATGATTCTTGAAAAAGATCTTAATGAAGATGAATTAGTAGAAAAGATTTCATTATTGATGAACAATGATGAAATGAGAGAAAATATGAAAAAGAATGCTAAGGCTATGGGAAAACCTCATGCCTGTGAAGACATTTATGGTGAAATTAAGAAACTCTTAGAAAGGGGTTAGTATGATGAATATGACGACAATCTATAATGAATTATTGGCGCTAGATATTGGGGAAGTCATTCAAGATGAACCAATGTATAAGCATACGACCTATAAGGTCGGTGGACCAGCGCGAATCTTCTGTGAACCTCGTGGTATTGATGAGTTAAAGAAAGCACTTAGTTTTATAAGAAATCATCAGTTAAAGTATATGGTACTTGGAAAAGGCAGTGACCTGCTTTTCTCTGATAGTGTCTTTGAAGGAGTTATTGTTTCACTTAATGCCTTAAATAAAGTGCATTATAATGGCAATATTATTAAGGCACAATCCGGTGCTAGCCTTATTGCATTGGCTTATCAAAGTGCTAAGGTAGGTTTGTCAGGATTTGAATTTATGGGTGGTATCCCTGGAACAATCGGGGGAGCACTCTATATGAATGCAGGTGCTTATAAGTACTGTATTGCGGATGTTTTTGAGTCTTGTCAGATTCTTGATGAAAACAATGAGATTATCACTTTAAATAAAGAACAGATGCAGTTTGATTATCGTCATTCTATTTTACAAAGTCATCCTGAATGGGTGATCATTGAAGGAACATTCAAAATGAATGTGAAAGATCCTAATGAAATAAGAGCGGTGCTTGATAAACGTAAAGAACGACGCATGTCGTCTCAGCCTTGGAATTTTGCAAGTGCCGGCAGTGTGTTCCGTAATCCAGCCAATAAAGCCGCATGGCAGTATGTCGATGAAGTGGGCCTTAGAGGATATGAAATCGGTGGAGCACAGGTGTCACCAAAGCATTCTAACTTTATTGTCAACAATGGATATGCATCCGCTAAGGATGTTCTTGATTTAATACATTTGGTCGAAAAGAGCGTTAAAGATAAATTTGGAGTAGAACTCAAAAAAGAAGTTATTCTTGTCAACTGGGAGAATCTATGACCAAAAGACAAGCGCAGGAACTATTTGGAAACATAGGGGAATACAATAGTGATCCTCGTAAAGTCCTGCTTAGAAAAAAGAAGAAGCTAAGATTAAAAAAGAAGGCAAAGATCTTTCTTTTCCTTCTCGTTTTATCTTTGATTGTACTCTATTTTATCTCTGATCTCTCAAGAATTCGTACCATTAGTGTAGAAGGCAACCAGACAATCTCTACCAAGTATATTCAGAAGGTATTAAGTCAATATAAGAAAGATACGATTTTCTTGCTTAATACCAACAAGGTAGAAAAGAAAGTATTGGATATGCCACTTATTAAGAAAGCAGATGTTTCTAAGAATCTACTAGGACATCTGAGTGTTCGTGTAAGTGAAGGTGATATTCTTGCTTATGCGACAATCAAGAATAAGACATATATCATTGATTCAATGGGACATGTCTTTGAAAACAGTCCTGAAATGGGACTAGGTGATGTTAAGAAATACGTGAAGGTTTCTCATTTTAAATCTTATGGACAATTGAAAAAGTTTGCAAAAGAATATGTCAAAATACCAGAAAATGTACATAGTTCGGTAAGTGATATCATTCTTTCTAATTCTAAGACGGAACCTTTCAGGGTACGTATGATTATGGATAATGGAAAAGTTCTCGTTGTAAGAGTCAATGAGATGGTTGATGTATTTGAAAGATTTGATTATCAGGCCAATAATGTCGTTCAAAAAGATGTACAGACGTATGTCTTTATGAATGGAAAATTGTATATGTATTCATCTGATGATAAATTTGATTATAAGAAATAAACCTTTTGTTTAGACAAGAGGTTTTTTTTACAATAAATTGTATACTTTTTGTCTTACTTTATTTCAATAAACCTTGTTTTATGATAATATAATTATATGTGTAAATGGGGAGAATAAATATGAAAGAAATATATGCCGTTTTAGATATCGGATCAACGACAATTAAATTACTGGTAGCTGAAACAGTCAGTGCAAATATTAATATCCTTTTCTCTAAGAAGATTCCAAGTCATGGTATCAGCAAAGGAGAAATAAAAGATATGGATGCGGTCGTAGAAGACATTCATTCCATTGTTAATGAGGCAAACAAAGAATTGAATACGACTATTCAAAGTGTTGCGCTCGTTCTTCCATCACATGATGCAAGAGTTTATTTGGGAGATGGCATTACTAAAGTAAATTCTCCATCAGATAAAATCGGTGTTGATGATGTACTACGTACAATCAAGCTTTCTAGAAGGTTTGAATTAAGCAAGAATGAAGATGTTGTTTCAACGGTGGCTATTCGTTATCATACAGACACCAGAACGCTCGATAAGATTCCACTTGGAGTCAGATCAGCATCTCTTAAAGCAGAAACAATGATCATTGCAACACGCAAGAAAACGTTATATGCCTATTTGACAGCGGTAGAAAAAGCAGGTCTAGAGCTGTTGGATATTACAATAGATGCCTACGCTTCAGCGAAGGAAGCATTTGATGCAGTTTATTTACAGGAGGGCGCTATTCTTATTGATGTAGGATATCGTTCATCTACAATTGCATTCTTTGAAGATGGATACTTAAAGTATTTAACACAGGCCCCGGTGGGAGGCTTTGACTTAACAAAAGCAATCGCAGTAGAATGGCAGATTCCAATGAATCAGGCTGAAGTCTACAAGGTAAAGTATGGAACATGTCAAAAAGATCTTGGCAATGAAGATGTAATTCTTTCTTCTAACGTGGATGGACGTATTGTCAACTATACGCAGAAAGATTTATCTGGCGTATTGACAAGAGCTGTTCAGGACATGATGGAAGTTGTTAAAAGCAAGATTGATGTAATCAACGATGGACGTAATTATGAAACAGTCATTGTTGGTGGTGGAGGAGAGCTGCCTTTCTTTGATGAAGTGGCTACAGATGCTCTTGGATCACCAGTAAGATGTTACCGTCCAGAAACAATCGGTGCGAGAGATATGACTTTTGTTCCATCGTTAGGTATGGTTTATTATCTCAATGATCGCAAGGAGCTGCTTGGTGAACAGAATGTCTCATTGACTCTACCTGATTTGTCAAGTACAATGAATATGCGATTAAAAGGGTTAACAAAAACAAAAACAGAGACAGAAAATAAAGGTCGTTTTAAAAGATTTTTAGAAGCGATTTTAAGTGATGATGAGTAAAGAAAGAGGATAGAGGACTATGGATTTAAATATGGATTTTGTTCAGGTTGCAAATATTAAAGTAGTGGGAGTTGGCGGCGGAGGATGCAACGCTGTCACAAGAATGGTTCAGGATGGCGTTAAAGGCGTAGAATTCTATGTAGCCAACACTGATGCACAGATGTTAAAAGGTATCAATGATGTAGAAAAATTAATTTTAGGTAAAGATTTAACTCACGGACTAGGTGCCGGTGGAAATCCAGAAATTGGACGTAAGGCTGCAGTTGAAGCTGAAAATGATATTCGTGAAGCTTTAACTGGTGCTAACATGGTCTTTGTTGCTGCCGGTATGGGCGGTGGAACTGGTACTGGTGCTGCACCTGTCATTGCTAAGATTGCAAGAGAACTAGGTGCATTGACAGTAGCTGTTGTCACTTCTCCTTTCTCATTTGAAGGACCAAGACGTGCAAGACAGGCACAGGCTGGATTAGATGAATTAAAACAGAATGTCGATTCTATTATCGTCGTATCTAACGACCGTCTATTAGATGCTATTGGTGGTAGACCAATGGGTGAAGCATTCAAGGAAGCAGATAATGTGCTTCGTCAGGGTGTTCAGACAATCACTGACTTGATTGCCATTCCAGCATTCATCAACCTTGACTTTGCGGATGTATCTTCAGTCATGAAAGATCGTGGTGCTGCATTGATCGGTATTGGTATGAGCGATGGCGACAACAAGGCAGAAGAAGCTGCTAAGAGAGCTATCTCTTCTCCACTTCTTGATGTATCTGTTGCTGGTGCTAAGGATGCAATTGTTAACGTAACTGGTGGACCAAATATTTCATTATATGATGCAAGTACAGCTTTAGCTGCTATTCAGGAAGCTGTTGGTAATGAAGTTAATACAATCTTAGGTGTTGCTATTAATGAATCATTAGATGATCAGATTATCGTTACAATCATTGCAACTGGTTTCGAAGAAGAAGAGGAACCAACAATGCCTGAAACTTCGTATACAGCTAAGACATCTCGTAAGATTCCATCTTCAAGCTTTGATGAACCAGAAGATGAAATCGATGATGATGTACCTGCATTCTTAAAGAATAGAAGAATTTAAAAAAAGAAGCTAACAGGTGACTGTTAGCTTTTTGTATAATCGAGGAGGAAATTATGTACAAATTTGGATTTATTGGGATGGGGAATATGGCTTCTGCCATCCAAGAAGGCTTTATTAAAAAAGGGGCTGTACAATCAGAAGATATCTGTGGATGTGATCTTTCTGAAGCAGCACAGAAACGTGCAATCGAAAGAGGCGTAGCTGTCTTTGATGATGCTAAAGAAGTCATCAATCAAAGTGAAATGATCTTTATTGCTGTAAAGCCACAGGTTGTTGAAAAGGTTATTGCCCCAATTAAAGATGATTTAAAAAACAAGGCTGTTGTATCAATGGTATTAGGATACGACTTTACTAAATATGAAACAATGCTAGATTCTTCTACTAGACATTTAACATTTATGCCAAACACACCAATCCAGGTAGGAGAAGGTATGGTACTTATTGAAGAAAAACATTCATTAACAAATGAAGAATTCAATTTTATCAAATCATGCTTTGAAAAAGCAGGTTCAGTAGAAATCTTGCCATCTCACCTTATGAATGTCGGTGGTGCCTTGTCAGGATGTGGACCAGCATTCATCTATATGGTCATTGAAGCATTAGCTGATGGTGCAGTCGCAAAAGGACTTCCACGTCAGGCTGCCTACACATTAGCTAGTCAGACAGTATTAGGTAGTGGAAAGATGCAGCTAGAAACTGGTATTCATCCAGGAGAATTAAAGGATCGTGTAACATCACCAGGTGGTTCTACAATCCGTGGTGTCAGAGCACTAGAAGATGGTGCTATTCGTTCTGCTTTCATGGCAGCTATTGAAAAATCAATGTAGTAGAAAAGAGGGATAATCTTGAAGGGATTTAAACTGTTAATCGTTTTGCTTGTTTTTTCTTTATTGCTTCCTATCGGAAGTGTATCTGCTAAAGAAAAAAAGATTGTTTATCTTACATTTGATGATGGACCATCACAAAATACACCAAAGGTTCTTAAGGTCTTAAAGAAATATCATGTAGTAGCTACATTCTTTGTCACAGCTCAAGAACCAGCTTACTTCAAATATATGAAGAAAGCTTACCAGATGGGAAATGGTGTTGAAGTTCATACATACTCACATGACTATAAGAAAATCTATAGTTCAACTAAAGCTTTTTGGAAGGATCACGAGAAGATGAATAAGATTGTTAAAGCCTATACAGGACATTCTTCAAAAATCTTCAGATTCCCTGGTGGAGCTTCCAATACCATCTCACGTCATTACTCACATGGCATTATGAAGAAGCTTGCTAAAGAGGCGAAAGAAAAAGGTCTTATTTATCAGGACTGGAATGTCAGCAGTGGGGATGCTGCGGGAGCCACTGTTCCTTATAAGCGTATAGCAAGAAATGCGACTAAGAGCGGCAATATGAATCACTGTGTTATTTTAATGCATGATATGCGTACAAAGACCACAACGGTAAAGGCTTTGCCAAAGATCATTAAATACTACAAGAAACATGGATATGCATTCAGAAAATTATCTAAATCATCATTCCAGGCACATCAGCATATCAATAATTAGTGGATTTTAAAAAAAATCCACTTTTTTTAAAAAAAGACTTGTAAACGCTTACAAGTTATGATATATTTTAATTACAAAGAAGGAGGACTGATTAAACCAACTTCTTAAAGAAAAAAGATACTCTAAAATAGAATCTGACCTGGCATAACAAAGAATAGGTTGAGAAATCATTCGGAAAAGCCAAAGTAGGACTATCAAAACTGATAGTAAATATTCTGATGATGCAAACAGAAATCTATGAGCGAGAAGAGTCATAGGTGGAGAGCTCAATGAAACGAATCAGAATAGAGAGCCAAGAATAATAAGCTGGAAAAGGTTAGATTTTAAAAGAGTATCTTTTATTTTGCAAGAAAACTTCTATTTGTATGCGTATAGAATAGTAGGAGGCATACTTATGGAAGAATGGATCTATTTGAGTCAGCCGTTTTTTAAAAGTGTCATGCACAGCTTAGATGAGCAGTTCATTAAGCAAATCATTGAATCTCTTATTAAAGAAGACATCACCAACTTATCTATCGAAGAAGGAGATCTTCTCTTAGGTACATTTTATAAAAAAGAGATACGCTGTCACTTTATAATAGAACGTGTAGAAACCTTTGAACTGCTTTTTAAGCAGCTGATGTCAAGCTATACTTACGGTGAACCGTTTTATCAGATTGTTTTTACTGGTATAAAGAGAGATATTTTTATTGAGACATTTACTTATCGTTCATCTCGCACAATGCTTTATGATAAAGGAATGCGTACTGATCTCATTTCTTTGACTTGTCCAAATAGGGATGATAGTTTTCTTTCTCATTTTGTAGAACAGCTTACATCTCCTTCTAATGAAGATGAATTAGGCTCATCAATACTTTCATGTTTCCATCATTTCATTGAAAATGAAGAAAACATGAAAAGTGTCTATAGGGACTATTATCAAGAAGAAGTCAAAGCCATCAAGCAACAGTGCAGTTTATTAAAGAAACAGCTGAAGCTCTCAGAAGAGCGTCAGATCAAATCCCAGGTGCTGTTTTTAAAGAAGGTATTTATTCAGCGCTTTGGGGATATGAACTATCGTTTTTTGGATTATCTTTCTCACAATGAACTCGATCATCTGATAGAAAACTGTGTCACTTTAACTTTTGAAGAATTAAAAAACTATATCGAATGAAAAAGACTGAACAATGCGTTCAGTCTTTTTTGTGAAATTGAGAATATAGTGAGCCAAGTCCAATGGCAGCTACAATGATAATAATAATCTGCATGTCTATCGCCTCTTATAGAAAATAATCTCGTTTCCATTTACGCAATGCTTCTAGAAACAGTGCGTGTGATTCTTCTTCAATGTTATTGTGTTCAATATTCATGATTGCATCATGGTGAGCAGCTAAAATGGAATCAATCTCTGCTTGTGCTTCAGGCTTGTCAGAAGAGGCATCGAGCATTTCATTTCTAAGTGCTTCTGATAACTGATCATGGGAGAATTTATCATACTCCCAAACGTGAGAAATATTAATGATATTTTGTAATGTTCTACTTATTAATTCTCTATCCATGTAATCACCATAAAATATTTTATCAATTTATGAAGTGAGATGCAATTGAATTTAAAATCTAATAGAAAAAAGGAATGAAATCACTTTCATAAACCGCTATCATAAGATATAATATGATTATTGAAGAGAGTAGGGGAGGATATTATGAAGAACCTCTTTTATAGATTGATTATTTATTTAGATACCGCAAATGAAAAAGATACAAATTATAACATTGCCTTGTTTATGGCAAACAACTTTGCATTGATTTCAGGAATGCGTATCAGTGAACTGGCCAACGCATGTTTTGTATCGCCAGCAACTATTTCACGTTTTTGTCGTGCATTGGGATATGAGAACTATGCACACTTAAAACAGGAGTGTCAGATGTTTGAATCTGATGTACATAAATTTAATAATCTGATCAATATCCCAGCTGCCAAAATGAAGTCGCAGCCTGTAGCCGCTACAAGAGAGTATGTCAATCAGGTTATTGCGACTATGCAGGATTTACCAGACTCATTGGATTGGAATGTGATTGATCAGGTGCTAAAGCTTATTCATGACTGCAAGCAGGTTGTATTCTTTGGAACACAGTTTTCCAACAGTGCAGCTATGCATTTCCAAACTGATCTATTAATGCTTGGAAAGTTTACGACTGCCTATATGGATACTGAAAGACAGCTTGAATGTGCCATGAATATGACTAAAGATTCAGTTGCCATTGTCGTTTCAGTCAATGGTCATTTTATGGGTACTGCCAGCAAGATGATGAAATATCTAAAGAAATCTAAATGCAAGGTCGTACTTATTACCAGTGAAGAAAGAAACTTCCTGAATATTCCAATTGATTATCGAATTAAGCTCAGCATGCCAAAAGATGGCAAGTCAGGCAAGCATGCCTTACTGACTACCGTTGAATTGATGAGTTTAAGATATTACACGCTTTATAGTCCTTCGGAAAAAAATAAGCGTTAGCAATTGAAAGGAGACAGTATGAGAGTTATTGAAGCATCCTTGATTAGTGAAAAAGTAAAAGAAATGTGCATTGAAGCAAACTATGCTTTACCTAAGGATATTTATGCACTTCTTAAAAAAGGAATCTCTCAAGAAGAGATGCCTCTTTCTAAAGGTACATTGGAAGTAATCAAGCGGAATGCGGATATTGCCAAAAGCAAGAAACGACCTATCTGTCAGGATACAGGCATGGCCTGTATATTTATTGAACTGGGTCAGGATGTTCATATTGAAGGGAATCTGACTGATGCCATTAATGAAGGTGTAAGACAAGGGTATGTGGAAGGCTATCTTCGTAAAAGCGTAGTCGCTGATCCACTCTTTGAAAGAAAGAATACCAATGATAATACACCAGCCTTGATTCATTATGAAATCGTGCCTGGTGATAAGCTGAAGATCATTGTAGCGCCAAAGGGATTTGGTAGTGAGAATATGTGTCAGCTTAAGATGCTTAAGCCAAGCGATGGTGTCGAAGGCGTTAAGCAATTTGTATTGGACACTGTGGAACAGGCGGGACCCAATCCATGCCCACCTATTGTCATAGGTGTGGGGATTGGCGGAAACTTTGAAAATGTGGCACTGCTTTCAAAGAAGGCGATGTTAAAGGATGCAAATGAACATCATGAAGATCCACGTTATAGTGCTTTAGAAAAAGAGCTTCTAGAGAGCATCAATGCCTTAGGCATTGGTCCAGCAGGATATGGTGGAGCGACGACAGCTTTGTCTCTTCATATTGAAACACTGCCCACTCATATTGCCGGATTGCCCTGTGCCGTCAGCATCTGTTGCCATGTGGCAAGACATAAGGAGATGGTATTATGATTTCAATTCATACACCTTTGACACTTGAAAAAGTCAAGAGTCTTCATACTGGCGATCAAATCAAATTAAGTGGGACAATCTATACTGCCAGAGATGCAGCGCATAAACGGATTATTGAAATGTTAGATAATGGTGAAGAGCTCCCTTTTGATATGAGGGATGCGATTATATATTTTGCAGGACCGGCGCCTGCAACTGATGATGAAGTAATTGGTCCTTGTGGACCAACGACATCCTATCGTATGGATGCCTATTCTCCTCGTTTATTAAAAGAGGGATTAAGAGGCATGATTGGCAAGGGAAAACGCAGTCAGGATGTCATTGATACAATGAAAGAGACACATGCCTTATATTTTGGGGCTATCGGCGGGGCTGGCGCAATCATGGCTGATTGCATTACTTCCTGTGAAGTGATTGCCTTTGAGGATCTTGGTCCAGAAGCAATAAGAAGACTTGAAGTTAAGGATATGCCTTTAACAGTCGTTATAGATGATGAAGGTCATGATCTCTATGAAATTGGTAAATTAAAGTATACGGAGGGACGATATGCTAAGATCAATAAATAATTATAATGAAGTAGATATCCTATATACTCTTATGAGTTATGTGAATGTTTCATCTTCACAGGATATGTACTACACAATCGCAGAAACGATTCTTGATAATCTTGATGAGATTCCAAACATCTCAATTAATGATCTTGCGAACATGTGCTATACGTCACCAGCAACGATTTCAAGATTCTGTAAGGATCTAAACTGCAAGAGTTTTGCGAGCTTTAAGAAAGAGCTGCAGATTGCCTTGGATCTAGCCAATGACGAGATTCATCTTGAAGAAGAAGAGAAAAAGAAGTTGGCAGAAAATCCTCAGGAGATTGTCAATAAGATCTATGAGGAAACAAAGAAATCATTAACATTAGGACAAAGTTCAGTACAGATAGAAGATATTGATAAAATCTGTGAACTGATGCATTCTTCACCAAGAATTCATATGTATGCCTATCAGTTCTCTAAGCTTGTCTGCAATGATTTCCAGTTAAAGATGCTTAAGCATAAAAAGTTTATCTACTCTTTTGTCGAAAGAGGTGATGAACTACAGAAGCTTGATACAATTGAAGAAGGAGAATTGGTCATCATCGTAACAGTTCGTGCAAGAAAGAAAGCAATGGACAATCTTGTCTCTAAATTAGCAGAGCGCAAGCCACAGATTCTTCTTGTGACAATGAACCAGGATTACGAGAATGAAGCAATCAGTCATTACTACAGATTGCAGGGTCATGAGAGTGACTACACACAATCTGCAATGATGGGTACAATTGACATGTTAAGCTTATTTAATGTTATTTATTTACGCTATGGACTTAAATATTCTAATATGTAATCCTTGTATGTACTTTCTATGTTTGGTATAATTGAAACAGGGTAAAAAACCTTGATTATAAAATAAGAAACGGAGATAATAATCTATGAAAAAAACAGAATTAGTTGCAAAAATGGCTGAAGAAGCTGGCTTAACTAAAGTACAGGCTGAAGCAGCATTAAACGCATTTGTAGAAACTGTAAAAGAAGCTTTAGCAGAAGGTGACGAAGTACCTGTTGCTGGTCTTGGTAAATTTGAAGTAAGAGAAAGAGCAGCTAGAAAAGGTATCAATCCTGCTACTAAGGAACCAATTGATATTCCAGCATCTAAAGCTCCAGCATTTAAAGCTTCAACTGCTTTAAAAGCATTATTAAAGAAATAATATCAAAAGGGCGAATGCCCTTTTTTCTTTGAGTATTATGTATTAAACTAAATAGTAAGGGAGGGTTCGATTATGATTGGTATTCTCTATAAAAGCAAGCATGGCTCTACAAGAAAAATCGCAAAGGTGATTAACACATATCTAGGTGATACATGCCTATTGATGGATTATAATGATTTAGACTTCCAAAAGCTTTCTTCTTGTGATACACTCATTCTCGGCATTCCTGTCTACTTTGGTAAGCTTGATGAGGAAATGGTCAGCTTTATAAAAAAGAATCAGGACTTTTTGATTGAACGACACTATTCCATTTATGTAACCGCGTTGTTCTTTAGTGAATTTATGTCTTATGTCACTAGAGCTTTTGATTATGAGATCTTAAAAGATGTCAAGACGATGGCAGGACTTGGTGGTGCACTCTATTATCCTGAGCTAAGTATTTCTGAAAGAATGCTTTTGACCATTATGAATAAAAGACGTCCTTATATGCCTAAGGAACGCAATGGTGAAATCTTTGAGAATTTTGATAATGAAGAAATCGAGATTTTCGCTAAAAAAATAAAAAGAATTGATGATGCCAAGGCGTAAGTCTTGGTATTCTTGTGTCTAAAAGGGGTTTTTATGAAAGTATTAAAAGAATATGCACTTATGTCTATCGCAACGCTTATTATTAGCTTAGCTGTCTTCTTCTTCCTGGTGCCTTCACATGCGGCAGTATGTTCAATCTCCGGATTGGCTATTGTGTTGTCGCATTTCATGCCTCTTTCAGTTGCTGGTATTACGATGATACTTAATATTACATTATTGATCATCGGTTATTTTCTGGTAGGAAAATCATTTATTTCAAGAACTGTCTATGCCAGTATCCTTTTACCGGTGCTGCTTTTATGTCTAGAACATATATTCCCACATTTTCATTCGTTGACCAATGATCCATTATTAGATGTCATCTGTTACATCTTTACTGTCAATATCGGGGCAGCGATGCTTTTTAATGCTAATGCATCATCTGGTGGGATTGATATTGTCGGTAAGATCATGAATGTCTATTTTGGAATAGAAGTAGGAAAAGCTATGTCAATGGCAGGTATCCTAATTGCCTTGTCAGCTATTCTAGCCTACGATACAAAGACGGTGATCCTTTCTCTGCTTGGTACTTATCTTAATGGGATGGTATTGGATCATTATATCTTTGATCAAAAGTTAAAGCGAAAGGTCTGCATTGTGTCTAGACATGCGGAAGATATTCGGCATTTCATTATAGATAGTATGAAATCAGGGGCTACTCTTTATCGTATTGTGGGAGCCTATCATAAAGAAGAACGTGATGAAGTTGTCGCTATTGTAAACAAGAGCGAATATCGCACGTTAATGAACTATGTCAAAAAGAAAGATCCAACGGCTTTTGTGACAGTCTACAAAGTCAGTGATATGCAGTACTGTCCAAAACAAGTCGAATAAAAAAAGCCCGCGTAAGCGGGCTAGCTTTTATTTTACGATAGTTCCTTTTTTAGGACCACCAGCAGCGTTAGATTCATCAGTATCAATATGCATTGCAAGAGCGTAGTTGTCAGATACTCTGACAACTGTATCGCCAAAGATTAGTGAACGACCTTCGGTTTCGATTTTTACATTTACGATTTCACCGTTAGCAACATTGAAGCGTTTGGCATCATCTGGTGTCATGTGGACATGGCGCTTTGCGGCAATAACACCTTTTGTTAAAGTGACTTCACCTTTAGGGCCTTTTAGGACACATCCTTCAGTGCCTTCAATATCTCCTGATTCTCTAATAGTGGCATTAAGACCTAAAGCACGCGCATCTGTCATAGCGACTTCGACCTGGCTTGCCTTGCGGACAGGGCCGATGACTGACATGGCTTTTTCTCCACGGCTTCCTACGACTGTTACTTTTTCATTGCAGGCAAACTGTCCTGGCTGAGAAAGATATTTTTTCACAGTAAGCTGATAGCCTTCTCCAAATAGGGTATCAAGGTCAGCTTGTGAAAGATGCACATGACGTGCTGATGTTTCAACGATAAATTCTTCCATAATTAAAACGTACCTCCTACACCCATCTTACTCCTATTTTATTCTTTTTTAAAGTAGAAATGTAAGAGTTTACATTGAGGAGTTAAGTCGTATTGCTTGATTACGTTGAAAAAAACTTTTACAATATACGACAAAGGAGTTGAAAAAAATGGAAAGAAAAACTTTGTGGGAATCATATGATGAAGCACAGCTTCATGATATGAATGAAATCGCAGAGCGATATAAGATCTGTCTTGATTTAGGGAAGACAGAAAGAGAATGCGTAGACCTTGCTAAAGATATGGCTGAAAAGCATGGCTATGTATCAATTGAATCATGTTTAAAGGAAAACAAGAAGCTTCAAGCAGGTGATAAGGTATATGCCATCTATAATAATAAGGCAGTCGTGCTTTATCATATTGGTAAAGATTCTATTGAAAATGGTATGAACATTCTTGGTGCTCATATTGATTCACCTAGATTGGATATTAAGCAGAATCCTTTATATGAAAAAGAAGGTTTTGCTTATCTTGATACACATTATTATGGTGGTATTAAGAAGTATCAGTGGGTTACTATCCCTCTAGCTCTTCATGGGGTTATTGTAAAGATGGATGGTACAACTGTAAAAGTGAATATTGGAGAAGATGATAATGATCCAGTCTTTACTGTTACTGATCTTCTAATTCATTTAGCAGGAAATCAGATGTCAAAGAAAGCTAATGTGGTTATTGAAGGGGAATCTCTTGACCTATTGGTTGGTAGTCAGACATTAAATGATGTAGAAAAAGATAATGTAAAAGCTAATGTCTTAAGATTACTTAAAGAGAAGTATGATGTAGAAGAAGAAGATTTCCTTTCTGCAGAATTAGAATTAGTTCCTGCAGATAAAGCAAGAGATCTTGGCTTTGATCGTTCTATGATTCTTGCTTATGGTCAAGATGATAAGATCTGTGCTTGGACTTCATTATTTGCGATGTTGGATATTGAAACACCAGATCGTACTGCTTGTACATTATTAGTAGATAAAGAAGAAATTGGTTCTGTTGGGGCAAGTGGTATGCATTCTAAGTTCTTTGAGAATACTACTGCTGAACTTATGGCATTGATGGGATTTGATTCTGATCTTTCAGTGAGAAGAGCTATTTCTCGCAGTAAGATGTTGTCAAGTGATGTCTCTGCTGGCTATGATCCACTTTATGCGGATGTCTTTGAAAGCAAGAATGCGGCTTTCTTAGGAAAAGGTATTGTCTTCAATAAGTTTACTGGTAGTCGTGGTAAGTCTGGGTCTAATGATGCGAATGCGGAATATATTGCAGCTATCAGAAATGTTATGGCGAAAAATAATGTGCAGTTCCAGACTGCTGAACTTGGTAAAGTTGATGTTGGAGGCGGAGGAACAATCGCCTACATCATGGCCAACTACGGTATGGAAGTTATTGATGCAGGGTTAGCTGTTCTTTGTATGCATTCTCCACAGGAAGTATGTTCAAAGGTTGATGTCTTTGAAGCAGTAAGAGCTTATAAGGCATTCTTAAAGGATATGAAATAATAATCGAGAGGGTTGATGCTTTCTATGACTGATAAGTCATGGGAGAGGATCAATGCCTCTTTTTTCTTTTTCGTGAGCTTTTTTATACGATATTCAAGTTTAGAAGCTTTTGAACGGTTTTCGCATTGCCAGATGGCTTCTATATATAAAGGAGGATGGGATTTGGTATATTTTGCACCGGCGGCTTCTTTATGGAAGTGCTGGTGCATGCGTTTTTCTATATTATTGGTTATTCCTGTATATAAGGAATGGTCATTGCAGCGTAATATGTAGATATAGTACATCGTTTTCACCTCTTTATTATAGTAACATATAAGATTGTTTTATTTTGTATACAATCTATAAATGGGGTAATTGTTTAATGTAAACACTTACATTAATAAAGAAAGAGGTTTCTTAAAAAAAGTCCGAAAATAAAGGAAAAAAATCAAAAAAAGTATTGCATTACTGAAATGAATAGGGTAATATATCACTGTTGTGAAACGCGTAGATGTGCGAGGTTGCTGAAACGCTGACAGCCGTTGTCATGAACGGAAGGGTGTCTCAGGGAATTCGCATTGAGCGTTGTCTAACAAATAGACAAGGAGGAACAAATCATGGCAAACAACAAAATCAGAATTAGATTGAAATCATTCGATCACAAGATCTTAGATGATTCAGCAGAAAAGATTGTTGGCGCTGCTAAGAAATCAGGCGCTCAGGTCGTTGGTCCAGTACCACTTCCTACAGAAAAAGAAATTTATACAATCTTGAGAGCTGTTCATAAATACAAAGATTCTCGTGAACAGTTTGAAATCAGAACTCACAAACGTCTTATTGACATTGTGAACCCAACTCCAGAAACAGTTGACGTATTAACTCGTCTTGAATTGCCATCTGGTGTTGACATTGAAATTAAATTATAAGAAAGGTAGAGGTGTAACTCATGAAAGGAATCTTAGGCCGTAAGATCGGTATGACTCAAGTTTTCACTACTGACGGTAAGTTAATCCCAGTAACAGTTGTAGAAGCAACTCCAAACGTTGTTCTTCAGAAGAAGACAGTTGAAACTGATGGATACAATGCTGTACAGGTTGGTTTCGAAGACAAGAGAGAAAAATTAGCAAACAAGCCAGAACTTGGACACGTAGCTAAAGCAAACACTGCTCCTAAGCGCTTCATCAAAGAATTTCGTTATGACGAAATGATGAGTTATGAAGTTGGTCAGGAAATTTCAGTTGATAGCTTTGCTGCTGGTGAAATCGTTGACGTTCAGGGAACTAGTAAAGGTCACGGATACACTGGTACAATCAAGAGATTTGGTTATCAGCGTACTCCAATGGCTCATGGTGGAGGTCCTAACCACAGACACGCTGGTTCAATGGGGCCAATCGCTCCAAATAGAATTGCTCCAGGTAAGAAATTACCAGGACAGTATGGACATGTTACAAGAACAGTTCAGAACTTAGAAGTAGTTGCTGTTGATGCAGCTAACAATTGTATCTTAATCTCAGGATCAGTTCCTGGACCAAAGAAAGGTTTAGTTGTTATTCATTCAGCAGTTAAGAAAAACGGAAAGGTAAACGAAGCTAAGGAATTAGTTTCTTATGCTAAAGAAGAAGCTGCAGCAGCAGCTGAATAATGAAGCGAGAGGAGGAAATAGACATGGCAAAAGTTGCATTATTAAACCAGAAAGCTGAAAACGTTGGTGAAATCGAATTAAACGATGCGGTATTCGCAATCGAACCAAACAATCAGGCAATCTTTGATATGGTATTACTACAGAGAGCTTCATTAAGACAGGGGACTCATAAGGTTAAAGGTCGTTCTGAAGTAAGAGGCGGCGGAAAGAAACCTTGGAGACAGAAAGGTACAGGTAGAGCTAGACAGGGATCTACACGTGCTCCTCAGTGGGTAGGTGGAGGAACTGTATTTGGTCCTACTCCAAGAAGCTATAAATTCAAATTAAATAGAAAAGTAAGAAGACTTGCATTAAGATCTGCATTATCTCAGAAATTAATCGACAATGAATTCACTGCTTTAAATGATTTAGCATTTGATTCAATTAAGACTAAGAACATGAAAGAAGTAATGACTGCGTTCAATACTCCTAGAAAAGCATTAGTTGTTGTTGATGAATTAAATGATAATGTTGCATTATCTGCAAGAAACTTATCAAATGTTAAGTTAATCGATGCTAAGCATGTAAACGTTTATGATATTTTAGATAGCACAAACTTATTCATGACTGAAGCAGCAATCAAAGCTGTTGAGGAGGTACTTGCATAATGGCACACATTACTGATGTATTAAAGAAACCTGTTTTAACTGAAAAATCTATCAGATTAATGCAGGATGAAAACAAGTATACTTTCGATGTAGATGTTAACTCTAACAAGACTGAAATCAAACAGGCTGTTGAAGCTATGTTCAATGTAAAAGTAACAAGCGTTAACACTATGAACATTAAAGGTAAAACAAAAAGAGTTGGTCGTTACGTTGGTAAGACTAACGCAAGAAAGAAAGCAATCGTTTCTTTAGCTGAAGGAAATACAATCAACTTATTCGGTGAAGAATAATCATTGCTAAAACTTTATTGGGATGCACTCGTCCCAGAGACTAAATAAGGAGGAACAAACAATGCCTATTAAAGCATATAAGCCTACTACTAACGGTCGTCGTAATATGACAGCATTGACTAAAGAAGAAATCACTGCTCAGAAACCTGAAAAGTCATTATTGACAACTGTTAATAAGAAAGCTGGACGTAACAACCAGGGTCAGATCACTACTAGACATCATGGTGGTGGACATAAGAGAAAATACAGAATTATCGATTTCAAGAGAAATAAAGATAATGTACCTGGTAAAGTTGCTACTATCGAATATGATCCAAACAGATCAGCAAACATCGCATTAATCAACTATGCAGATGGTGAAAAGAGATATATCTTAGCTCCTAAGGGGTTAGAAGTTGGTCAGACAATCGTGTCTGGTGAAGAAGTGGATATCGTAACTGGTAACTCATTACCAATGGGTAACATGCCAGAAGGTACTTTAATCCACAATATTGAAATGCATCCAGGAAAAGGTGGACAGATTGCTAGATCTGCTGGTGTATCTGCTCAGATTCTTGGTTTCGAAGGAAAATACGCTACAATCAGATTAAGTTCTGGTGAAGTGAGAAAATTCTTAAAAGTTTGCCGTGCTACTGTCGGTGAAGTTGGTAATGAAGATCATTCATTAGTTAACATCGGTAAAGCTGGTAGAAATCGTTGGAAAGGTATCAGACCTACAGTTCGTGGTTCTGTAATGAACCCTAACGATCACCCTCATGGTGGTGGGGAAGGTAAAACTTCAATCGGTCGTAAAGCTCCACTTACTCCTTGGGGTAAAAAAGCTATGGGTGTTAAGACTAGAAATAGTAAGAAACATTCTAATAAATTAATCGTACGTAGAAGAAACGGTAAATAATAGGAGGAGAAGAAAACATGGCAAGAAGCTTGAAAAAAGGGCCTTTCGTTGATGAACACTTAATGAAAAAAGTGGAAGCTTTAAATGCTTCAGGCAAAAAAGAAGTAATCAAAACTTGGTCAAGAAGATCTACAATCTTCCCTCAGTTCATCGAACATACATTCGCTGTCTATAATGGAAGAGAACATATTCCAGTATATGTAACTGAAGATATGGTTGGTCATAAGTTAGGAGAATTCGCTCCAACTAGAACATTCAAAGGTCATATCACTGACGGAAAAGCGTAATTTGAGGAGGATATAAACATGGAAGCAAGAGCGCAAGCTAAAAACATTCGTGTATCTGCTCAAAAAGCCAGATTAGTCGTGGACTTAGTTAGAGGTAAGAGTGTCAAGGATGCATTAGGTATTCTTGAATATACGAATAAAAGTGCTACACCTGCAATTATCAAAGTAATTAGCTCAGCTGCAGCTAATGCTGTACATAATGAAGGTGCAGACAAAGATAAATTAGTTATTAAAGAAATTTATGTAGACGAAGGTCCTACATTAAAGAGATTCCGTGCTAAAGCAAAAGGACAGGGAACTCAAATCTTAAAGAGAACATGCCACATCACTGCTGTGGTAGAAGAAAAATAGGAGGAAAGACAATGGGTCAGAAAGTAAGTCCAGTAGGATTCCGTGTTGGTGTTAACCGCGATTGGAGTTCAAGATGGTATGCAGATAATAAAGAATTCGCAACATTACTTCATGAAGATTTAAAAATCCGTAATTTCCTTCAGGAAAAACTATCAAGAGCATATGTTGCAAAGATCGATATCGAAAGATCTAAGAAGAGAATCAATATCTTCGTTCATACTTCACGTCCTGGTGTTGTCATCGGTAAAGGTGGAGAAGCTATTGATGCTTTAAGAAAAGAAGTTGTTAAGTTAGTAGACGGTAAACAGGTTTACATCAACGTTGTTGAAATCAAGAACGCTGATACAAACGCTCAGTTAGTTGCTAAGAGAATCGCTGAACAGCTTGAAAACAGAGCTTCATTCAGAACAGTTCAGAAGAGAGCTATCCAGTCAGCTATGAGATCAGGTGCTAAAGGTATCAAAACTGCAGTATCAGGTCGTTTAGGTGGAGCTGATATGGCAAGAACTGAAGGATACTCTGAAGGTAATGTACCTCTTCATACATTAAGAGCTGACATTGATTATGCTACAGCTGAAGCTGATACTACTTATGGTAAGCTTGGTGTAAAAGTCTGGATCTGTAAGGGAGAAATTCTTCCTGAGAAAAACAAGGAGGACAAATAATCATGTTAATGCCTAAGAGAACAAAATATAGAAGACCTCATAGAATTAAATATGAAGGTAAGACTAAAGGTGGAAAATTTGTTGCCTTTGGTGAATATGGTCTTGTTGCCCAGGATGGTGCTTGGATCACTTCAAGACAGATTGAAGCAGCCCGTATCGCTATCAATAGATACATGAACCGTGAAGGACAGGTTTGGATTAGAATCTTCCCTCATTTAGCAAAAACTAAGAAGCCATTGGAAGTACGTATGGGTTCAGGTAAAGGTTCTCCAGAAGAATGGGTTGCAGTTGTTAAAGAAGGACGAGTTATGTTTGAAGTAGCTGGTGTATCTGAAGAAGTAGCAAGAGAAGCATTAAGACTTGCTGCACATAAGTTACCTATCAAATGTAAAGTCATTAAGAGAGGTGAGTAACTCATGAAAGTCGCAGATATTAGAAATATTGAAACTACTGAATTACTTAAAAAAGTAGAAGAGTTCAAAAAAGAGTTATTTAGTTTAAGATTTCAGCAGGCTACTGGACAGTTAGAAAATACAGCTCGTATCAGAGAAGTTAGAAAGTCAATTGCTAAAATCAAAACTGTAATTAGAGAAAGAGAATTAGAAAAATAGGAGAGATGAGTATGGAAAGAAACGATCGTAAAGTTTACACTGGAACAGTCATCTCTACTAAGATGGATAAGACTATCACTGTTCTTGTAGAAACACATGTATCTCACAAGTTATATGGTAAACGTATGAAATCATCTAAAAAGTTCAAAGCACATGATGAAAATAACGTTGCTAGAACTGGTGATATCGTTAAGATTATGGCAACTAGACCATTATCTGCAACAAAACGTTTCCGTTTAGTAGAAGTCGTTAAGAAGGCAGAAATCATTTAATTCTTCTGAAAGGAGGTCACAACAATGATCCAAAACGAATCAAGATTAAAAGTCGCTGATAACACTGGTGCAAAGGAAGTATTAGTCATCAGAAATTTAGGCGGTTCTAATAGAAAAACAAGCAACATCGGTGATGTCGTTGTTGCATCAGTAAAACAGGCTACTCCAGGTGGTACAGTAAAGAAAGGTGAAGTTGTAAAGGCAGTTATCGTAAGAACAAAATATGGTGTAACTCGTGAAAACGGTTCTTACATCAGATTCGATGATAACGCATGTGTAATCATCAAAGATGATAACTCACCTAAAGGGACTCGTATCTTTGGCCCTGTTGCAAGAGAGTTAAGAGATGCAGATTTCATGAGAATCGTATCATTAGCTCCTGAAGTATTATAGGAGGATAAGAAACGATGAAAGTACGTGTTGGTGATACAGTTATGGTTATCGCTGGTAGCGATAAAGGTATGACAGGAGAAATCCTTTCTATCAACCATAAAACAAATAAAGTCGTAGTTGAAGGTGTCAACAAAGTTAAAAAACATATCAAACCTTCTCAGTCTGATCCAGAAGGTGGAATCCAGACAGTTGAAGCTCCAATCGATGCTTCTAACGTTGCATACTATGACACTAAAGCTAAAGCTAAAGTTAAGCTTGGTTATAAATTTGAAGATGGCAAAAAAGTCAGAGTTAATAAAGCTACTGGTGAAGTCATCAAAGAAAATAAGAAATAATCTATAGGAGGCAATCATGAACAGATTACAGGAACGTTATAATAACGAAATCAGTAAGAACTTAATGGCTAAGTTCAACTATAAATCAATTATGCAGCTTCCTAAGATGGAAAAAATCGTCTTAAATATTGGTGTTGGTGATGCAGTTACTAACTCTAAATTATTAGACGAAGCTGTAGAAGAATTAACTTTAATCTCTGGTCAGAAACCAATCATCACTAAAGCTAAGAAATCTATCGCAGGTTTCAAAATCCGTGAAGGACAGGCTATCGGATGTAAGGTTACTTTACGTGGAGAAAGAATGTATGAATTCTTAGATAAATTAGTATCTATCTCTTTACCACGTGTAAGAGACTTCAGAGGTGTTCCAAATAACTCTTTTGATGGAAGAGGTAACTACACTTTAGGTGTTAAGGAACAGTTGATCTTCCCTGAAATTGATTTCGATAAGGTCAACAAATTAAGAGGTATGGATATTGTATTCGTTACAACTGCTAAGACTGATGAAGAAGGTAAAGCATTGTTAACTGAATTAGGTATGCCTTTTGCTAAATAGGAGGACAAAATAGACTATGGCAAAAACATCAATGAAAATTAAACAGCAGCGTCCTCAGAAATTTCAGGTTCGTGAATATACAAGATGCGAACGTTGTGGACGTCCACATTCAGTTATGAGAAAGTTTAAGCTTTGTCGTATCTGCTTCAGAGAATTAGCTTATAAAGGTGAAATTCCTGGAGTTAAAAAAGCAAGCTGGTAATATTTAACCCAACAGGAAGGAGGATTTGCAAATGGTAAACGATCCTATTGCAGATATGTTAACAAGAATTCGTAATGCTAATCAGCAGAGACATGAAGAAGTTTCAATTCCAACTTCTAAATTAAAAGTTGAATTAGCTAAGATCCTTACAAACGAAGGTTTCGTAGCAGGATATAGAGTCGAAGGTGAAGGTGTTAAATCTAACATCGTTATCACTTTAAAATATAAAGGTAATGAAAGAGTAATCACTGGTCTTAAGAGAGTTTCTAAACCAGGTTTACGTCAGTACGCTAAGTCAAATGAAATTCCTAAGGTATTAAACGGTTTAGGAATCGTCATCTTATCAACTTCTCAGGGGCTTTTAACAGATAAAGAAGCTAGAGCTAAGAACATTGGCGGAGAAGTATTAGCTTACATCTGGTAATAAAAAAAATACAGGAGGTAATACGATGTCTCGTATTGGTTTAAAAGTCATCAATGTACCTGAAGATGTCACAGTAACAATTGCTGAAGATAATACTGTTACAGTTAAAGGTCCTAAAGGAGAATTAACAAGACAGTTTGCTGATGTCATTACAATCGCTCAGGAAGGTAATGAAATCCGTTGCTCAAGAGCTAACGAAGTTAAGCACACTAAACAGTTACATGGTACAACAAGAGCCTTAATCGCAAACATGATTGAAGGCGTTAAAAATGGATTTGAAAAGAACCTTGAAATCGTCGGTATTGGTTACCGTGCTCAGATGAAAGGTAATAAATTAGTATTAAATGTTGGTTTCTCTCATCCAGTAGAAATCGATGTTGAAGAGGGTGTTAAAGTAGAATGCCCTAGCCAGACTCAGATCAAAGTATCTGGTATTTCAAAAGAAAGAGTCGGCGAAGTTGCTGCGCAGATCCGCGCTGTCAAGAAACCAGAACCTTATAAAGGTAAAGGTATTAAGTACACTGATGAAAGAATCATCAGAAAAGAAGGTAAGACTGCAGGTAAGAAGTAGTCAAACTAAGGAGGATATAGGATCATGGCAAAGAAATTGTCAAGAAACGATGTTCGTGTTAGACGTCATCTTAGAGTTCGTAAAAAAATCTCTGGTACTCCAGAATGTCCTAGACTTAATGTTTTCCGTTCAAACAAAAACATTCATGCTCAGATCATTGATGATGTGAATGGTGTAACTTTAGCATCTGCTAACTCAGTAGAATTAAAGTTAGAAAACGGTTCAAACATTGAAGCTGCTAAGACAGTTGGTACAGAAGTTGCTAAAAGAGCATTAGCTAAGAATATTGAAGTAGTCGTATTCGATCGTGGTGGATACATCTATCATGGTAGAGTAAAAGCACTAGCAGAAGCTGCTAGAGAAGCTGGACTTAAATTCTAAGAGGGAGGTTAAATAATGGAACAGCGTAAACCAAGAAATGATCGTAATAACGGTCAGAGAAGAAATGGTCGTAGAAATAACAAAAGAAGACCTAGAGTTGAAAAAGAATTTGAAGAACGTGTTGTCACTATTAACCGTATCACTAAAGTTGTAAAAGGTGGACGTAAAATGCGTTTTGCTGCCTTAGTTGTCATCGGAGACAAAAAGGGTAGAGTTGGATTCGGTACTGGTAAAGCTCACGAAGTACCTGATGCAATCAGAAAAGCAAGCGAAGCTGCTAAAAAGAACCTTATCAATGTTTCAATCAAACATGGTACAATCCCTCATGAAATTAAGGGTCAGTTCGGTTCTGGATATGTATTCTTAAAACCTGCTGCTGAAGGTACTGGAATCATCGCTGGTGGACCAGTCAGAGCGGTTGTAGAATTAGCTGGTTATTCAGATATCTTATCTAAATGTATTGGTTCTAGAACACCAATTAACATGGTAAGAGCAACTATCAAAGGTTTATCAGAAATGAAGACTGCTGAACAGGTAGCTGCATTAAGAGACAAAACTGTTGAAGAAATTTACGGTTAAGGAGGAGCTTTAAATGGCAAAATTATCAATTACTCTTACAAAGAGCCCAATTGGTGCTAAGAAAAACCAGAAGGCTACTCTTAAAGCCTTAGGTTTAACTAAAATGCACAAGACTGTCGAAAGAGAAGACAATGTCTATACTCAAGGTATGATCAACACTGTTAGACACCTTGTAACAGTAGAAGAAAAACAGTAGGAGGTGCGATCATGAAATTACACGAATTACATTACACTGAAGGTGCACGTAAAGAAAGAAAACGTGTAGGACGTGGAACAAGTTCTGGACATGGTAAGACTTCTACAAGAGGTCAGAAAGGTCAGGGCGCTAGATCAGGTGGAGGTAAGAAACCTGGTTTCGAAGGTGGACAGACTCCATTATTCATGCGTTTACCAAAACGTGGTTTCACAAACGTTAATAGAAAAGAATTTGCAATTGTTAATGTTGAAGATTTAAACAAATTCGAAGCTAACGCAGTAGTAGATTTTGAAGCTTTAAAAGCTGCTGGTTTAGTTAAAAAAGAATTAGATGGTTTAAAAATCTTAGGTAATGGTGAACTTAGTGTTGCTTTAACTGTTAAAGCTAACAAGTTCTCTGCTTCAGCGGTTAAGGCCATCGAAGCTGCAGGTGGAAAAACTGAGGTGATCTAAAGGTGATTAACTTTTTAAAGAATGTCTTTAAAAAAGGTGAATTGCGTAGAAAGGTCATCTTCACACTTGGTATGTTGTTTGTGTTCCGTTTAGGAGCAGCCGTTACAATTCCATATATTGATACAAGCAGTTTAACTTCTGCTGCTACCAACTCTGGTATTTTCGGTATTATGAACATGCTAGGTGGAGGTACTTTAGAGAGATTCTCCCTATTTTCATTGGGGGTTTCTCCATATATTACTTCTTCCATCATTATTGAATTATTATCAATGGACGTTATTCCTGTCTTAGCTCAATGGCAGAAGGAAGGTAATAACGGTAAGAAGAAAAAAGACAGAGTCACAAGATTCCTGACATTAGCTCTTGCAGCTATTCAGGGTGGCTCTCTTACATATGCATTTGATAAGGGGTATGGCATCTTAACTCAGTCATCACTTTACACTTATGTATATGTTGTCTTGATTATGGCTGCTGGTTCAATGTTTGCAATGTGGATTGGTGATCAGATTACAATCAAGGGTATCGGAAACGGTACTTCATTGTTGATCTTCACTGGTATTGTTGCCAATTTACCAAATCAGTTCTTGACTTCATACGATACAATGGTATCTTATAAGTCGACAATGACAGCTGTAACAAGCATTGCATGGTATGCGTTATTTGTACTTGCTTACTTAGCAATCATGGTGTTTGTTGTTTATACGGAAGGCGCTATTCGTAAGATTAAGATGTTCTATCCTACAAACTCACAGACAATCATGCGTACAAAGGAAGATACACATATGCCATTGAAGATTAACAGTTCATCTGTAATTCCTGTTATCTTCGCGGCCAGTGTACTTGCTGCTCCTAGAACTATCATTAGTTTCATGAAGAGTACAAGCACAATGACTGCTATTGATAATATTTTGAATTATCAGAAGCCTGTTGGTTTTGTCCTATATGTTATCATGATTGTATTCTTCACATTCTTCTATTCAAATCTACAGATTGATGCTAAAAAGATTTCTGAAGATCTTAAGAAGAGTGGAGGCGCAATTCCTGATGTCAGACCAGGGGTTGATACTAAGAAATATATCGGTACAGTGTTAAATAGAATCACTGTAGTTGGTGCATTGTTCTTAACAATCATTGCTGCAATTCCTATCATTGTTCCGGTTGTTTGGACAGCTACTGCTGATAATGCCTTATCACTTGGTGGTACTGGTTTGATTATCGTGGCTGGTGTTGCCCTTGAAACAATCCGTCAGATCAGAAGTATCCTTACTCGTAAAGAGTACCATGGATACATTAGAAAATAAGTAGTTTAATAAGGAGTGGTCGTACAATGAACATTATTTTAATGGGTCCTCCTGGTGCAGGAAAAGGGACTCAAGCAAAGAAACTTGTAGAAAAATATGGACTAGTTCAGATTTCTACAGGAGACCTATTCAGAGCTGCAATTAAAGAACAGAATAAGTTTGGAGTAATTGCTAACTACTTTATAAAATATGGATATCTTGTACCTGATGATTTTACTAATGAAATGGTCTATGACTATTTAAAAGAACATTTATCAGAGTTCAAGAATGGATTCATTTTAGATGGTTTCCCAAGAACAGTTGTTCAGGCTAGAGAGCTTGAATCTTGGGAAAGAGAATTTGGATTCAAGATTGACGCAAATGTTAATCTTGATATCCCTGAAGAAGAATTAATTGGAAGATTATCTGGTAGAAGAACATGTAGAGAATGTGGTAACACATTCCACATCATGTACAAACCACCAAAGGTTGAAGGCGTATGCGATGTCTGCGGTGGAGAATTATATCAGAGATCTGACGAAAGCGAAGAAGCCGTTAAGGTTAGACTCGCTACATACGAAAAACAGACTCGCCCACTCATTGACTATTATGCAATGAAAGGTTCGCTTAAGAACGTTGACGGCAATCAGTCAATGGAAGATGTTTTTAAAGCAATAGAGGATGTTTTGGAGGATAAATAATGATTACTATCAAAGATTCAAGAGAAATTGAATTGATGAGACATGCTGGTCATGTTGTTGGACTTGTTCATCAAGAATTAGAAAAATGGCTTAAGCCAGGTTTAACAACAAAAGAAGTTTCAGACTTCTGTGAAAAGATTATCCGTGAGGAAGGTTGTACACCTAGCTTCCTAAACCTTTATGGTTTCCCTGGAGCTGTCTGTGTATCTGTAGGAGACACAGTTGTTCATGGTATCCCAGATAACTATGTCTTAAAAGATGGTGACATTATCTCAGTTGACGTGGGAGCCTGCTGGAAAGGTTATCATGGCGATAGTGCCTGGACCTATGTAGTAGGTACTCCTAGCGACGACGTCAAACATCTCATGGAAGTGACTGAGGCTGCATTATTTGCAGGTTTGGCCCAAGTTAAACCTGGAAATCGCTTATCCGATATATCTCATGCTGTGCAGACTTACTTAGAGAGTCATGGTTGTACAACACCTAGAGACTACACAGGTCATGGAATTGGTACTGAGGTTCATGAAGATCCATCTGTTCCAAACTGGGGAGCTCCTGGTAGAGGTCCACGTTTGAAAAAAGGTATGGTACTTGCGATTGAACCAATGGCCCATCTTGGCGGTGAAGAAGTCTATACATTAGATGATGGTTGGACTGTAAAAACAAAAGACCATTCTCTAGCAGCTCATTACGAGCATACCGTAGCAATCACTGATGATGGCTATGAGATTATGACAAAAGTTTAAGAGGTAAAAGTATGGCAAAGAAAAACGACGTGATTGAAGTCGAAGCTACTGTTGTTGAAACATTGCCTAATGCACAGTTTCAAGTTCAGTTAGAAAACGGAGTTACTATTCTTGCTCACGTTTCTGGTAAAATCCGAATGAACTACATCCGCATTTTACCGGGGGATAAAGTAACAGTCGAAATTAGTCCGTATGATTTAACACGTGGGCGCATCACATTTAGACATAAATAATACCCAACAGGAGGTAATAAAGATGAAGGTTAGAGCATCTGTAAAACCAATGTGTGATAAATGCAGAGTAATTAGAAGAAAAGGGAAAGTCATGGTAATCTGTGAAAACCCTAAACATAAGCAAAGACAAGGTTAATTTAGGAGGAACTATTAATGGCTCGTATAGCAGGTGTCGATATCCCACGTGATAAACGTGTGGTTGTTTCTTTAACTTACGTATATGGTATTGGTCTTACTACATCTAAAAAGATCTTAGCTGCTGCTAATGTATCTGAAGATGTTAGAGTTAAAGACTTAACAGAAGAAGAAGAAACTAGAATTAGAAAAGAAGTAGAAAAGATTAAAGTTGAAGGTGATCTTCGTAGAGAAACACAGTTAAACATTAAGAGATTAATGGAAATTGGTAGCTACAGAGGTATCCGTCATAGAAAAGGTCTTCCAGTAAGAGGTCAGAAGACTAAGACTAACGCAAGAACTCGTAAAGGTAAAGCGCGTCCAATCGCTGGTAAGAAGAAATAATTTAGGAGGAAAGCTCAATGGCAAAAGCAACAAAGAACACACGTGGTAAAAGACGTGTTAAGAAAAATATCGCTAAAGGTATTGCTCATGTTCATTCAACATTCAACAATACAATTGTAACTATTGCTGATGAAAATGGTAATGCTGTCACTTGGTCTAGTGCTGGTGCATTAGGATTCAAGGGATCAAGAAAATCAACTCCATATGCTGCTCAGATGGCTGCTGAAGCTGCTGCAAAAGCTGCTATGGATCATGGAATGAAACAGGTTGAAGTAAACGTTAAGGGTCCTGGACCTGGACGTGAATCTGCAGTTAGAGCTTTATCTGCTGCTGGACTTGAAGTAACAGCAATCACTGATGTTACTCCTATCCCACATAACGGATGCCGTCCACCAAAACGTCCTCGTGGATAATCATAAGAAGGTTAAATCACATTCATAATTATCTCTAAGAGGAGGAACAAAATGCAGAAATTTGAAAAAGCAAACTTCAACGTTGAAACTTATGATGAAGACAACAACTACGGTAAGTTTGTCATCGAACCTTTAGAAAGAGGTTTCGGTACAACAATCGGAAATGCATTAAGAAGAATCTTACTTTCTTCTATGCCTGGTTCTGCAGTCTTCGCTATCAAGATTGATGGTGCAATTCATGAGTTCTCAGCAGTTGACGGTGTCGTAGAAGATGTTACATCAATTATCTTGGCCATCAAGAAGTTAGTATTCGATATCGATACTGATGAAGATGTGACAATGGTCGTTGACGTGACTGGACCAGCAACTGTTACTGGTGCAGACATTCAGTGTCCATCAGAAGTCAAAATGGTTTCAAATGATTTAGTTATCGCTCACGTAGCTGAAGGTCATCGTCTATACATGGAAATGTATGCACATAAAGATCGTGGTTACCAGAGTGCTGACCAGAACAAGAAGTATGTGAATACAATTGGTGTAATCCCAACTGATTCCATCTTCTCACCTGTAGTCAATGTCTCTTATAAGACAGAACCAACTAGAGTTGGTCAGTCTGCTAAATATGACCAGTTAACAATGGAAATTACTACTGATGGTTCAATTAAACCTCATGAAGTACTTGCGTTAGCTGCAAAAATCTTAGTTGAACACTTGAACATGTTTGTTGAATTAACTGATGAAGCCATGAATATGGAAGTCATGAGTGAAGTTCAGCAGGATACTGGAAACAAAGTACTTGATATGACAATTGAAGAATTAGACTTATCTGTTCGTTCTTACAACTGTTTAAAACGTGCTGGAATCCAGACTGTTCAGGAATTAGCTTCTAAAACTGAAGATGACATGATCAAGGTTAGAAATCTTGGTAAAAAGTCATTGAAAGAAGTAAAAGAAAAGTTATTAGAATTAGGTTTAGGCTTCAAGCCTGTAGACTAATTAAGAATTTGGAAGGAGCTCTATAATGGCAAATAATAGAAAATTAGGACGTGTGTCTTCTCATAGAAAAGCTATGTTACGTAACCTAGCTACTGATGTCATTATGCATGGTAAGATTGAAACAACTGATACAAGAGCTAAAGAAGTTCGTAAAGTTGTTGAAGAATTAATCACTTTAGGTAAACGTGGTGACTTACATGCAAGAAGACAGGCTGCTGCTGTACTTCAGGATGTTGTTGATCCTAAAACTGGAAAAACTGCTTTACAGAAGTTATTTGATGAAGTAGCACCTAAATATGCTGATAGAAATGGTGGTTACACTAAAGTCTTAAAGACTTACAACCGTAAAGGTGACAATGCCACTATGGCAATCATCACATTATTATAGAAAAAGGCGAGCAATGCTCGCTTTTTTTATTCTATTTGAGGGATTTCCTTGCGGAAGAAATCAATATCTGCTGATCAATGAAATAAAAAGCAGAATAGAAAGACGTTCTTTTTGTATTTTGAAAATATTTTATAATGACATTTACAAAATACGTTTATTTAATTGTTAATTCATGTTAATGACGTTAAAATGACATCAATTACACTTGTTTATCACGATATAATTCGTTATTGTGATTCATATAAACACAGGAGGAATTAACTATGTTATTAAATAAATTACAGAATAGATTACCAGAAATCTCAGCAGTGGTAGCTGAAGAAAAGGGAATTGATCAGTTAGCAGTACGCTATGAAAAAGGAGAAAGCTTATCAGCATCTTTCTTAAGAGCATTACATGCATTCTTCAATAGTGTACCATCAGTTGCTGATGTGATCTCTGAAGATGAAGAAATGCCAACAGATCAGCTTATTGCTGGATTGAAAAAAGGAAACTTTAGCTTTAGATAAAAACAGCCGAAAGGCTGTTTTTTTCATATTATGTACATTTTTGTAACCCTTTGCATTTACACTGTAATGTTATTATAATGAAATGCGAGGTGAATGTCATGATACTTAATAAGATAGAGAAAACACATCTTTCAGAAAGTGAGTCGGTCATTATGCGTTATATTCTTACTTTAGGAGAAGATGTTGCTAATAAGACAACTCAGGATATTGCCAAGGCGACGTTCACAAGTGCACCGCTGTGTGTAAGAATTGCGAAGAAGCTCGGCTATGAGGGCTGGAATGATTTTAAGAAAGCTTTCGTAGAAGAGCTGCAATATATGTATGCGACAAAGGATGTGGATGCCTCCATTCCTTTTGTGGTTAATGATGACTTAATGACTATTGCCAATAGTATATTGAGACTTGAAGAAGAAACAATTAGCGATACGAAAGCCTTGCTTTCTCACGATGATCTTGCAAAAGCTGTCTCATTACTAAGAAAGGCGGAAGTCATTGATATTTATTCAAAATCTAGCTATGTCTATTTAGCTCAAGGATTTATGCAGAAGCTATATAGTATTCATAAGATGGTCAATGTAGATGCGAATATCGGTAATCCGATACTCCAGGCGGCAATGGGAGATGAGACACATGTGGCCATTGTTATTTCTTATTCTGGAGAGACACCTATTACTTTGAATGCGGCCTTTAAGGCACAATCAAAGGGGACGCCGATCATTGCGATTACGAGTATTTCTCAATCCACATTGTCTAAGATGGCGGATGTTTCATTAAGAATCAGCTCTCAGGAAATGCTGAACACTAATATTGGACAATTTGCCAGCAGCCAGTCGATTGCCTGCATTCTTGATATTCTATATGCAGCGATATTCTCATTTGATTATGATAAGAATCTAGAAAGAAAAATAGATATCGGTAAAGAAGTAGATGATGGTTATTCTGAATATGAATATATCAGCAAGGTGGATGATTGACATAGAGTCTTGAATAACATAAAATGAAGAACATTAGGGGGAATTCTCATGCTTCATGTAGAAAATTTATGTTTTGAGTATGATGAAGGATTAAAAACCATCGATCATATTTCATTTCATGTCGAAAAAGGCTCATATACGACAATCCTTGGCCATAATGGATCAGGGAAGAGCACCATTGCAAAATTGGTTATCGGTCTACTTGCAGCTAGTCAAGGACATATAGAAGTAGGCGGTATACCATTAAGTGTAGAGACACTAAATGATGTAAGAAAACAGGTAGGCATCGTATTCCAGAACCCAGACAATCAGTTTATCGGATCCACCGTCCGAGATGATATCGCTTTTGGGTTAGAAAATCTTTGTGTGCCTCATGATGAAATGGAAGGCATTATTCAAGAGTATGCCAAAAAAGTTAATATGCTTGATTTCTTGGATCATGAACCAACAAAACTTTCCGGAGGACAAAAACAGCGTGTTGCTATTGCGGGTATTTTAGCAATGAACCCACATCTTATTATTTTAGATGAAGCAACCAGCATGCTTGATCCTAAGGGAAGAAAAGAAATCAATGAACTTGTACGCTCATTGAATCAAAAGAATCATATGACCATTCTTTCTATCACTCATGATATAGAAGAAGCTGCTAAAAGTGATCATGTCATCTTATTAGAAAAAGGACATATCATAGATGAAGGTGCACCAGAAAATGTGTTGTCCGACACTAAGCGCATCAGAGATTTGGGATTAGATGTTCCATTTGCTTATCAGGTATCTGAAGAGCTGATTAAAAGAGGAATACCGGTAGAAAAGACACTTGATACAGAAAAGTTGGTGAAAGCACTATGTCAATTACATTCGAAAATGTAGAATACATCTACGGAGAAGAAACACCAATTGCTTATCAAGCACTAAAGGGTGTCAATCTTCATGTTGAAAAAGGATCATTCACAGCCCTGATTGGTCATACAGGAAGCGGTAAATCCACTCTCATTCAACATATCAATGCTTTATTGATTCCAAGCTCAGGAAAAGTCACAATCGAAGACTTTGAAATCACGCGTACCAAAAAGCCACAGCTATTAAAGCCATTGCGCAAGAAAGCAGGACTGGTTTTCCAGTTCCCAGAATATCAGCTTTTTGAAGAAACAATAGAAAAAGATATTACCTTCGGACCACGTAACTTCGGTGTATCTGAAGAAGAGGCCAAACAAAAGGCAAGAGAGTGCCTTTTGCGCGTTGGCCTCGATGAATCCTATCTCGAACGTTCACCATTTGAACTTTCCGGAGGACAAAAGCGTCGTGTCGCTATTGCCGGAATTTTGGCAATGGATCCAGATATCCTGGTATTAGATGAGCCTACGGCTGGTCTTGATCCTCAAGGGGCAAAGGATATGCTTGATCTGTTTAAGGATTTTCAGAAGTCGGGGAAGACAGTGATTATGGTATCTCATGATATGAATCATGTGTTGAAATATTGTGATCATGTAATTGTGATGAACAAGGGACAAGTTGAAAAGCATTGTCGTGTAGAGGATCTCTTTAAGGAAAGAGATTATCTTCAACAATTAAGCATTGATTTGCCATTGATGACAGATTTTATTGATAAACTTAATAAGAACGGTTTCCATATTGATCATGCGATTAACAATATGGATGATCTTATTAAAGAAATAGGAGGTGAACTCCATGAATGATATTATTTTTGGACAGTATCTTCCTGGCAATTCAATAATGCATCGTCTTGATCCAAGATTAAAGATTGTAGGATTATTGGTATTGCTTATTACCATTTTCTTTGATGCAGGATTTTTAGGATATGGTATTCTTGCCTTATTGGCCATTGGTATTGTTGCTTGTTCATCAATTCCATTAAAAAGAATCATGAAAGCCATGAAGCCAATATTTTTTATGATATTATTCTTGGCAGTCTTTAACTTATTATTAATACAGACAGGACATGTGATCTTTAGATTCTGGATCTTTAAGATCTATTCAGGAGCAGTAACGCAGACTGTCTACATTATTATCAGATTGATTCTTATTATCACGTTAACTACTACCCTTACTGCTACAACTAAGCCATTGGATCTGACTTTAGGATTGGAACATCTTATGAAGCCTCTTCATAAGATTGGCTTTCCGACTCATGAAGTCGCTATGATGATTTCTATTGCCTTACGTTTTATTCCTACATTATTGGAAGAAACACAGCGTATCATGAAAGCACAGGCTTCCCGTGGTGTGGATTTTCAGGAAGGGTCACTTAAAGATAAGATTGGGGCAATCATTTCTTTGATTATCCCGTTGTTTATTTCTGCTTTTCAAAGAGCAGAAGATCTTGCAAATGCAATGGAGAGCCGTAACTATATTCCTGGCGCATTGCGTACAAGATATCATCAATTAAGTTGGAAAGGAAGAGATACCATTGCAGCTCTTATTCTCTGTACTGTTTCAATGGGAATCTTTGCGTTAAGTCTTTTATGACAAGAATTAAATGTATAGTGGCTTATGATGGGACACTCTTTCATGGATGGCAGATTCAAGTTAAAGAACGCAGCGTTCAGGAAGAGATTCAGAAGGCACTTAAAAAAATTACAGGTGAAGACATCATCATCCATTCTTCAGGAAGAACGGATGCTGGTGTTCACGCTGAAAACCAAGTTTTTCATTTTGATACCGACAAGAACATCAATGAGAAACAATGGGCAAGAGCATTGAATCATTTCTTGCCGGATGATATTTACATTAAAGATAGTGAAGCAGTCAGTGATGATTTTCATTCACGTTATAGTGTAAAGAAAAAAGAATATCATTATCGTTTATCAACGAATACATATTCGCCCTTCGATCGTCATACGATCTACCAGTATCCTTATGGCAAGCTGGACTTAGAAATCATGAGAGAAGCAGCTAAGATCTTTATTGGAGAACATGATTTTGCATCTTATTGTGTCTATGATGAATATGGAAATACCATCAGAACACTTTATGATTTCACCATTGAAGAAAAAGATGGCTTCTTTACTTTTAAACTAATTGGTAGTGGCTTTAGAAGATATATGGTCAGACATATTGTCGGTGGTGTCATTCAGGTAGGTGCTCATCGTCGCAGCATTGCTTATCTTAAGGAGCTTCTTGATTCTAAGGGAGAAAAGAAATGCTTGTTTAAAGCTGAACCAGAAGGATTATATTTGATGCATGTTCATTATGAAGAAGAGTAACATCTTCTTTTTTTATTTTATAGTGTTATAATGAGAAAGATGTGAAATGGGGAGGGAAACGATGAAGAAAATTATTATTGCCTTTATTGTCCTATGTTTAGCAGGGGCAATTGGCTATGGAGTAAATGAATACAATATTTATTCATCAACGACAATGAAGAAGAAGGAAGTTGTACTATATGAGCAGGATGTTCTTCATGTCGATGGTGGAAAAGAGAAAGTGAGTGCAAAAGTAGGAAATCCTAGCTTACTTGATGTGAATGTCAATAAACATGCGATTAAGCTGGTAGCTAAAAAGAAAGGGAAAACTGATCTTAAGGTAAAGTGTGGCTATAAGAACTTTAATGTGAAAGTAGATGTCAGACCATATCAGATTTCTCATAAGGATTTAACTTTATTTGTAGGACAGAGCTATAAGGATCCAGGTGATTTTGGTGGCAAGGTGCCTAACTATCAGGTTAAGGATTATGCGACTTCAAAGAATGGAATGATTACTGCTACAAAAGTTGGAAAGACTAGTTATAAAGCTACAATTGGCAATACGATGTTTAAAGGTAATCTTACAGTAAAGCCAATGAACTTTATGTCTGAAGGATTAACTATCTATGATAATACTGATCATTATAATCTTTACAGTAAAAATAGTGATAAGCGTATTAATCCTGCAAGTATTACAAAGGTACTTTCAGTTTATACTTACTTGAAGACAATCAAGAGCCTTGATGAAAAGGTGAAAGTGAAACAAAGTGATATTGATCAATGTTATAGCTGTGGAGGAGCGTATATCTCAGGATTTAAAGCTAATGAAACAGTCACATATCGTGATTTGATTTATTCAGCATTGCTTGTATCAGGAGGAGAAGCAATCTTTGGATTAGAACGTCTTTGCTTTAAGAATAAAGAAGCAATGCGTAATGCGATGAACAAGTATGCGAAAGAAGCAGGAATGAACCATTCGCATTTTGAAAATCCAGTTGGAATGAGTAATCCTAGTCATTATATGACAGGTAATGATATTGTGAAGATGATGAAGTTTGTATTGAAAGATCCTACTTTCAAGAAAATGTTCTTTACGAAGAGCTATCAGACTACAAATAAGAAGCATACTTTTAAGTCTCCTTCATCTGGATATGGAAAATTAGCTAAAGGTGCGAAGACAGGATATACAGTAGCAGCGAAGATGTGTATCGTTGTTTGTAGTCAATATAAAGGTCATACATTCTTTATTGCTCAGACGGGGGCAAACAATAAAATTGACAGATTTAATGATATAAGGAAGGCTCATCAAATCATTACGAATTTATAATTGTTTTTTTGATTTACCAATTGACAATTGATTGAACTTGTTTATAATATAGGTTGTCTCTTTGAGGGGCGAATGCGCCTTTAAGAGTTTGATTTGTTTGTTTATTTGAGTGATTGGTCATCTTATCAAACCAATCGTAAGCTTTGATAAACTCATTAAAAAAAGACCCCGGTAAGGTTAAATTTTAAGGAGATACGAAAATGAGACAAACAACTATGGCTAATAAAGCCACAATCGAACACAAATGGTATGTTGTTGATGCTACTGATATGGTATTAGGTCGTTTAGCATCACAGGTTGCCACTGTATTAAGAGGAAAACATAAACCTACTTACACTCCTCATGTAGATACAGGGGATTATGTAATCATCGTTAATGCAGACAAAGTAAGAATGACTGGTAATAAACTTGCTAATGAAAAGTATTACCATCACACTGGATGGCTTGGCGGACTTAAAGTGAAAACTGCTAAGGAATTCTTAGAAAAAGATCCTACAGGATTTGTTGAACATGCAGTAAAAGGTATGTTACCACACAACACTTTAGGTAGAGCACAAGGTATGAAATTATTTGTATATGCTGGTCCTGATCATCCACATGCAGCTCAGAAACCAGAAGAATTGAAAGTTAAAGGGTAAGGAGGACGAGTAAATGGCAAATGTACAATACAGAGGAACAGGACGTAGAAAAACTTCAGTAGCACGTGTTATCTTAACACCAGGTACTGGAAACGTTACTATCGATGGAAGAGATGCTAAAGAATATCTAATGTCAGATATTCTTGTTCAGATCGTCAACCAACCTTTAGAATTAACTGGAACAAAAGACAAATTTGACGTAACTGTAAATGTATACGGTGGAGGATACGCTGGTCAGGCTGGTGCAATCCGTCACGGTATCGCAAGAGCTTTATGTGAAGCTGGAGATTATAGACCAACTTTAAAAGCAGCTGGTTTATTAACTCGTGATGCTCGTAAGAAAGAACGTAAGAAATACGGCCTTAAGAAAGCAAGACGTGCTCCACAGTTCTCTAAACGTTAATCTATTGCTGAGGAGAGCAATGATGAAAACCCCATTTTGGGGTTTTTTTATTGCTCATTTAATTTAAGGGATAAGCTTTATGTAAGTTTCAGATATTATTAAGTTAAAAGAATAATTTGACCATTTTTTTACTTTTCGATCATAAATTATTGATTTTTTCATAATTTGATAGTATATTTTTTAATTGGCTATGCATATATAGAAACGAATAATAGAAAGTAAAGGGAAATTATTAATGAGTAAAGGAAAAACGGATGTACAAACGTTTATGTCTTCGCCCGGCAGGGAGGAGTCATTTTTAAATGAAGGAACACTCACTCGTTTTTATAAGGGAGAAGATCGTTCCGATACATCTTTTGATTTAGATTTAAAATCGATTACATGGGATTATGATTTACTTACCGGGTTACCATGTATGAAAAAATTCTTGGATCTTGTATCAACTGATTTTCAGCAATATGAGAATTATGTATTCCTCTATTTCAACCTCACTAATTTTAAATTATTTAATGCGAAATACGGAATGGAAGCAGGTGACCAGCTCCTAATTGAGATTGCCAATATCTTGAAGAATGTCTTCAAGGATGATTGTTTGTCTCGTTTCTCAGATGACCATTTTGCAGTTTTTACAAAAGATCATGAGCTAGAAGCAAAAATAAAACGTGCTTATCAGCTGATTAGACATCAGCCTTTTGCTAATGGGATAGATGTCAAGATAGGTGTCTATGAAGTAAAAGAAAGAAATGTCAATCCACAGACAGCGTGTGATATGGCAAAGATTGCCTGCGACAGCATGCGTACTAAAAATGATCGTTATTTTGAATACTATAAGCCAGAACTTCTAAGAAGAATGGAACTTGCAGATTATATCATTACCCATATTGATGAAGCCGTTGCCAATGACTATATTAAAGTGTACTATCAGCCAGTTATTCGTACACTTAATCGTACTTTGTGTGGAATGGAAGCGCTCGCTAGATGGATTGATCCAGTCAAGGGGTTCATGAGTCCTGGTGATTTTATTCCTGTATTAGAAGAAAATCACTTGATTCATAAGTTGGATCGTCATATTGCCAAGCTTATCTGTCAGAACTATTCTAAAAGAGTTGCTAATGGTGATCCAATCATGCCAGTCTCATTCAACTTATCGCGTTTAGATTTCTTATCATGCGATATGTTTGAAGTACTAGAAAAGTATGTCAAGGAATATAAAGTTCCTAGAGATATGATTCATATTGAAATCACTGAAAGTGTATTTGTGGAAGATGGACTTATCATTGGTGATGTCATAAGACGTTTCCATAATGCTGGATATCAGGTATGGATGGATGACTTTGGAAGTGGCTTTTCTTCACTTAATGTATTAAAAGATTACAATTTTGATGAATTAAAGATCGACATGGTTTTCCTTTCACATTTTAACAATCGCTCAAAAGAGATTGTTAAATCAACAGTTGGCATGGCAAAAAACATTGGAATCCAGTCACTAGCTGAAGGGGTTGAAACGGAAGAACAGTTGGTGTTCTTAAGAGAAATTGGCTGTGAGAAAGCACAAGGATATCTTTTCAGTAAGCCATCTCCGTATATGGATGCTTTGAATGCCTGCATCTCAAAAGGTATTCAAGTAGAAACCCGTACAAGAAAAGAGTTCTTTGATGCACTTAACAAAGTTGACTTTATGACTGATTCAGCTTTTGCGATTATCGAAGATGACGGAGAAAAGGTAGAGATCCTTTTTGCCAATAAAGACTTTGTATGTGCCTTAAAAGAGAATGATATCTTTACAAAAGAACAGGCATCAGCCATAGTCAATTCACCACATTTACCGGTTGCTAAACTATATAGAAGATTTATTAAGACAGTCATTCGTACAAGACAGCCAGAAGTTGTCAGCTTCCCATTAAAGAAGGCTATTTTACAATTAGAAGTTACATGTCTTTCTCAATGTCAGGGACATTATCTTTATCATGTTCGCATGTCTGATCGCTGTATTGAAAAGAGCATTAAAGTACAGCGCAGCATGAATATGATGCTTAGAAATATTTATTATCTTTATGATGAAATCATGATCTATAATCTAAGTGGATCAAATGATCACCTTGATCTTACACCAACATTAGGAAAATATGTTAATCTTGAAAAAGGATTAGAACGTGAAATAGAGCTTTATTGTTTAGAAAAGATCTTCCCTGAAGATCAACAACGTTTTAGAGAATTCGCAGATAAAGAACTGTTGTCAGATTATGTTAAGACAAGTGTTAATGGTGCTAGTGTTGGCTATTTTAGAACAAGGGATGAGAATGGGAATTATCCTTGGAAAATGCATACCATAATTCCTATTCCTCAGGAGTGTTCTTATATGCACTGTGTCAATAAAACCGCATTTAAGGATGTTGATTTTGGCAAAGCTATATTAAAAGATTATTATTTCTCTATGCCCAGAATGAAGGAATTAGATCGTCATGTAAAAGAGGATATTATCATCAAATCTGAACTTTGGGATAATATGATCACATACTCTAATACACCATATTTTTGGAAGAATGAAAATCGTGAGTATGAAGGTGTTTCAGATACTTTCCTTGATTATTACAAGCTTAAAGGAAAAGAAGACATCATTGGCAAGAAGGATGAAGATCTTCATTGGTATATCAATGAAGGACAGATAATCAATGAAGAAGAAGATATTCTTAAGAATGGTGTCATAAGACAAGTATCTGTCTGTCAGTCTCATAAGGAAGGATTGCTAAAAGATACAATCATTGTCAAGAAGCCATATTATAAAGATGGTTTTGTGGCAGGACTTATTGGATATATTGTTAACTTTAAAGAAGGAGAAAACGTTGTATCCAATGATCCGATCACAGGACTTCTCAACTATGATGGTATTGTAAAAGCTGCCATCAGCTATGAAGAAGATTATCATATCTACGGAATAGAATTTGCTAGCATCATAATTGAAATCATGGAATATGATCGTATTATTAAAGCCTATGGTAGAGAAGTGGGAACTTCTTTATTACGTAAGGCTGCAGGAATCATCTATGATACAGTAGATGGAAGAGGAACTGTTGGAAGACTGGAAGGTTTTACTTTTAAGGTTATGATAAAGTTCAATAAACGAGAAGAAGTAGAAAAACTTAGTGATAAGATCAAGAAAGCTTTATACGAAATTCATGAAGTAGATGGATTTAGCTGTGCAATCTTCCCGCATATAAAAATTCATTATGCATCGGATATTGATGGAGTAGAGAATCTTTTTTATCAGATGTTATAAGCGTAGGAAAAAGTCCTACGCTTTTTTTAAAATCATTCATGCCTTTATCTAATCCTTCTTTTAAAATTGAAGTAAACTTTAAATTATTAAGATTTTCTTAAGAAAAACACTATTATTTTCTTAAGAAATATGATAAAGTATACGTAGTTTAAATTTTAAGTATCAAACGAAAGAGGGATATTATGAATAAGATGAAGAAAACTTTAGCTGCAGTTGCTTTAGTATGTGCTATGGTAACTGGATTATTTGTAGGACCTAGCTTAATGGCAGATGCTGCTACAAATGAAAAGCTTACATATAATGCATTAATGGCACATAAATTTACAACTTCTCAGGCAACAGGAATTATGGCTAATATTTATCATGAATCTCGCTTTAATCCTAAAGCTGGAGGTACGTTCTACGGATTAGTTCAGTGGGGCGGTGCTAGAAAGTCTAGTTTAAGAAGATATTGTTCAAGACATGGTCTTAATTCTTCTTCAATTGTTGGACAGGTTTCTTATCTTGTTCATGAATTAAAGACAGTTGAACATTCTGCTTATTCTAAAGTAAAGAAGACAGCTAACTCAGCTGCTGGATCATATAAATCAGGTTATAACTTCTCATATTATTATGAAAGACCTGCCAACAAGGCAGCTACTTCTCGTAGAAGAGGATCAACTGCTAAGAATAAGTTCTGGTCAAAATATAAAGGTAAGAATTCTGTATCAGTTAATGTTGCAGAATCTGTAAAGACAAAGGCAACTAAGAAAACATATACTGCTGGTACTTACAAAGTTACTAATTCTATCTTAAATGTAAGACGTAAACCTACTGTTTCAAGCAAGAAGATGGGTGTTCTTAGAAGAGGACAGAAAATCCAGGTTAGAACTGTTAAAAATGGTAAATGGGGTATGTTTACTTATAAAGGTAAGACATGCTATGTAAGCTTGAAGCTTGCTAAAAGAGTATAATGAGAATCATCGTACGATGATTCTTTTTTTTATGTTACAATAAAAACAAGGAGGCATTTTCATGAAAGAGATTGTGGTTGGACTTTTGGCACATGTCGATGCAGGCAAGACGACATTGTCAGAAAGTCTTTTATATAAAAGCGGTACAATTAGAACACAGGGGAGAGTCGATCATGAATCGACTTTCCTTGACTATGACCAACAGGAGAGAAAAAGAGGTATTACGATCTTTTCTAAGCTTTCCTCTTTAACTTTTAATAATACGAAGATGACATTTATTGATACACCGGGCCATGTCGATTTCAGTGGTGAAATGGAAAGAGCACTGTCCATTTTGGATTATGCTATTGTGATCATCAGCGGCAGTGAAGGTGTACAATCGCATACTAAGACAATATGGAAACTATTGGAACACTATCATGTTCCAGCATTCTTTTTTGTTAATAAGATGGATATGTCCCATTATAGTGAAGAAGAGCTTCTTTCTTCTTTGCATACTTTATCTGATCATATTGTGAAACTAGATAATCATGAAGAAGTCGCAATGTGCAGTGAATCACTTTTAGATAGCTATCTTGAAAAAGGGAAGCTAAGCGATGAAGAGATCACGTCTGCTATTGCTTCACGAGAGGTTTTCCCGGTGCTATTTGGTAGTGCTCTTAAAAATGAAAAGACTGTGGCACTTCTAGAAATGATTGACCAGTATACTAAGAGTCCTTCTTATAAAGATAATCTTAGCGGTATTGTCTATAAGGTCTCACATGATGAAAGTGGAGAACGTCTTGTTCATATCAGATTGACTGGTGGAAGTCTTAAGCCTAAAGATGAGATTAATGGGGAAAAGATCAATCAGGTGAGAATCTATCAGGGTGCCAATTATACTTTATCTAAGGACTCTCATGCAGGAGAAGTTGTCACATTGACTGGCATTAAGAATCTTGAAGCAGGTGATGTCTTTGGCGATGAAAGAGCACAAAGTCATTTCTTAAAACCTTATCTTCTTTATGATATTGATCTTCATGAAGGAGAGGATCAAAGAAGAATGCTTAAGCATCTGACGATGCTTAAGGAGGAGGAACCTCTTCTTCATATGAAGATGTATACTGATCATGTACAGGTTTCTTTAATGGGAGATGTACAGATTGAGATATTAAAGGATATCATGAAGGAACGTTTTCATGAAGATATTACTATTGGAAATAAGAAGGTTGCCTATAAGGAAACGATTACTAGCTCAGTAGAAGGGGTAGGTCATTTTGAACCTTTACGTCATTATGCAGAAGTGCATCTTTATCTTGAACCATTAAATCAAGGGGAAGGATTGCAGTTTGTCAATAACTGTCAGAATAATCTTCCTGAGCATTATCAGCGTCTGATTATGACACATCTTCAAGAAAAAGAGCATCTTGGGGTATTGAGTGGTTCACCTATTACGGATATGCGTATTACTCTTCTTGGTGGTAAAGCCCATGATAAGCATACGGAAGGAGGAGACTTTAGGGAAGCGACTTACAGAGCGGTAAGACAGGGACTGAAGTCTACTACTTCCATCTTGCTTGAACCTTATGGTCATTATACTTTGGTGATTCCATCAATGCATTTATCAAAAGCTTTCTATGATTTTGAAAACTATGATACACCTCGTATTGAAGATGATGATGGTACGATCGCAATATTAAAAGGAGAAGCACCTTTGAGATTCCTTTCTGATTATCAGTTATCCGTATTGCATTATACGAAAGGTGAAGGCTCACTGATGATTGAAGAGGTTGTCTATTCTGAAGTTAAGGAAGACGTTGAAACTGATTATGATAGTGAACTTGATAGAGACAATCCTACCGGATCCATCTTCTGTTCTCATGGTGCTGGCTATTATGTGAAATACGACGAAGTAGAAAATAAGATGCATCTCCCTTTCTTCTCATTAAAGAAAGAGAATACACAAAGCACGCACCGTGCGATGACTGTTAGCGATGAAGAAGTCCGACGCGTCTATGAACAGACGTATGGCAAGCAGGAACGCAAGCTTGCCAAGGACTTCTACGGCGCACCAAAAGAAGCTGAGACATCAGCCATGATGTCAAAAAGAAAAGAAGACTGTCTATTGGTAGATGGATACAATGTCATTTATGCGGATAAAAAGTTGACAGAAATTGCCAATGAAAATTTAGGAGCTGCAAGAGATCATCTTGTAGATGCATTATGTAGCTATCAGGGCTTTAAAAAAGGCGTGCTCATCATTGTCTTTGATGCCTATCAGGTAGAAGGCGGACGTGGCAGTATGGAGCCTTATCATAATGTGTATATTGTCTATACAAAAGAAGCGCAGACAGCGGATGCGTATATAGAAAGTGCCACTAAGAAATTAGCAAGTGAATACAATGTCATTGTGGCAACGAGCGATTATGCCGAACAGAAAATTGTTGTAGGACATGGTGCCACAAGACTATCCGCAAGAGAGCTGCTTTTAGAAATGGAAGCTGTAAAAAAAGAAGAATTCTCTACTTTTGAAAGAAAAAATGTGATTGTTCCTAATACGCTTATGGAGGATCTTGATCGATGAATCGTTCACAGTTAAGAGAGATTCTTGATATTCTTCATGAAAAAGTAGGAGTAGAGTTTATTCATTATCATAAAGATGCAGTAATCAATGCGATCACAAAAGAATGTGTCAATGATGATGTGGATGATTATATTGAACAGCTAAAGATCAATGATAATCTTGTTAATAGACTGGCTTCAAAGATCTTAGTAGGTGTTACAAGATTCTTTAGAAATCCACAATTCTTTGAAACTCTTAAACAACATATTCCTCACAAGGGGTTCCTCAGATTCTGGGTGGTGGGGTGCGCAACGGGCGAAGAAGCTTATTCATTAGCCATCATCCTTGAAGAGCTGGGCTGTAACTACAAAATCATTGCGACAGATGTCAGCATGGATCGTGTTGTACAGGCACATGTTGGTCTTTATGGCAATGGGATTGTAAGTGATATTTCAAAAGAACGTCTTGAGCGGTTCTTTATAAGAACATCAAGAGGCTATCAGGTTAAAGGATTGCGTCATAATATTACTTTTAAAACGCATGAATTATTTGAAGATGATGCGATTGAAGATATTGATGTGATATTATGTCGCAATGTGCTTGTCTATTTTGATCATTTTAATTATGACTACCTCTACGATAAGTTCTATTCTTCATTAAACGATGAAGGATTATTATGTGTTGGACAGATTGAACAGGTAAAGTCGTCGCTTTTTGAAAAAGTGGATGAGTGTATTTATAGAAAAATATAACTATTTATGATAATAAAAAATATAAAAATAGAAAGTTAGAGAAAATATAAAAAATAAGGGGTTCACATATCCGGCATATACGAGTAAAATAAGAAAAAAAGAAGCGGGGGAAAAATATGGCAGAAAGAAGAATCCCAATTACGGGACATACTGAATTGATTACGTTGTTGGCTACACCAATTAGACATTCGATGTCGCCAGCTATGCATAATGCAGCTTTTGATAAGCTAGGAATGGATAAGGTTTATGTGCTATTTGAAGTAGGACAGGAAGGTCTTGAAGATGCAGTTAAAGGTCTTAAGGCGATGGGAGTAAGAGGATATAATCTTTCCATGCCTAATAAGACCGCAATTATTCCTTATCTTGATCATCTTTCACCAGTTAGTCAGTTATGTGATGCAGTCAATACTGTTATTAATGATAATGGTGTATTGACAGGAACTTCTACTGATGGAGAAGGATGGGTACGTGCTGTTGAAGATAAGATTGGTTCAATCAAAGATAAGAAGATTGTCCTTCTTGGTGCTGGTGGTGCCGCAATCGCTATTTTAGCGCAGGCTGCTATTGATGGTGCTAAAGAGATTGCAGTGTTCAATAAGAAAGATGCGTTCTGGGATCGTGCTAAAGAAAAGGTTGAATTGATTAATGAGAAGACTGATTGTCATGTGACTTTGCATGATATTGATGATAAGAAGGATTTAAGAGAAACTATTCGTCATTCTGATATTTTAACAAATGCGACTAGTGTAGGTATGAAGCCTCATGAAGATAGCTGTCTTGTAGAAGAAGATGATCTTCATGAACATCTTCTTGTAATGGATTGTGTCTATAATCCAAAAGAAACATTGCTTTTAAAGCGTGCTAAAAATAAAGGCTGTCAGGTTCAGTCAGGTGTTTATATGATGATTTATCAAGGAGCAGCATCATTTAAATTATGGACTGGAGAAGATATGCCAGTAGAATATGTTAAAGAACAATTAGGTTTATAGAACAAATGAAAGCGGTTGTAAAATAACGCTATCTCCTTTATACTTAAAGTGTCGGAAGTATACAAAAGGAGAGAATGAATATGAAAATAATGTTATGTTGTGCGGCAGGTATGTCGACGAGTCTGCTTGTCACGAAAATGCAGAAAGCCGCTCAGGAAAAAGGATTGGATGCAGAAATTTGGGCTAATCCAGTATCTGAAGCGAAAGATCATCTTGATGTCGATATTATCTTGTTGGGCCCACAGATCCGTTATGCGGAAAAATCAATTAAGAAACTTGTAGATGGAAAGATTCCTGTACAAAATATTGATATGCGAAGCTACGGTAAGATGGATGGCCAGAAAGTATTGGAAGATGCTTTGGCATTTATGGATTCGTTTTCAGAATAATCACAAATGTGAATAAGATGTATTCAAATAATGATAGAATTTTAGAAAAGAGTGGTAATTACCACTCTTTTTTTGATTTTTAAAAGAAAACGACTGCATTCTAACCTGTGTTATACGGTATACCGTTATAAAATGAGAAATTTTTTTAATGAAAAGTATAAAAAATGACTTGTATGAATAATTAGTTGGTATAATAAATATATAAAGAAGGTGATTAGGATGAAACAGAATGAAGATATGAACGAATTAGTAGGGGAAATGGAAGAAAAGAATATTCGTGTGGGTAAGCAGTCAATCAACTATGTACAATTGATTATTTTGTTGACGATTGTAGGACAGATTATCTTTAGTTTTCTTCCTACATTTACTCATAGTGTTCTAGGTCGCGTTGAGCATATCAACTTCATTAATATGAGTGGATTTTTTGCAATGGCGATTGCAGTTCTTGTAGGGATTGCAGTTTATATGAAAAAACGTATTACGTCATTGGCTTTTTCAATCATGAATGGACTTATTGTCTATATCACATGTCTTAATGAAATTGATGATTTATCTATCGGTGGATATTTGTTGCTGGTGGATGTTGGCATTATGATTGTCTCTACTTTTGTTTTGTATTGGAAACATCGTTACGAGGATGTGTAATCACATCCTTTTTTGTTTTTTCTTGTAGATGTGTTAAGATGAGTGTACATCTAAAATAAAAGGAGTTGTAATTGTGAAAACAAGATTGAAACAAAAAGGTCTTATAGCTATTATTGCGTTAGTAGTTATATTGGTATTCGCTTCTGTATCTTTCTTTATTCGTTCTGCTCAGATTTCTGGAGAGAAGAAGGCATTACAGGAGATTACAGCTGGATTAAAGACAATTAATAAGAAGTATTCTACTTCAGTGTCTTCTTTATCTCAAAAGCTAGTAAAAGCTAAGGGGAAAGAAGGAGATAGCTACATGAGTGTATTGAAAGCTTATGTTACAATGTTAAATGAAGCCTCTAAGCCAGAAGCTAATCCTGAAATTATTACTGTATCAAAGGTATTTGATGATAAGGTGGCAGATTCTATCAACGGCTATATTTCTGAACCTAATATAGATTATTATTATGCTTATGTGGATATTGATCATAATAAGACAAATGAACTTGTTATTGGTAAAAAGGTAGAGGATGGTATTCAGCCAATTGAAATCTATGGCTTTAACAATGGTAAAGTGACATTGATTGCGGATCAGACACTACTTGGTGATTATGAAGTAGATTTGAGTGAAATGACTATTTCTAAAGATGGCTATATTACTGTCTATGGTGATTATGGTGATCAGGCTGCTTATCTACAGGTAGGAAAGCTTGATAAGAATGGCTATTCTTTCAAGTCAGAAAAAATGTATATCGTGTCACAATCAGGAAAAGAAAATAATTCTAATGCTGAAGAATTAGAGAAGGTTAGAGAAAAGCATCCTGATAATGTGAAGTACAGCTGGAATCAGTTTGTAAAACCAGGAGCTTCTTCTTTATATAAAGGAGCGTACACTGAACTTATTAAATTGTTTGATAAGGATTCGAACTATAGATCATCATTGGTGAATATGACATCTAATGAACTTCCTGCATTGTATTTAACAAATAAGAAAGATGGATATAGAGAATATATTAAAAGCTATATGTTTATTTATACTGATCAGGGATTGAAGTCCATCTCTTTTGGTAATGAGAAAGTGAAGTATTATGAAACTGCAGGATATCTTCAGGTTGGCAACAAGTATTACAAGATTGATAGTACGGGATTTGTTTCTATGAAGAAGGAAGATTATCTAAAAGCAGTGAATGATATTAAAGATGAAGTAGATGAAAAGACTATTTCTGATAAAGATATGGATGAAAGTGCAGATACATTAAATGATCTTGCGAACTAAAAAAGGTTGTGATTATCAATCACAATCTTTTCTTTTATTTTTTAAGAGACTTATTGTCTACAAAAAAAGTAAAAAATGTGTATTTTCTTGTTGACGATTGGATGACATAATGCTATTATATGTGAGCAGTCAGCGAGATGGGCCTGTAGCTCAGTTGGTTAGAGCGCACCCCTGATAAGGGTGAGGTCGATGGTTCAAATCCAT
>NZ_KL370858.1:0-6683 GCF_000702065.1 Kandleria vitulina DSM 20405 | reverse complement strand
TATAATTTAAAAAATGGGGCTTTAGCTCAGCTGGGAGAGCGCCTGCTTTGCACGCAGGAGGTCAGCGGTTCGATCCCGCTAAGCTCCACCATTTGGAATAGTAAACGAATCCTACGGGGTTCGTTTTTTTCATATATTGTGATATGATATGTTAATGAGGTGGGAAGGTGAAATTTATGAAGAAGGGTTTGTTTTTCGTTTTAGCTTTAATGATTATGGGCTGTAATGTTCAAAAGAGTGTTTCGCATATTTATTATGTGAAAAAGATGATCTATGAAGCAACACCGGAGGGACTTACTAGCGATGATGCTTTAAATCGTTATGAAGTTGATATTCATTATGATCAGAATGTCATTAAAGAAGAAACGAAACAAGATGTTGAACAGTATTATTTATCATATACAAGACCAGAGCTTGTTTCACATTATTTATTAGACTTTGATTTAAATAGTGCTGATATCCATGTTCTATTGGATCATGATGTCATCATGAAATATTCTAAGATTGAGATGCATATTGGAAATGAGGTATTCTCTTATCAATATGAAATCAAGAATGATCGTATTATCCAGGCTAGTGGAACGGATGAATTGGGTTCATTTACTCATAAGTATAGTTATGATCATTCTGGTCATCTTACACGTATTGAACGTTTTTATGATCATGGTGAATCTGATGCTATTATGATAGGATGGAAAGATGATAAGGTTGTTAATATGAAAGATGATGAAGATGATGTGACATATACTTATAAGAATGATCATCTTGTAAGCAGTTCTAATCATGTGTCTTATCATTATAAAGATGATCGTCTTGTTTCATTTAAACAAGACGATGATTATGAAGTAAAATATACTTATAAGAATTTAAAAATGAAACAGGAAGTCTTTAATAATAAGGAATTGCTGGAGACTTATCATTATGAATATAAGAAAATAAAGTAAAGGAAGGATAAATGTATGAAATGTCCTCATTGTGGGTATGAGAATCCCGATTGGTTAAAGTTTTGTGAGCAGTGTGATCAGCCTTTAGATCTTTCTCCTCGCATCAAGAAGGAAAAGAAAGAGGCTAAGGTGGAAGAAGAAAAGCCAGCACAGCGTTTTAGTTTTGATGATGAAGATTCTACTGAAACAGTTGGAAAAAGAAGCAAGAAGGTTCCTTTAAAAGAGAAGGTTAAAGAAAAGATGCCTCTTAAAAAAGAGGAAGAGGAGGAATCATTAGGGGATCGTTTTATCAATTGGCGTAATAAGATTGTGACAAAGCTTAATGGTGATGATGAAGAAATAGAAGATGAATTTGTAGATGAAGAGGAAATCTATGAAGAAGAACCTATTGAAGAGACACCAGTTGAAGAAATACCTGTTGAAGAAACAAAGGAAGTAAAACAGGATACAATCTTAAGACCTTATGGACAGGTGTTCTCCTTTGATGATGATACAACAGTTATAAAAGAACCAATTGTAGAAGAGGAAGAAGAGATTCCTCATGAAAGCTTTGAAATTAAGAAGAAGATTGATTTCAAGAGAATCATTATTGCGATTATTGCAGTGTGTGTTGTTTTCGCATTGGTATTTTTTGTAAAATCACAGTTCTCTTCTAAAAGTGATACAAGTACGACTACAAATACGAATACTAATACGACTAATACTGTAAAGAATATTACGGTGAGCAGTGCAACGGCAACTTCGGTATTGAATGATTCTTCAAGTTATAAGGCCAGCAATGCGATTGATGGAGATCCTACTACTGCTTGGAATGAAGGAGTAAGAGGAGATGGTATCGGTGAGTCTATTACTTTTAAGTTTGATGAGAAGACCGATGTCAAGGCTGCAAAAATCTATAATGGTTATTGTAAGAATGAAACAATCTACTACAAAAACAATCGTTTAAAAGAAGTGACTTTCATTTTTGATGATAGCAGTGAAAGTGTAACTCTTGATGATAGCTTCAATGTAGAACAGAAGATTTCATTTGCAAAGACACATCGTACAAAGAAAGTGACAATAAGAATTGAAAGTGTCTATAAGGGCAGAAGCTTTAGAGATACTTGTTTATCAGATGTGTCATTTCAGGGATAAGGAAAGGTGATGGATCAGATGATCAAAAGAATGCCATTGGTGTATAAGTTTGCTTTTGCACTTATGTTTGTGGTTATTGTGATTATTGTGGTGTACTTTATAGATCATAAATACCATTATCCTACTTTAGAGTTGAAGCGTAATCATCTGATCTTAGAGCTTGGCGATAAGATTAAGCCATTGGATTATATAAATGTGACAAAGATTGGTTCTGATGATGAAGTTAAGTATGAAAGTGATACAATTGATTTTAAAAGCAAGAAGATATTAGGTGTAGGCAATTATGCGATACATTATCAATGTCGTAAGACTATTGCAGATCTTGAGATAACGATCAAGGATACAAAAGGGCCGGTCATGAAGCTCAAGAAACCTATTTCCTTATTTGTGAATGAACGTGTAAACTATAATCACAATATTGAAGTATCTGATTACTCTCATTATGAAATGAGAGTTGATGATTCCAAAGTTAAATATGATACACCGGGGACTTATGAAGTTTTAGCAACTGCAGTTGATGATTATCGCAATCAAAGTGAATTGAAGATTCCAGTAACTATCAAGGAAGCAGATTTAACATTGTCAGAGACAAATATCTCTATGGAGATTGGTCAGACAAAGCAGCTTCAGGCTAATACGGAGTCTACAAGTGTCATTACGTATTCTTCTAGTGATGAAAATGTAGCTAAGATCAGTCGTGATGGGATGATTACGGCAGTAGGTAAAGGAACATGCATTATTAGTGCAAGCGTCAATGGGAAAAGAGTGCAGTGCTATGTCACTGTAACAGATATTTCAGATACTGTTGTGACGCCAACGCCACCAACGGAAAATGAAACAGATGAGCATCAGTAAAAAAGCTGATGCTTTTTTTAGTAATTTCATCATTTTGTCTGTATAGATAAATAGAGATACATGACAAGAAAGGGTGATGAGATGAATTCGGTAGAACTAATTGGTTATATTGCCAATGATTTTGAAGTAAAAGAACTAAAGAATGAAGGACATGTTCTTTCATTGAATGTAGCTGTCCACCATTATCAGCAGACGTCCTTTATTCCAGTGGTAGTATGGAATCGTATTGCGGTGAATATGGGGAAATACTGTCAAAAAGGAGACAAGATTGGGATTGTAGGCTATCTTAAGCAGGATTTTTATACAAGTAAAGATGGCAAGAAGCACAGTCGTATTGTCGTTGTCGCTATTTCGGTAGAATTCTTGACACCTCGTGACGCGGATGATGTCTTTGATGAGGAATGGGAAGAATGCATCGAAGAAAAAAACATTGAAGAATAGTTTAAAATATGGATATGTGTCTCTAATTGGTATGTAAAGGTTTTCATTTTCGTTAAATCTATGTTAAAATATGTGTAACACTTTAGCGAAAGGGAATGATTATGAAAACGTCTTTAGTAATAATGGCTGCCGGAATCGGTTCGCGATTTGGTGGCGGCATCAAGCAGCTAGAACCTGTTGGTGCTCATAATGAAATTATCATGGATTTTTCAATCCATGATGCGATTGAAGCAGGATTTAATGATATCATCTTCATTATCAGAAAAGATATTGAAGAAGCATTCAAAGAAGCAATCGGCAATCGAATTGAAAATATCTGCAGAAATCATGGCGTTACTACTCGCTATGCCTTCCAGGCGCTAGACGCCTTGCCAGAAGGCATCAGCTGTCCGGAAGGACGTAGTAAGCCATGGGGTACTGGTCAGGCAGTACTGGCATGCAAGGATTTGATTGATTGTCCTTTTGTGGTTATCAATGCTGATGATTATTATGGTAAAGAAGCATTTGTGAAGATTCATGATTTCTTGATTTCTGATCACAAGGAAAATGAATATTGTATGGCAGGATTTATTCTTAAGAACACACTAAGTGATAATGGTGGTGTTACAAGAGGAATCTGCCAGGTAGAAAATGGAAAACTTAAGGATGTTGTGGAAACACATGACATCATTAAGACTAAAACAGGTGCCTCTTCACACGGTGCAGATATTGATGTTAATTCACATGTCTCAATGAATATGTGGGGGCTTACTCCAGCGTTTATGGATCTATTAGAAGAAGGATTTAAGTCTTTCTTTAATGCATTGGAAGACCCGCTAAAAGGAGAATATCTGATTCCAGTCTACATTGGAGAATTATTAAGAGATAATAAAGTAACTGTAGATGTTCTGGAAACAAAGGATAAGTGGTTCGGTGTTACATACAAGGAAGATAAAGAAACTGTTGTAAATAGTTTTAAGCAATTGTATAACAACGGAGTATATAATGAGGATCTATTCAGTGACCTGTAATAGGTTCTCTTTTTTATAAATGTGATTTGGAAAAAGCTTGAAAGTACACTGTTGTGGTGTATAATATTGTTTGATTTATAAAGAAAGGATGTTCCTTTATGGGAAATTTAATGAAAAAATTGACTAACTGGATTCCACTGCTTATCTTGCAGATTGCGGCATCTGGTGCATTCACATATTTTGTAATTCAATCGGGATTGATTCCTACTAAATACATAGCAGCCTTGATTGCAGGGGAAGTGGTATTGGCTGTTGCGATGTTCTTCTTGATGAAACCATCAAAAAAGATTGGCAGACACGCTGCTGAATCATCAGTGAAAACAATGATTGGGAAAATCATTTCACTTATACTTTCACTTTGTTTATGCTTTGGTTCATCAGTGGCAAGTAAGGGAGGAAGCACCATCAGTAAAATTACGAATGGTGTTCTTAAACAGACAACTTATTCAGTTTATGTGTTAAAGAAATCTAACATCAATAAAGTAAAAGATTTAAATGATATGATTGTGGGAAGTGTACCTACAATTACACCTGAATCATTTATGACTGCTTCAACTAAACTCAATGAGGAAGTCAACTATAAACAAATCAAATACAAAAAACTATCAAAAATGGCTAACAGCCTTATTCAAAATAAAATCCATGCGGTTCTTGTCAATGAAGATTATGTCTCTTCATTAGAAAAATCAGAACCAACTTGGGATAGTGCAACTAAGAAAATCTGGTCATATACAGTGACAGATGATGATGAATCATCAAAGATTGATGTCACTAAGACACCATTTACAATGTATATCTGTGGGGTTGATGGGGAAGTCAACGGGGTACGCCACGATATTACTGTAAAATCACGTGCTGATGTTAATATGGTCATTACAGTTAACCCTAAGACACATCAGATTCTTATGACAAGTATTCCTAGAGATTACTTTGTTACAATTCATGGAATTGGTGAAAAAGATAAGCTTACTCATGCAGCTTTACTTGGTACACCAACTTCAGCTGCCACAATTGAAGATTTCATGGGTATTAAGATCAACTTCTATTCACGTGTAGGCTTTAAGATGTGTGAAAAACTAGTAGATGCGATCGGTGGTATTCGTGTTTACTCAGATAAAGCATTTACACCATGGACAAATAGAAAAGTGTTCATCAAAAAAGGATGGCAGACAATGAATGGCAAGCAGGCTCTTGCATTCGCTCGTGAACGTAAGACTTACGGTGAAGGGGATAGACATAGAGCAGCTAACCAGCAGACTGTCATTAAAGCAATTATCGAAAAGGTAGTAACACCTTCAGGACTTGCAAACTATGATAAGGTATTAGATGCGATTGCTGGTACATTCCAGACTTCAATTACATCTAAACAGTTAAAAGATTTAATCAATATGCAGCTTGATGAAATGCCTAAATGGACATTCCAGTCTTCTGTATTATTAGATGGTGAAGGTATCATGACAACCGGTGGATACTTTGACCCAAATAGTCGTCTTTACTACATGTTGCCAAATGAAGAAAGTGTTAAGAAGAACGCTAAATATATTAATGACATGATGGCAGGCAAGACTGTAACAGTTGAAAAAGATTCAACTCTAGAAACTCAGATTGGAGATCATGATTCTTCATCTTCGTCTTCTAATTCATCATCAAGTTCTTCATCAAATTCATCATCTTCTTCGTCATCATCATCTTCAAGCTCAACACGTTCATCTTCTTCAAGCAGAACTAATCGTTCAACTACTAGAAGAAGTACAACAACGAGAAGAAGAAGCACAACAAGTTCTACTAGAAGTTCTACAGGATCTACAAGAAGTACAACTGGTTCTACAAGAACTGCGACGACAAGAAGCTCAACTAGAAGCTCTACAAGATCGTCATCAGGAACTACATCTGGTAGCTCATCTTCTACTTCAAGTGCAAAGAAAAGTTCTTCATCAACTCGTTCAACAACACAAGAATAAGAAGCTGTAACGAAATGATTTAATCATTTCGTTAGGCTTCTTTTTTTCGTCCATATTTTTCATGATATGTAGGATATGATTTCATTCTATTCATTCTCATAAGACTCACAATAAAAAAACCCTAAAAAAGGGCGTAATAAGGGTATCCATTGTGAATATCTTTTTTGCACTGTGAATTGTACCTGCCTAATTCGAAAGCGATTTGACTTTTTCTTTACATTTCTTCCTGTACCAGTGGTGATACTTCCTTAAATTGAACCCCAGACACACAAGAAGAAATTCCATTTTTGCATTATCGAGTCCTCTTCTCGAAAATCTTGTGAATCCTCGATCCTCCT
>NZ_JNKN01000009.1 GCF_000702065.1 Kandleria vitulina DSM 20405 | reverse complement strand
TGCAATCTGCGACTGCTGAGATCAACATACTTTCCAATGTTCATCCTTTCCGTAATCTCAATGACAGTACGTGCAATATCGTCACTAGGCACATCATTCTCAAAATTAATGTTAAAATCCAGTAGCGCATAGGTCTGAAATGCGCTATAATTTTTTTGGTATAATGTTGTGGTTTTCATAATTACATTATACCAAAAAATGCGTCGGAATTATCCGGCGCATTTTATTTTTGAAAACTAATCCAGATTATCTATCCGGGTCAGCCCCTTTTTGGTTGGGAGGACGAACATGTATCCAAATATTGAGAAAGAACTATCTTTAATTAAATCTAAATCAAATATCTTTGTGTACTTATTTACATTGTTGGGATTATATATCATGGTATAGAGTGTTATCTATATTGTAGGAGATAACGCATATAGAATAGGTGAACTGATTATTTCATTTTTATTGGGGCTAACCATCTTTATTATTGGTGTTCTTATGGTTAGGGGATACCGCAATAGTAAAAGATTAAATCCTTATACATGGAATGTGTTGAGTGAAGAAGAAAGAAGAGCAGTCGATCAGGAGCTAACACACGGTGAACGTATAGAAAGCTGTGTACTTCTAGATGAATATATTGTCTTTCCAAGTAGTGAAGGATTAACTATTCTACGCTATAAGGATATTGCCTGGGTCTTTGATTATAGAAAATATCGACGTAGAAGCTTAGGCTTTATGCGTACAATTTACTTTGTGGATGAAGTGATGATCTTTGATGGAGGAGGTTATGAACATACTGCTCTTTCATTAGAAAACGGTGATGTCAAACATATGATGATTCGCCTTCTTGATCGTATGTCCTATTTAAATCTTTATCCACTTATTGGCTATGACGATAAGCTTTATAGTGAGGTAAAGAAAAATGTCAATGTGTTAAGAGATGCCTATTGGAACAATCAGAAAAACCGATAAAGAAAGATGAAATTCATGATGTAATGTATTAGAATAAGGAATATGGAAAAGAAATATTATACAACCGGACAGTTTGCCAAGATGGCCAATGTTTCAAACCGTACAATTCGCTATTATGATAAGCAAGGTTTATTGAAGCCACATCATATCAGTGAGAAAGGATATCGTTATTATTCCGATGATGATTTCGTCAAGCTCCAGCAGATTCTTTCTTTAAAGAATCTTGGCTTTTCTCTTGAAGAAATCTTCTCAATGACACTGCGTAATGATGTCTCTTCATTAAAAGAATCATTTTCTCTTCAGAAGAAAATGATTCATAAGAAGATCCAGCATTATGAAGCGATTCTTTCTTCGATAGAAGAAGTAGATGAGTATCTTAATGAACATGATCATTTAGAATGGAATAAGCTTGTTCATTTGATTTCTTTATCACAGGCAGGAGACGATATTGTGGAACAATATCGTAATGCCTCTAATGTGGAAATAAGAATTCGTCTACATGAAAAGTATTCTACAAGTAAAGTCTCATGGTTTACTTGGCTCTTTGATCAGTATGATATAATGCATCATAAAAATATTCTAGAATTAGGATGTGGCAATGGACAATTGTGGATTGAAAACAAGGATAAGATTCCTTTGACTTCTAATATCCTTTTAACTGATGTTTCAAAGGGAATGCTAGAAGATGCAAGAAGCAACCTTTTTACTATTGGCAATATTGATTATAAGAAGATGAACTGTGAACATCTTCTACTAGAAGATGAAAGCGTGGATCTGATTATTGCGAACCATATGCTTTTCTATGTTGAAGATGTAAATCAGGCATTAAAGGAAATCAAGAGAGTATTAAGCAAAGGTGGCCTTTTTGTCTGTTCAACGTATGGTTCACATCATATGAAGGAGATTACGGATTTAGTAAAGTCTTTTAATCAGAAGATCAACTTATCTAAGAATAAACTATATGAAAAGTTTGGATTAGAAAATGGGAAAGAGATTCTTTCACAATACTTTGATGATGTAGAAATGCATAGACATGAAGATTCACTAGAAGTCACTGACAGTGATGATCTCACTAACTATATTCTTTCCTGTCATGGTAATCAGCTGGAATATATTTCTAAAGATTATGAATCATTCTTAAGAATGATTCATAATAAGATGAAACAGACAGGTAAAATGCATATTACAAAAGAAGCAGGATGCTTCATTTGTAGGAAGTCATTTGACTAAAAAGGGTTGATTTGGTATTATCTATATGTTTTTGAGTACTATAAAGGCGTTACATGGGAAGGTATATCGTTCTTTATGATCAAGTTAGAAGGAAGGAATAGCGGGACATGGATAATTTAGAAAAAACGTCAGAACAAAAAGAAGTAAAACAGGGGCATCCTAAATTAAGAGTGTTAGGATATGTTCTTCTTGTATTTTTTGCATTCCTAAGTGTTCTTATTGGGTTAAGTGTTAGATGGTGTTTTAGTACTTGGCAGAGATTAACAATGGAAGAACTTGTCTACACTTTAACAGCACCAATTACAGGTACAGGACAAGGAATGATTGGTGAGTACTTATTAAAATGTTTAGCACCTGCAATTGTGGCAGGGTTATTGACAATTGTGTTCTTATATATTGCTAAACGTATTAAGAAAATCAAGCCAGCCATTATCATTATTGTGGTAGCTTGCTTATTTGTAGGTGGCTACAAGGGAGTCTATAATTTCTGGACGACATTAAATGTCGGAGATTATCTTTATAACATGACTCATCCATCTACATTTATTAAAGATAATTATGTAGATCCAAGTAAAGTGGACTTACAGTTCCCACAGAAGAAAAGAAATCTTATTTATGTTTACCTTGAATCAATGGAACAGACATATACTGATCCATCAGTAGGAGGAACACATAAACAGAATCTTATTCCTGAATTAACTAAGATTGCTCAACAGAATGAATCTTTCTCTAATTCTAAAACAAAGATCAATGGTTCACATTCTGTTTCAGGTACAACTTTCACAATGGGTGGAATCTTTGCGGCAACTTCTGGCTTGCCTTTAAAGACTAATATCAAGAATAATGAAATGAGTGATCAGACATCATTCTTTGATGGAGTTACTACATTAGGTGATATTCTTAAAGATCAAGGATATAACCAAGCATTCATGATTGGTTCAGATGCATCATTTGGTGGAAGAGACAAATACTTTAATTCACATGGTAACTATCAGATTGATGACTACAACTGGGCTAAGAGAGAAAAGCTTATCGATCAGGATTATAAGGTATTCTGGGGTTATGAAGATGAAAAGCTATTCTCTTTTGCAAAAAGACAGTTATCTTCATTAAGTAAAGATGATAAGCCATTCAACTTTACAATGCTTACAGTAGATACACATTTCATTGATGGATATAAATGTCATTTATGTGAAGATAAGTTCCCATCACAGTATGAGAATGTTATGGCATGTTCAAGTAGACAGGTTTCAGCCTTTATTAAATGGTGTCAGTCTCAAAGCTGGTATAAAGATACTACTATCGTATTATCAGGAGATCATCCTACAATGAACGGTGGTATCAATGGTAATACAGAATGGAAAGATCGTAAGGTCTATACAGCCTATATTAATGCGGATGCTAAAAGAGAAACAACAAACAATCGTAATTATGCTACTTTAGATAACTTCCCAACGACATTAGCTGCTATGGGAGTTAAGATTCCTGGCAATAAGTTAGGACTTGGAGTTAACCTTTTCTCTAAAGAGAAAACGTTACTTGAAAAGTATTCATTAAATCATGTCGATGAAGAAATTAAGAAGAAATCTGCATTTATGGATAAACTTCAGGATGTAAGAGCCAAGAGTGCGCGTCAGCTATTAAAAGAAGGACAGATACCACTTGTCACAATTAAAGCTGATCCGTATAAGCGTAATAGTGAAACAATTAATACATACGTTACTAAGATCAAGAATCCTAAGAATCTTCATATTACTGAAGTTCTAGTCAATGCCAGCTACCGTCAAGATGGAGCTTATGGTATGAATAACGTAATGGAGAAACAAAGTGATGGTACTTATAAGTCTACAGTTAATGTTTCTTCAATCTTAAATAAGTTCACAAACAAAGTTTATGTCACTGTGTATGTAACAACACAGGAAAATGGTAAATATAAATCTGCACAGATTGAAGTACCAATCAAATAGTTAAAACGTCTGAGCTAATGCTCAGGCGTTTTTCTTTATAAACATAAATTACGTTTATTTATTTTATTAAATCTTAAGTTTATGGTTTAATGATATATTTAAACGTACATTACGTTTAAATATATTGAAAAAGATTACTATTAGTGTTATTGTATTATTGAAGAGGTGGATAAAATGAAGATTATTAGGGTTAGTGTAGAGGGCATAAATCTATTTAAAAATAAAGTGGATATAGATTTTTACGCAGAAAAAAGAGTATTAAGTGATAATGCAGAGATGGTTTCAAATTTATTTGGTAAATTCTATACAAATAATGTGTTATCAGTTGTGGGAATTAATGCATCTGGTAAGACAAGTTTATTAAAGCTTCTTTCTTTTGTTTTTCATTATTTAAATGGCAAGTCAATTAATGATATTGAAGAAAGAGAAGTTTTTACAGATTCAAAAGAAGTAGTAATTGAAGCAGTTTTTTATAGTAAAGAAAAAGGTATTTGTAAACTTTCTTCAAAAATTGTGAGAAAAAGAGTCAATATGATTGAAGAGAAGTATGAGGTGGAAGAAGAGAAGCTTTATATTAAGAATATAAATAAAGTTAAAAGTAAGAAAGATCTAATTACTTTTAATGAAGGTGATTTAATAAAAATAAGAGATGAAGATAATGAATATCTTCAAGACGATGTAAGTATTGTAAGTTCAATTAGTAAGAATGATAATTTACATGTTAGATCTTTATTAAGACTTACTAATATTAATTTCTTAGTTACTTTTGGTGATTTCCCACAGGAATTACTAAAGTTTTTAGATCCATCAATTGAATATCTATCTTTTAATAAAGAAACAGAAGAGTTGGAACTTAAATTCTATAATCGTAAACCAATTAAATTGGTTAATCCATTACTGTTAGAGAAATACTTATCTTCAGGAACGATTAAGGGTATTAATGTGTTTATTAGTGCGATGATTGCTTTTGAAGAAGGTGGATACTTGATTATTGATGAAATAGAAAATCATTTTAATACAGAGATTGTAGCTGTCTTATTAAGATTCTTTATGAATCAATCTGTTAATAAAAAAGGAGCTACATTAGTATTCTCTACACATTACTCAGAATTATTAGATGAGATTGATAGAAATGATAATATCTATATAGCTCGTAATCATGGTGGAATTACCCTACAGAAGTTATGTGAAGCTTTAAAACGTAATGATATTAAGAAAAGTGATGCTTTTAAAAGTGATTTTCTTAATGGTACTGCTCCTTCATATGATTCTTATATGGGTTTAATGAAAGTAATTAAAAATCATATGTAAGAGGGTGGTTTATTGTGGATTCTGATTTTTATGCATGTATTTGTGAGGGTGCAGCAGAAGAAGAGATTATGAATATTCTTTTAGATGCAAATAAATTAAAGTTTTCGAGAGAACAATTACTTGAAGAAAAAATAATAAGATGTAGAATGGCGCGTAACTTTCAAAAACGTTATCTTGGAAAAGGCTTTAAGAAGAGTCTCACTATTTTACGTATTTTAGATTCTCCTAATGAGAAATTTAAATTAGATAAGGCTTATAAAGATAAAGTGAATGTTATAGATGTTATTACTTCACCAGAAATAGAGATGTTAATAATAATAAATGAAGATAAATATACAGATTTTCAGAAGTATAAAAGTAAATTAAAGCCAAGTGAATACTGCATAGAAAAATTGGGATTACAATATGTAAAAAATAAAGAGTTTATTAGAGAGTATTTTAGTGATGTTGAATTACTTGTAAAAGCGATTAAAAAACATAAAAGTCTGCATAAACAAATTAAAGATAAAAAATGTTTAGCAGATCTTCTTAATGAATAAATAACAATGTAATATTTAAAACGTCTGAGCTATGTGTACCGACCTCCCAATCGTTAGATTTTGGCTCAATTTCAAGAGAATACTACAAAGGAATTGATGCCTATATTTAAAGCACAGAATAAAGATTTCACACTTACTTTATATAATTCGAATTATTTTAAAATGAATAAGAAAGAAATAGAAAAGAAGTTTGGTGAAAACTCCGAAAAGTTCGGTGATAGAGTACTGAACGATACGCAAATTGAAATATTAAGATTAATAAAAGGTGATGAAAATTATCTGCAGCTACTATCGCAAGAGAATGAATATAACTAAGCGGCGGTTGAAAAGAGTATTAAAGATCTTAAAGTTAAGGGAATTCTTATTAAGTTTGGATCAGCACGAGGGGAATCGCGGAAAGTAAAGGAATAATTATATATAAAGGATGGATCAATTTTCATCCTTTTTTACTAATAGTATAATAAATGTGTTTATTGTATACTAATTGGTGATGGGAAGGAGCCGTTTATGAAAAAGCAATTGGAAAAACTAAGAGAAGTTCTTAGTCATTGTTCATATAAAATGATAATGGGACTATTTATAGTCTTTACGTTTTCAATGTCATTTATGACACTTGTATTCAAGACAACAGTAAAAGGAAGAAACGAGCATGCGATTTTATCGCTTCAACCTTTCTATATCCTAGTAGGAGTTGTTTTTGTATTCTTAGTGTTATATGCACTAAGAAATGTATTAGAGAAGATTTCTATTAAGCATATGAGTATTATCTTATCATTAATCTATCTGATATTAGGTTCAATACTCATTTTCACTATTGATGCACCAGTAAGAGCTGATGCTGGAGCTGTTTTTAAGGCAATGAAGGAGTTTAGCGTAGGGAATTATAGTGCGCTTCAACACGGAAAGTATTTGAGCTATTATCCACATCAGCTCGGACTTGTTCTTTATGAAAGTCTGTTAGGAATCATCAGTAAGAATCCCACTTTCTTTTATTACATCAATCTTATTCAAGTTATTCTTACTAATATCTTCTTAGCTAAAAGCGTGGAACTCTATACGGAAAAGAACAGCCTTCAGGCAAAATATACTTTATTATTAGGATTCATGTTCCTGCCACAGCTGTTCTTTATCCGTTTCCTATATGGAGAAATACCTGGTCAGTTCTTCTTGGTATTAGCTTTATATTTAATTAGTCTCTATATAAAAAAGACTAAGTGGGCTTATGCCCTAGCCGGTGCTCTCGCACTCTCGGTGGGCATTCTTCTTAGAAGCAATTACTTAATTGCCCTTATTGCCTGCGTACTTTCTTTATTGATTTTGTCTCTTCGAGAAAAAAACTTCCGTCATCTTATCGCTATCGCGATGATTGTCATTGCTTACGTGATAGGAGGAAAAGGAGTCAATGCTTATTATAGACATGTCTCAGGTATCAATTATGGCAAGGGTATTCCAAAAATTATGTGGATCACGATGGGTATGCAGAATGGAAAAAGAGCAGAAGGCTGGTATAATTCTTACTCTTTAAAAACATATCTTTCATTAAATCAAGATGAAGAAAAATCAAAAGAAGCTGCTAAAAAAGATATGAAAATAAGATTAGAAAAATTCAAGAACGATCCAGCTTATGCACTGAATTTCTATGGAAATAAAATCGCAACGACATGGACAGATCCAACATTTATGTCATTATGGAGTGGTGCACACGGTGGTATGAAAAATACTTATCACAGCAGTTTTATTAAATTACTCTATCAAGATAAAGTGACAAGAAACTATCGTATTCTAGAATTTATTATGTCAAGCTTTAACATCTTTATCGCTTTGATGGCATTTATTTATTCTATTATCATGATTAAAAAGAAAGACATCTCATTTATGGCACTATTTGCGATGCTATTTATGATTGGTGGTTTCTTCTTCCACATCTTGTGGGAAACAAAAGCACAGTATGTTGCAACATATTATTACTTCTTTATTCTATTTGCATATCCACTTACATTATCAAAAAGTAAATAATTTGAAATTCACAACAGTATATTATATAATCAAAAAGGAATGTTTCATTTGAAATATTCCTTTTTAATTATAGGAGAAAAAGATGCAAAAAAGAAAAATGATCAGCTATGCTGGAAAAATATTGGATTTTGTCTTAATGTTAGCGGTAGGATGGTTTAGTGGAATAATAATTGGAAAAAATATGACAAGCATATCATCATCTTTACCATTTGAGAGATTAATTATTGAACTGATCTTCTTGGCCGTATTTGGCATAATTGGATTTATTTTACATATTATCATTCATGAAGCAGGACATATGGTCTTTGGTTTATTGACAGGATATTCATTTGTCTCATTTCGTATCTTCAGTTTCATGTGGGTCAATGATAATGGACACATTCGTTTTACAAGATATAAAGTGAACTTTGCGCCAGGTCAGTGCATCATGCTGCCACCGTCATTAGATGAAAATAATCAGATACCATATCTTCTTTATAATCTCGGAGGCGTTATTTTCAACATTCTCGCAAGTATCATTTCATTATTGATTCTTTTAGTTGTTGGACTTAACTCATTATTTGGACTTATATGTTTTATCTTTTTGATTATGGGTATACTTCTTGCCTTTTCTAATGGCTGGCCTATGATCACTAATTCCATTAATAACGATGGCATGAATGCCTTTGATATTATGCATTATCCAGAAGCAGCACGTGCCTTTTGGATAACGCTTCATATTAGTAATCGCCAGCAACAAGGTGAAAGACTAAAAGAGATGCCATCTTCTTGGTTCACTCTTCCTTCAGAAGAATCAATGAAAAATGGATTGGTGTCTTCTATCGCTGTCTATAAATGTAATAGATTTGTAGATGAACGTCGCTTTGAAGAAGCAGCGCAATTGATAGATCATCTTCTTTCCATTGATACAGGCATTGTTTCAATTCATCGCAGTATTCTTATTGCAGAAAGAACATATATAGAACTTATTACAAGCAATAAAGAAGATCTGATCGAGAATCAGTTCATTAATGAAGTTTTTAAGATTATGAAATATCTTAAAAATGAACCATCTATTATCCGTGTTCTATATGCCTATAATGTACTAAGAAGAAAGAATAAAAATAAAGCAGAACAATTAAAAAAGAAATTTGAAAAGGTTGTTTCCTCTTATCCATATCCACAAGAAGCAGCAGCTGAAAGAGAGCTTATGCAGCTTGTAGATGAGATTGCTTCACAGAAATCTTAAAGGGCATAGTCCATACTTGATGGACTATACCCTTTTTTTTATGTCCTCATTTTGGTAGAATGGAAATAATTTAGGAGGTAACGTATGGAAGAAACAAAGAAAAAGCAACATTCCCTATTAAAGATTATAGGGTATATAGCAGTTGTTTTAATTACGTTTATCAGTTTATTAATATTCTTTAGTGTAAGATGGTGCTTAAAAACATGGCAACATCTTTCAGTAGATGAACTCATCTATACAATGACAGCTCCTATTAAAGGAACTGGAAATGGCATGATTAATGAATATATGCTTAAAGCATTATTGCCATCCATCATATTGACGCTATTAACAATTGTGTTCTTATATATTGCTAAACGCATCAGGAAAGTAAAGCCTGCCATCTGTTTAGTATTAGCTGCCTGTGTCGCAGTAGGAGGATACAAGGGTGTCTACAAGTTTTATAAGACACTAGGAATAGGTGATTATATTTATAATCAGCTTCATCCATCTTCATTTATTGAAGATAACTACGCTGACCCACATAAAACAGAAGTCAGCTTTACTAAGAAAAGAAACTTGATCTACATCTTCTTGGAATCAATGGAAATGACATATACTGATGAAAAAAGCGGTGGTGCTTTTAAGCAGAATATCATTCCTGAATTGACAAAGGTGGCACAGGAAAATGAAGACTTCTCAGGTAATGAAAGTAAGTTAAATGGTGGTGTATCATTGACAGGTGCTACTTGGACGATGGGAGCGATGTTTGGACAGTCTTCAGGCTTACCATTAAGACCAACAGCTGGTACTTCTTCATTGGATACACAAAATACATTCTTCCCAAGTATCAGAAGCTTGGGGGATATTCTTAAAGATGAAGGATACAATCAATCACTATTGATTGGGTCAGATGCGACATTTGGTGGAAGAAGACTTTATTATAAAGATCATGGCAACTACAACATTGAAGATTATTCTTATGCCAAACAGCAGGGCTGGATTCCACAGGACTATAATGTGTTCTGGGGATATGAAGATCACAAGCTGTTCAATTTTGCAAGAAGCGAAATTACCAAGATGAGCAAGAAGAGTCAGCCTTTCAATATGACGATGTTAACAGTAGATACTCATTTTGAAGATGGCTATAAATGCAAATACTGTGATAATCAGTTTGGTGATCAGTATGCGGATGCGATGCATTGTTCATCAAGACATGTCGCTGCATTTGTAAAATGGGCACAAAAACAATCATGGTATAAAGATACAACTATCGTTATTTCAGGTGATCATCCAACGATGGCTAGTCATTTCTGTGATGATGTCCCTTCTTCATATCAAAGAAAAGTCTATTCAGTCTATATTAATGCGGCAGTTAAGCCAAAGCAGAATAGCTATCGTCTATATTCTACCTTTGATCATTTCCCAACGACATTAGCGGCGATGGGAGCTACAATCAAAGGGGATAGATTAGCTTTAGGTACAAATCTTTTCTCAGATAAGAAGACATTGCTTGAAAAATACGGTATCAACTATGTACAAAAAGAACTTAAGCGAAGATCGCCGCTGCTTCAGAAACTTGAAAAAGTAGAAGTCACGGCACAGACACAAAAGCGAAATGCTAATGTGCCGTATGCTTCTTTCTCAGTTACTAATGATGATAAGAAGCTTTATGCTTATGTGTCTACAATAGAAAATATCGCATTAAATGATATTGATCATCTGGAAATGGAAATTTCCAGTGATGAAAAGGGATCAAATAAGTCATCAATCAAGATGACACATAAAGAAAAAAGAAGATATGATGCATCCATTGATTATACAAGTCTAAAAGGTAAGACAAAAACTGTTTATGTAAAAGTTTACGTTGTATCTAAGGACAATAAGAAGTATGATAGTGGTACGCAGAAAATCAATATTTAAGGAGAAGAATTATGTATACAATTAATGATCTTTATGATTTAGAACACACTTTAGCGAAAGATTATTTATCTCAGTTTACTTATCCATGGGAAGCGTTAGCTGGGATCAAGGATTTTATTTATAAATTAGGTGAAACATTAGATAAGGAAGAATACACAGAAGTAAAACCACATGTATGGGTACATAAGAGTGCTACAGTGTTTGATTCAGCTTATCTTGGAGAACCATGTATTATTGGTCCTCGCAGTGAAGTAAGACAGTGTGCCTTTGTACGTGGTTCAGCGCTTGTAGGTGCTGATTGTGTAGTAGGGAACTCTACTGAATTAAAGAATGTCATTTTATTTGATCATGTACAGACACCTCATTACAACTATGTAGGAGATTCTATCTTAGGATATTATTCTCATACAGGTGCTGGTGCCATCACTTCTAATGTGAAATCTGATAAGAAACTGATCGTTGTTAAAAATGGTGAAGAAGCTATTGAAACAGGATTAAAGAAGATGGGGGCAATGCTTGGTGACTATGTAGAAGTTGGCTGCAATTCAGTATTGAATCCAGGAACAGTTATCGGAAGACATTCTAATATCTATCCTACTTCATGTGTAAGAGGCGTTGTACCTGAAAATTCTATTCATAAAAATGATGGAACAGTGATCAAAAAAAGATAGGAGATCATTATGGAAACAAGATTATGTATGGTTATTCCTTGTTATAATGAAGAAGAAGTTCTTCCTACAACATCAAAGATGTTTTTGGATGAACTTCATCTCCTTGTAAAAAAAGGAAAAATCAGTGATGAGAGTCGTATCATGTTTGTCAATGATGGAAGCAAGGATACCACTTGGGAAATTATTAAATCTCTTTCAAAAGAAGATGAACATTTTATTGGCATTACACAAAGTAGAAACAGAGGACATCAGAATGCGGTGTTAGCAGGTTTAATGGAAGCCAAGGATATGTTCGATATTACGATTTCAATTGATTGTGATGGACAAGATGATATTACAGCCATGGAAGGCATGGTAGATGCCTACCATGATGGCTGTGAAGTTGTTTATGGTGTAAGAAGTTCAAGAGATACTGATACATTCTTTAAAAGAACAACAGCTCAGGGCTTCTATAAGTTCTTGAATATGATGGGGGCAGAAGTTGTCTATAATCATGCGGATTATCGCTTGATCTCTGCTCGTGTTCTAGAAGAATTTGCGAACTTCAAGGAAGTTAATCTTTTCTTAAGAGGAATGATTCCTCTTGTAGGATTCAAAAGTACATCTGTCTACTATGAAAGACATGAACGTATTGCCGGTGAATCACATTACCCATTGTCTAAGATGCTTTCTTTGGCGTTTGATGGCATCACAAGCTTGAGTGTTAAGCCAATCCGCATTATTACATGGTTTGGTCTTCTCGTCTCTCTATTGAGCTTTATTGGCGTCATTTGGGCAGTGATTTCTAATCTTACTGGTCATACTGTTACAGGATGGAGCAGTACACTTGCTATTATGTGTTTCTTAGGTGGTGTACAGCTTGTGTCATTAGGTGTTATTGGTGAATACATTGGTAAGATCTATATGGAAGTAAAACATCGTCCACGTTATATTATTAGTGAAAGAACTTGGAATAAAGAAAAGTGATGTGAATAGCATCACTTTTATTATAGAGCCAAAATAAGGCGTAGCTCATTTGAGCTACGCCTTATTCATTTCTTGTAAGTAAGTTGACAGCTTTAGGTAAACAGTTGATTTCAAGAGGGAAGGTACTTCCTTCTTCACCATCTACATCATAGAGAATATTCTTGTCGCATTCGATACGAAGATGTTTTGCCTGCACATATTTGATATTTGGATTATTGAGATGTGCATTGAATGCTAAATCTTTCATTAAAGCGATAAGTTCTGCAACATTTGATTTCTTGATAATAAGCAAGTCAAGCTTGCCATCCTGTACACTTGCTTTAGGAGTAATACCCTTAAAGCCACCAACTGACTGAGAGTTGGCTACTAAGAATAATGAAGCTTCTTCTTCAAACTCATGTCCATCAGCAGTGACCTTCAATTTAAGATTTAAAGAAAGCTGCTGAGGCAACTGAGATAAGCCTGTAATATAGTAAGCTAATGGACCCCATGTGTTCTTATCCTTGCTTGTAACCTGGAAAGCAATATCACTGAACATGCCTCCGGCAACTACGTTGGCGAAGACTTGTCCCTGGACTTCTCCAACATCAATCTTTTCTGTATGGAAATGATTGATCATTTCTACGAAATCATTAACTTTAACAGGAAGGTTAAGATAGTTCGCGAAATCATTGACAGTACCTGCTGGAATCAAGGCAATAGGAATATCACTGCCAGATTTGATCAGTCCACCTAGACATTCATTGACAGTTCCATCTCCACCTACTGATACAATGAAATCATAGTCGCCTTTTTTAAGTGACTTGCATTTCTTATACGCATCATCTTTGCCTTTAGTAAAGAATGTATCAATAGTATTGACATCTGTTTTCATTATTAAAGTTCCTACAAAAGAATTAAGCTTTCTATGGAAAGCTTGTGTTCCTGAAACAGGGTTAATGACAAATAAACACTTCATTTCACGACCTCCAATTACATAGTTTAAGTTTACTAGATTTTTTTTGAAATACAAGTCTATACAAAACAAAAAAACATATTATGAAAAAGCTTACACAAATATGATGTTCTCAAGATTTTTTGATTGATGAAAAGAAAAAATTTTGTTATAGTACATATAGCTCTAGTAACAAATTGAAAATAGAAAGAAGGATTTACGTGAATCTACCTAATAGGTTAACAGTGGTACGTTTAATCATGGTGCCATTTTTTATTGTTGTGTACTTATTCCCTTATAAAATGTGTGGTATCCAGGTACCTGTCTTTGATATCCTATGGACACATATTTCATTGGTAGACCTGATTGCATTTGGTGTTTTTGCAATCGCATCTATTACAGATTTCCTTGATGGAAAGATTGCAAGAGCCAATAATCTTGTTACAACTTTCGGTAAGTTTGTCGATCCAGTTGCAGATAAGATGCTTGTCAATTCAGCATTGATCTTATTAACAGTTGATCAAAAGATGCCTGCAGCACTTTTGATTATCATGATTCTAAGAGATACAATCGTAGATGCAGTAAGATTCTTAGCAGCATCTAATAATGTCGTTATTGCGGCTAGTATCTGGGGTAAGTCAAAAACAATGACACAGATGATTGCTATCTGTTTAATGTTATTGAACAATCCAATCTTTTCCGTATGCCACATTCCGGTAGACTTGATTCTAATGTACTTGGCAACAGCCTTCTCAGTCTTCTCTGGAATTGATTATCTTCGCGGTAGTAAAGATTTTATTATGGAAAGTATGTAAACAGTTCTTATGAACTGTTTTTCATTAATAGGAGAAAAGTATGAATAAATTTTTTGATAAGACATTCTTAAAATTCATTATTGTCGGTGTAGCCAATACACTCTTTGGTACAGCAGTTATGTTTATTGCTTATAACTTGTTACACTTCTCATATTGGGTGTCTTCAGCTTCTAACTATGTATTTGGTAGTATCTTAAGTTATTTCTTGAATAAGTATTTTACTTTTGAGAATAAGTCTAAGGATGTAAAGAATGTTTTACGTTTTATTGTTAATATTACAATCTGTTATTTAGTTGCCTACGGTGTTGCTAAACCATTAGTAAGAACTGTTCTTTCATCTATGTCTACTAAGTTGCAGGATAACTTATCTATGCTTGTAGGTATGGGATTGTTTGTGATCTTGAATTATTTTGGTCAAAGATATTTTGTGTTTAAAGCTGATAAATAATTTCTTGTTTATTAGAAAGTTTTATGAATGAAACTATGGTCATTTTATAATTTGTGAAGCATCTGTATGATGACTAGTGATGGTTATGAAGAGGAATCTATATGATGGATTTCTCTTTTTTATGGTTTATTTTAGTCTTTCACGTTATAATGGCTACTAGTGAGGTGAGAGAGATGAATAAGAAACTTACGTCTATTTATATATCAGCGACAGTTCTTTCAGGGGTGATTAGTGTTCCTTCTGCTTCTACAGTAGTGAAACGCTATCCACGTCTTGATTTTAGTAACTTGATTAATAATATGGGAGAGATTCGTTTTTCTAATGAGAAGTCATATTCTATTAAGAAGACGATGATGGATAATGAGCAGGATAATGATTTAAATAATAATGAAGAGACTTCAGATGAAGATACAACTCAGAATGATACTTCTAATAATGATACTGCAGAGGAGGATTCTTCTAAGAAGACTGTTCAGGGTGAAGTTTCTAATGAAGATGTTAAACAGGAAGATTCTACTAATAAGAATACAAAACAAGATGTATCTTCTGAAAATAGTGTGAATCAAGAAGATACAGTTAAGAGAAAGGGACTTTTGAAAAGTGATGTAGAATCTCCTTCTGAAGATGATCCTACAACTACTGTTAATAGTGTATCTGATGAAGAAGTCCATATCGCAAATCAAAAAGAAGAGGATGCCAAGAAAAAATATAAGGACCTTGAACGTTTTGATCAGGATGATAAAGATATAACTGTTCCAAGAGTAAACAAAGAAGTTAAAACTAATGAAATTGTGGATGTACCACAAGGGTTAGCTATGGATGATAACTATGTCTATATTTCTTCATATGATGGAATAAAGGCTTATCTTAGTGACTTAGGGAAGAGTAATGAACAGATTCAGGTACATAATTCTGTAATCTATGTGTTAAGGCTTAATGATGAGTTAAGAAAGTATAAGACTATTGTTCTTCCTGATACTAATCATGTAGGTGGATTGACTTGCTTGAATGGTCAGTTGTGGATATCACTAGATACTGGTAATTCTAGTGGGCAGAAGCTTGTGTATCTTAATACGAAGACTATTCATGATCAGCTTAATTGGGATAATGATGATGAATATGTAGTGGATCATTATGATGGAGAGAACAAGATTAATGGTGTTACGTCTGCTTCTTTTGTGACTAGTTTTAATGATGATTTGTATGTTGGTACATTCAATAGTTCATCAAATAGTGTTATTAAGGGATTTCATCCTGGTAGTGAGAATGCTTTTGTAAGTTATTCAGTCATAAAGAAGGCGCAGGGAGCGGCCTTCTTGACTGTCGATGGTATAACTTATCTGATGGTGTCTTCTTCTTATGGAAGGGTGAATTCGTCTGGTTTATATGCTTATTCTGTAACTAATGTGGGGCAGAGTGATTCTAAGATCAGTGCTGTTTCTTCAATCGTATTGCCTGGCATGTCAGAAGGTATTGTGGAAAAGGATGGCACATTATATGTCTTGTTTGAATCAGGTTCACATCGCTACAATGCTAATCCTATGAATAGTGCAGTAGCACCTATGGGAAAGGTGATTGCTGGTAAATCATCCAATATGGTGAATATGAAGCGAACTTTAAGTGATAGTGATATTGATGTTAGTGTGAATGCTACATCATTTAGTTACAATGGAAAGATTCGCTATCCAAGTGTTACCAGTGTTAAGTATAAGAACATGTACCTCCCTTACAGCATCAAATACACAGCGTCAAAGACGCCAGGAACATATGTGATGACAATCACGATCAATACACCGACATATAGTGGAGTGAAAAATATCCGTTATACCATCATCAAGGCGAACGCCAATACTTATGGAAGTGTAAGCTTGTCTCGTACTTCCTTCACTTATAACAAGAAAGTACAAAAACCAAGCATAAAAAGTGTTGTCATTTTTGGACATAAGATCAAAGTTAAAAAAGTAGAATACCTCTCACCAAAATCTAAGAAGGTAGGCATCTACACAATCAAGATCACCTTGCAGGACAATCCATACGCTACACGTGTGATTTATAGAACTTATAAGATTGTGCCAAAAGCCACAAAGATCAAGTCCCATAAAGCAAAGAAGGGTGCTATCACACTTAAGTGGAAGAAACAGGATGCGCGTTATGAAATACAGTATTCAACGCATAAGAATATGAAAAATGCGGTAAGCAAGAAGTTTAAGACGGCCACCTCCACAACATTAAAACATCTCTCTCGTAAGAAATACTACTATGTAAGAATACGTACATATAAGATTGTAAATGGAAAATACATTTACTCTGCTTATTCTTCAATAAGAAAAATTCGTACTAAATAAGGAATCACGCAAAGTGATTCCTTATTTTTCTTCATATTCAGTTCATAAAGGTGAATTAAGTTGTACATTTGTCAATGAAATGTCAAATGTAACAACTACACATATTTAATAAGTATTAAATTATGAAAATAGTAGATTTCATTGCCATAAACGGTATTGAAGTGTTAAACTTATGGTGTTATTATTGCAATACTTATAAAGGAGTTTTGGGAAAAAATGGATAAAATATCATTGGTTGTACCTTGTTACAACGAAGAAGAAACTATTCGTATCTTCTATAACGAAGTATTAAAATACGAATCGCAGTTAGATGCAGAATTAGAATTTTGTTTTGTAGATGATGGTAGTCATGACCATACTTTAGATATATTAAAAGCATTGCATGAAGAAGATGAACGTGTACACTATGTATCGTTCTCTAGAAACTTTGGAAAAGAAGCGGGTTTATATGCTGGGTTAGAATTAGCGACAGGTGATTATGTCGTTACTATGGATGTGGATTTACAGGATCCACCTCATCTTCTACCTGAAATGTATAATATCGTAAAAAATGAAGATTACGATTGTGTTGCTACGAAAAGATCGACACGAAAAGGTGAACCACCTATTCGTTCATTCTTTGCGAGAATGTTCTATAAGCTTATTAACAAGATGTCTTCAACAGAGATAGTTGATGGGGCCAGAGACTATCGCTTTATGAGTAGACAGATGGTTGATGCGATTATTAAAGATCAGGAATATAACAGATTCTCAAAAGGAATCTTTAGCTGGGTAGGATTCAAGACTAAATGGTTGGCTTATGAGAATGTAGAAAGAAGTGCCGGTAATACAAAATGGTCATTCTTTAGTTTATTTAAATATTCGATTGAAGGTATTCTTGCTTATTCTGTAGTACCATTGTTTATTTCATCTATTTTGGGATTGATTTTCTTTGTCATTTCTGTCATTGCCTTATTTGGTATTGTCATTAGAGCGATGCTATTTGGTGATCCAGTATCAGGATGGCCATCAATGGTAAGTATCATGTTGCTTTTAGGAAGTATGATCCTATTATGTCTTGGAATTGTGGGATTATATATTTCTAAGATTTACCTAGAAACAAAGAAGAGACAAATCTATATTGTTAAAGAAAAAGCATAATATGCTTTTTCTTGGGAGGGTTCTATGAAACTATTTACACCCGCGATAAGCGAGAAGGGAAAGAGAAAGCAGCTATTTGCGGCTTACACTTTCCTGTTTATCGTTATTGCACTTGTTGTTTATATGGCTTTCTATCTTGGAGGACGTTCATTTATTTGGAGTACTGGTGGCAATACGGATGGTATTGATCAGCATGTTAATGCTTTTACTTACTATGGACGTTATCTAAGACACCTTTTTTATACTATCTTTGTAGATCATAGTCTTAACCTTAAGACATTCGATTTAAGTATTGGCTATGGCCAAGATATCATCTCTACCATTCATTACTATGCGGTGGGTGATATCTTTGCCTTAGTTTCAGGATTGGTTCCTACAAGATATGCTGAAATCGCATTTAATGCATTGGTACCAGTTCGTCTTTATTGTGCAGGGATTGCCTTTATTGTTTACAATCTCTATCACAATCGTAGCAAGAAGGGGATCCTTCTTGGTACGATTGTTTATTGCTTTTCAGGTTTCTCCATCTATTGTATTAAGCATCCCTATTTCTTAAATACGCTTGTCTATTTCCCGTTATATTGTTTAGGAGTAGATCGTATTCTAGATCGTAAGTCTCCTTGGTTTTTCTGTATGGTTGTTGCGTTGTCATTATTAAGCAACTTCTACTTCTTCTACATGTTGGTTATCTTTACCGTCCTCTATGCGATTGTATCGATATTAGGACATGAGAACTTAACTGTAAAATATGTATTCTACAGTGTAGCGAAATGTGTGTGGTATGCCCTTATTGGTGTGGGGATTTCATGTATTATCTTCTTGCCGGTAGTCTATCTCTTCTTCTCTTCAGCGAGAGCTGCTGAGAAGTCGTTCGTGCCACTTGTCTACACTTGGAACTACTATCGTGATCTGTTCTTATCGTTTGGTTCCTCTTATCTGGCACCAGATTGGGTAAGACTGTCACTTTCCGCTATTGCGATTATTGTCATTAATGTCATTGTCGTATCAGGGAAGAAGTATATTAGAGAGAAAGTAACGCTTATACTTATGTTGCTATTCTTGCTTTTCCCATTCTTTGGATCATTCTTCAATGGATTATCTTATGTAGCTAATCGCTGGACGTTCGTCTGCGCATTGGCCATTGGTACAATGTTAGCGAAGATCTATCCAGATCTTGAGAATCTCTTGGAAGATAAGAAGAGAGCGATAGGTGTCTTTGTCTTATCTTCCTGTTATGTGCTCTTCTCATTTATGTTTGTATTCTTCACCAAGGATGCCAGCAAGCTGTGGGCAATAATCATTACTATTGTCTGTATGTGTTCATTATTGATAGTACTTTATGTAAAATCAATAAAGAAGAATATGTTCCCATTGATGACACTTATTGTCGCTGCCAATGTGGCACTTAATGGAGCCTTCTTCTACAATAAGAATTTTGGTGGATATTCCAAAGAATATCTTAAATATGGACATGTGGAAAAGGATCTAATCCTTAATGAAAACTTCAAGTTATTGCCACATAATCAAAACTACCGTTTTGATTATGTAAACTTCACAAAGAAATATAATCGTACAATGAATACCAATCAGTCATCAATCATGACTTATCTTTCATTGTTGCCAGGAGATTCTTATCTTTTCCTAGAATCATTGGGATACACCAACAATGTAACTCACCGTATTAACTTCTTAGAAGGACGTAGTGCTGTGGCTAATCTGTTTGGTGTAAAGTATCTTATCGGAAAAAAGAATTCCGTGACGATACCACCATATGGCTATGAACGCTCGGATAAGCTTTCATCATTTCGATATGATGTCTACGTCAACAAGTATGCATTGCCACTTGGGTTTACTTATTCATCAGTCATCAAGAAATCAGACTATGAAAAGATCAATGTGTTAACAAGATCGCAGGCCTTATTGCAGTCTGCTTTAGTAGATGACAAGGATGCTAAAATCAAGAGTGAACATATCGATCTTCCTGAACAGGAACTTCCTGTGAAGATAGAGAACTTAACACCTGACACGTTGACATACTATGATGGGACATATATTTCTACTGGGAAATCAAAAATCAAATTGATTTTTGATGCACCAGAAGATAATGACATCTACTTTACTGTAGAAGATTTCTCAATGAAATCTTTTACTAAAGAAGATGAAGGATTACCTAAAGTATTAGGAATTGAAGATAAGAAGATTTCTTATCGTGAGAAGAGAATCAAGTCTTCTACTCTTCGTTTACACGGCAGCAATAAAGCAAAGAGATATATAAGCTATAGAACAAAGTACAATAGTCGATATATCAAGAGAAAGTTCTATACAGTGGGGATGTCTTCTTTTAAGACAGGTAAACAGTCCATTACACTGACTTTAGATAAGAAGGGCATCTATAAGCTTGATCAGATGAAAGTCTACAATGTACCTCATGTCCATACAAAAGAAAGATTGGAAGCATTGGGTAAGGAGACTTTACAGAATATTTCCATCGATAACAATATCATTAAGGGTGATATTACTGTAAGTGATAAGAAACTATTGAATATGACAGTCCCTTATTCATCAGGATGGACAATCTATGTAGATGGCAAGAAAGTCCCATCCTATAAGACAAATGGTATGTTTATTGGGACTTATCTTGAAAAAGGACATCATAACATTGAACTAAGATATACCACACCAGGTTTTAAGCTTGGTTGTATTATATCTATTCTTTCTATTATTCTATTGATTATCTCTTTACAGATAAGAAGAAGATATAGACATTTGATCACAGCACAACTATTTAAATAAGAGCCAGAATCATTCTGACTCTTTTTAAAATGATAAAGAAATTAGACAAAAGTATTAAACCCTGTATAATAAATTTTAGAGGGTATTTGATATGAAATGGAAAAGAATGTTTACGCAGACTATAAAAAATAGGGGAAAAAATTACGCAAGAAGAGGAAAGGTTATAAAGATTGCAGAAGAGAATGGCAAAATTATCGGTGAAGTAAAAGGAAGTCGAATTTATCATGTGAGCATTTCATATGCCAATGGGAAAGTTACAAGCATGACTTGTGATTGTCCTTATGCCAGACAAGCTTTTAATTGCAAACATATGGCAGCACTTTTATATGAGTGGGAGAAAAGGCATCAGAATGTATTCATGTTAGATATCTATGCTCAACAAATTGAAAAAGATATCAAGACTGGTGACAATGTGTGGCTTTATAACCGTTTATATGATCACTATCTATATGATACTGTAGAAAATCTCATTTTTGATGAACAGAATCCTTTAGATGCTTTTGATCTTATTAATTATGTATTATTGATTGCTGATGAATTAGATCTCTTAGATAATAATAAACGATTTATTGAATACATGACTATTGTGACAAAAGATTGGCTTACCTGTTATAATTTTGCATCAAAGAAAGAGCGTAATGATATCATTTACTGGTTTCGCCAACAAATAAAAAAATGTGATTACTCAAAGTGTGTAGAGAAAGAAATTAATTCTTTTTTTGAATGTTTTTTTGTAGAGGAAATATAGAAGGAGTTAAAAATGGAGTATGTCTATTCGTTATCAGAATTAGCTATGTCCATCAATCCACTACGCTCGCTTATAGTGAGCATAGTGGTATTGATGTGTGTTTGTTTATTTCAATATAGAAAGCACTTATCGTTTAAGAAATGCATTCTATTATATTTGATAATTATGTACATGTATTTAGTGCTATGCCTTACTCTATTAGATCGACATAGTACTATAAGAATGGTAAAGCTCATACCACTATGGTCTTATCCTGTCATCTTTCAAGGAAGTAGGGAACTATTTCTTGAAGTGATCATCAATATTGTCATGATGATGCCTTTGGGATTTCTTCTCCCCTTAGCAACAAGACTTAAGACAAACAGTGCAGTTGCACTGTTTGGTTTTCTTTTTTCATTGAGTATAGAATGTTCTCAGTTTATCTTTATGAAAGGCTGGTTTGAGATTGATGATATGATACACAATACTTTAGGTATTGTCCTTGGCTATATGATTTATAAAAAATTAAAGAGATAATCCAAACGAATCGAGAGATTCGTTTTTCTATTGAATGATTTTTTGATAAATTGATGATAATTTGACAATGTAAGCGTTTAATGTTACATTTAAGTCATAGTTTAGTTATATTTTTAACAAACGGTTGTTTAATGAGGAGTAGATCATGAACAATAAATCAAAAACCTATAGGTAATTTTTAGAAGGAGGTTTATTTATGAAAATGAACAAACCATATATTGAAATCGTACGATTCGATGCTGAAGACGTAATTGCTACAAGTGGTGTTATAAATTGTACAGTTAATTCGTTGCAAACAGGAGATAGAATTTTGCATCGCAATAATCAAAACAATAGTTATTTTGTTTATGATTATAATTCTAACACTAACACACCTGTTGCTGAACTTGGTAGCAACACAGAATTAAAACATAACGGGGGGACTACACAATATACAAGTGGTATTACCTATGATGGATCATCTACTGGCTATAGTGCTTATATTTATGATGGACATAGCGATTGGTCTTGGTGGAATGAAGCTCCCGACGCATCACATGGCGATTATTAAATGAATGCTTTAAAAGATTAGGAAGGCTACTCACTTCCAATCTTTTTCTTATAGGGGGAATGAGGTATGGAAAAAAAGAAATACTCAGGTGTGAATAAGTTTATTCAAAGTGGGGCTGTTCAATTGTTGATGGACAAGATTGACGATGGAACTTTTTCTGAATTCATTGACGATTGGAAATGGATTTTTTCTTTTTCCAAAAGATATCGTTGGATTATTGTTTTCTATACTTTTTTAGGAATATTCAGTTCTACCTTATCATTAGGAGCCTCGTATATAAGTCGTATGCTTATCAATATTATCGTTGAAAAGCAATATCAAAATCTTTGGATCTTGATTATTACTATGCTTATTTCCACACTTTTTTCTATGGTTTTTAGCTCTGTCATGAGTCGTATTTCTATGAAGATCTCTATTTTTGTAAACAATGATATTCAATCTGAAATCTTTGATCAGATTATTGATGCTAAATGGGAAGATTTAAACAAATATCAAAATGGAGATCTATTGAATCGTTTTAATTCTGATGTCAGCACCATTTCTAGCAATGCCATTGGGTGGATTCCTAGTCTTATCATTAATGTCTATACATTTATTATCACCTTTGTGGTTATGGTAAGAATGGATGCTATTATGGCTTTAATAGCCTTTTTATCTGCACCTGTTCTTATGGTCATGTCACGATTCATCATGAGAAAGCTGAAAGAGTATAGAAAGAGGGTCTTGGAATTGAATTCTCAGATGATGTCTTTTGAAGTAGAGACATTTGAGAACTTTGATACAATCAAATCTTTTGGAATTATTGACCATTATTCAAGAACATTAAGAGAGTGGCAGAAAAAGTTTAAGATCTTTAATCTTGATTATAATAAATTTGAAATCAAGGCTAATATCATGATGACACTTCTTTCTACCGCCGTTGCGATGGTGGCCTTCTTTTACTGCCTCTATCGTTTATGGACAGGTCAGATTCTTTATGGGGATATGACATTCTTTCTCCAACAAAGAAGTGCCTTGTCTAGTAATTTTAATTCATTGGTAAGAACATTCCCCAGCATGATGAACAGTGCTGTTTCAGCTCACCGTGTAAGAGAATTGGTGGAATTGCAAAAAGAATATCATGATCCACAAAGCTATGAAGATATGAAGAAAATGGCAGACAAAGGCATTTCTGTAGAAATGCGTCATGCCACTTTCTCATATAGAAAAGATCATGTTATCTATAAGGATAGTCATTTCATCGCTAGACCAGGCGAGATTGTAGCTATCTTAGGGCCTTCGGGAGAAGGGAAGACAACCTTATTAAGAATGTTGCTGGGTCTTATTCATCCTGAAGAAGGAGAAGTCCTTCTTTATGGCATTGATGGTCACGAAGTGAGTATCAATGCTGATCTTAGAAAGCTTTTCTCCTATGTACCACAGGGGAATACGGTTCTTTCAGGGACAATCGCAGAGAACATGCGAATGGTCAAGGAAGAGGCCAGTGACGAAGAAATCGTAGATGCATTAAAGCTATCTTGTGCATGGGAGTTTGTAGAACAGCTTCCAGATGGCCTTAATAGCCGACTTGGCGATAATGGGCGAGGAATATCGATGGGACAAGCACAACGTATCTCTATCGCAAGAGCCATTCTTAGAGATTCACCTATTCTAATGCTTGATGAAGCCACTAGCGCATTAGATAAAGAAACGGAAAAACGAGTGCTTAAAAATATCATCCAACAACGTCCCAATAAGACATGCATCATATCTACACATCGTACAAGTGTGTTGGATCAATGTGATCGCATCTATAGACTTCAACATAAGACAATCATGGAAGATAATAGGAGGTGATAATCATGAGAAGACGTTATTACTATATTGATATACTAAGATGGGTTCTTATGATCTTTGTCTGTGTAAATACTTTCTCATTTCCAGGACAGCTAGGCGCTTATTTAAAAATCATTAGTGGTTTTGCCTATATTTGTTTCTTTATTCTCTCTGGTTTTCTTGTCTTACGTCATAATCACCATATTGAACAAAAAATAAAAGCAGCAATACGTCGCACAGGCATAATGGCATTAACATTATTTTTCTTTTATTTACTTCTTAATATTGTTTATCTTGCATTAAGAAAACAATCATTTTTAGAAGTCATGAAAGCTTTCATGACTTCTAAAAGAATGATCTTCCAGTTTGTTGCATTGAACGCCTGGTTCTTACCAATTGGAGATACGTTCTGGTTTATTCAATGTCTCCTTTATGGCTATGTCGCAATTTATATACTTAAAAAGCTGGATCTTTTGAAGTATGACTACATCATATGTTTGATTTGTCTTATTATAGCTGTTTTAACAGGTGAACTAGCAAATATCATTCATTTCAATTTCTTAGGCTATACTCATATTCCTTCAACCGTGATAACAAGATCACTCCCTTATCTTCTGCTAGGAAGAATCATTGGCAGAAACAGAAAGTATTTTGTTAAACATAGGATGGAGATTTATTTAACATTTATCCCTGTTTCAGTCTGGTTAACTGTAGTAGAAATACAAGCATTATCTAAAAGCAACAATCTCATTTATACAGGCCATATGATAGGGAATGGGTTATTGGCGTGTGTGCTATGTGGTTATGTCATTATGAGAGAAGACTGGGGACAGCAACCTATGTACAAAGATAACTATTTAATCAGTAATGCGAGACATTATGTGAAATACGTTTATGCTTTTCATCAAATATGTGGAATCATTTATTTGTTGATGATTAGAAATTTGTTATCTCGTTACTATTATTATCTCGCTCCATTAGTTTCTATTGTGGCGTTTATTACAAGTTTACTTATAGGAATCGTAGTGAGAGGATGCGTGGATTCAATGCGTTTTGAGGAGGATGAAGAAAATGAAGTTAAGATATCAGTTTAAGATTGTGGATATGGGAGATGAGATTGTCGCTGTACCAGTAGGTGATGAAAAGGATCAATTGCATGGTGTAATTCGTCTAAATGATATAGGCGTAGAGATCTTTTCATTACTAGAAGAAGATACAACACCAGAAAAGGTTCATGCGGCCATGATGGAAAAGTATCCGGATTCTAGTAAGGATGAAATAGGGAAGATGCTGGAGTCTTTCTTTAATACATTATTACATGAAGGTGTGCTTATTCCGTGATCAAAGGAATCTATAGAATTGCGGATACTCTTGTAGAGATTGATTCTCTTTATCAGGAAGTGCATGATCTGTGTTCTGATTATAGGTGTGATGGAGTGCCGCAGTTTATTATTACAACTATGCCAAGTGATATCGACTATGAGCGAATGAAATCAAAAGAAGAAGATCTTTATGAAGGAAATCCTATTCGTATATTCTCCGATAGTTATTTAGAGACACTTGCGGTGTACCGCAAGCTTGTCGAAGAGCTGCTTTCTCAAGATATTCTTTTGTTTCATGGAAGTGCTATTGCCGTGGATGAAGAGGGGTACCTCTTCACCGCCAAGAGCGGCACAGGCAAAAGCACACATACTAGGTTATGGAGAAAGCTCTTTAAAGAAAGAGCGGTAATGATTAATGATGATAAGCCCTTGATTAAGATTGAAGAAAACCAAGTTATCATCTATGGGACACCCTGGGATGGCAAACACCATATCAGCACCAATATAAACGTCCCCCTCAAAGCCATCTGCCTACTCGAACGCTCCCCCCACAACAACATACACCGCCTCACATTCACCCAAGCCTTCCCTGCACTACTAAAGCAATGTTACCGTCCGACTGATATTGACAAGATGGAAAAAACCATGTTTCTTCTAAAAGAATTAGGCACCAAAGTGCCACTGTATAAATTAGAGTGCAATACACGAGAAGATGCGGCGAAAGTCGCCTACGAGGGTATGCAATGAAATCTACATTCGAAGAAGAACTACAAAAACATGGACACATTGCCTTTACAAATGTAGGAGTAAGCATGATGCCTCTCATTCGCCAGAATAAGGACATCATGCTTATAAATAAGAAAGGAAAAGAGAGATGCAAAAAATATGATGTGGTCCTTTATAGGATAGGAAACAGATACATATTGCATCGTATCATCAAAGTCAGAAAGAATGACTACGTGATTATAGGAGATCACTGCGTCCATAAAGAATATGGCATTACTGATCAGCAAATTATTGGGGTTTTAGAAGCGGTGATCAGAGACGGAAAAAGAATAGATCAAACAAATAAGATTTATCAGATTTATGTACATTTATGGTGTGACTTTCTATATATTAGAATAATGATTCTTTATATGAAATCACTCCTAAGAAGAATAAGGAGGTAAAAAACTATGAACGAAGTAGATAAGAATGTATTAACATTATTATCAAAAGCATTAAACAATGAACAAATAGAAGAACTTCCTCATTGGAATGAAACATTAGAAGAATTAAAAAATCATACCGTTTTTTGTCTTCCTTATAAAAACATTGTAGAAAGCAACCTCTTAAAATCAGAAGAACTTAAGGAATATAAGAGGCTTTGTTTTCAAAATATAGCTCATAGCTATCAGCTGCTTCACGCACAAACACAAATGTTAGTACTGTTTAAAAATGCAGACATTCCCCTTGTTATATTAAAAGGTGCAGCTGCAGCTATGTACTATCCTCATCCAGAATATCGTACTATGGGTGATATAGATATTATTGTTAAGCCAGAGGATTTCAATAAAGCTTATGAGTTACTAAGTAGACATTATGTACTTGTTTATGACAAGCAGAAAAACTATAAGTTTAAGGATGATTTGTATAAAAATGATCGTCATATTAGTTATAAGACAAATGAAAACATTATAATTGAGTTACACAATTATTTTACATATGGTGAACGTACCAAAGAAAAAAATCTTTTAGATCAGATGATCTATGAAGGTATTGATCAATGTGAGTATCATTCTATTAATGAACATACATTTCCGTGTTTACCACCATTGATTAATGGATTGGTATTATTGAAGCATATCTTGCAGCATTTTAAAAATAGTGGTGTAGGATATCGACAGCTTATTGATTTTTATGAATGTATAAAGCATATAAATGATATCGAAGAATTCTTAAAATATAGTGAAAAAGTCAATCTTCGTAAGTTTGCGGAAGTGTGTATTCAAATATGTATAGATTATTTCGGATTCGCTTATCATGATTTGGATTGCGATAAGGACTTAGAACAATATATATTTCAAAGCGTGACAAGTTATGGGAATTTCGGTAGAAAGAGTATAGATATAACTAAAGCAGAAATGGTTATAAAATTGTATTCACAACCATTTCATGTTTTCAGAAATCTACATAGGTGTGGCAGAGTTAATTGGAAAGCATCAGAGAAATACATTGTATTAAGACCATTTGCATGGATCTATCAGATTATTTATTACATAAGACAAGTGAGAAACAGTAGAGGAATCTCTACTGTAGTAGACGGATATAAAAATTATAAGAAAAAAAATAAAATGATAAAAGACTTACATTTGAAATAGAGATTATCGAAATAATCTCTATTTTCTATTTTAAAGCTAACATATTTATTAAAATATGATGATTTTATGATGAACTATTAATAATTCTGTATTTAGGATAATTAGATGTGTAAGCGTTTAAAATACGGTGAAGGGCGATTTAAGAGTTATATTTACGTAAAATAAAATTGTTTTACAACACAAAATGTAATATAGTAGAAATATCAAAAAGTCAAAATTTTGTAAAAATTGTTTGATTGATAAATCGTCGCTTTGTCGCGTTTAAAGATAAAACATGTCATATTTAAATGATTCGCTTTTAAAAAAGCGAAGTGGCGAAGCATGCCTTTTGGGGGAATAGGAATGTATGAGAACTGGACAGGAACAAGTGATAGCTGATAAATGTCAGTCACTTATTTCTAAAGATATTCTAGAAGAATGTGTAGTCTTGCATTATGAACATATGAAGAAGTAACAAGGAAGATGGCACAAGGAAGAGAAAGTTTTATTTCCTGGTTATCTGTTTATGGTTACAAATAAGGTTGATGAGTTATATGTCAATCTAAAGAAGATTCCTGATTTCACCAAGTTACTTGGTGAAAGTGAAATCTTTCCTATCTATAAGGAAGAAGTGCTTCATCTTCTTAAGTATTCTGATAAACATCTTATTGAGATGTCTAAAGGAATCATTAAAGGGGATCAGCTCATTATTGAAATTGAGCCCTTTTGATCGGCGTATGCCGATCTTTTCTATTGAAAAACGGATAGAAATTCTATCCGTTTACTAATAACAAATTTTACATGCTTTTAATTTCTTCTTTTTAGCATTAGCTAAAGAAGTAGAATAAAGCTTCTTAGAACGTTTAAGACTACGGCAAGACTTAGTACTGTGGTACTTCTTGCTTTTTTTTGCATAATAGACCTTCTTTGCTTTCTTTTTCTTTGCAGACACATTAACTATCACTGGTGTTGACACTTGCTGCTTAGTAGCTTTGTCAATACCAGACATTAATGTGAATGCAAAAAGAACTGATAAAGCTATCTTCATGATACTTTTCATAATAATTTCCTCCTTAATTTGAATATAATTAATCAGGGTCATATAAATGTAAATAATTCACAGGTTAGAAATATTTTTTAATTATATCTTTATCAAATAAAAGAAAGGTATAGGTATCTATATAATAGAAAATAATAAAAAGTCAATAATTAGTTAATTTCATAAATATACAACCGAATGGTTGCTTAATAATTCAAAAAAGTTAAGAATAGGGGGGATGATTATTCTTTATTTTAAATAATGAAAATATTAGGAAAATGTAAAATATAGCGAAATGTTACCGCTTTTTCCTTAACTATAATATTACTTAAATTTGACTATAATATCTAAACGTAGTATATTAAAGATGTAGAAAAATGTTATTCTAACTAACAAATTGTTTATTTCGATAAATCGTCGCTTTGTCGCGTTTAAAGATAAAACATGTCATATCTATAAGGATTCACTATGAAAGTGAAGTGGCGAAGCATGCCTTTTTGGAGGTGTTCTTATGTATGAGAACTGGTATGTACTACAGGTGATGACTGGACAGGAAGAGCGTATTGCCAATAAGTGTGAAACTATGATTTCTAAATCTATTCTTAATGAGTGTGTTGTTATTCATTATGAATATATGAAGAAATATCATGGGAGATGGCATAAAGAGAAGAAAGTGATGTTTCCTGGTTATTTGTTTGTGGTTACTGATCATTTAGATGATCTTTTTATTCAGTTAAAGAGGATACCTGAATTTACTAAGTTAATAGGTAAGGATGATATTTATCCTATTTATAAAGAAGAAGTGCTTCATCTTCTTAAGTATTCTGAGGAACATTTAATTAAAATGTCTAAGGGTATTATCGAGGGAGATCACATTATTGTAGAAAGTGGCCCATTAAAGGGATATGAAGGTTTTATTAAGAAGATTGATCGACATAAACGGTTAGCATTTATTGATGTAGAATTGTTTAATACAGTGACTACAGTTAAAGTAGGATTAGAGATAGTTTCTAAGTTTTCTTAGAAACTTTTTTATTATATAGGGAAGAAAATAGTTTATGAAGGAAAAGAAAAGAAAAGTTACCTTTATCAGAATTATCAAGCTGATTAATATTTTGTTGATGACATATCTCTTTAGTATCGTGTGGTTTAAATGTTTTTCATGGAGATTAACTGATCCATTCTTTTATAAAGGTAATTATTATGTTGTATTCATTTTTATGTTACTTTATATAGTATTAGTGCAAGTCTATGATGGATTGATGATATCTTATTCTAAGTTTTCTGAATTAGTATATAGTCAGATGTTATCAGCTTCTATTTCATTATTTTTTATGTATCTATTGATTATTCTCTTGGTAAGAGAGTATACAGTCAATCCAATTCCATTAATTATGTGTCTAATCGGACAATTCTTTGTATCCATTATTTGGTCTTGGCTAGCACAAAAAATATATTTCAAGATCTATGAAAAAAGAAAATCCGCAATAATCATTGGTAATGAGAGAGAAGTATCTCATAAGCTTTCAGAGTTCTACATGGATTCTAAGTTTACTATCTTAAAGATTATTAAAATTGATGAAATATTACATAATCATGAAGATATGCTTGAAGGCATTGATACAGTCTTCTTTGTAGACGTACATTCAAAAGATAGAAATGAAATTATGAAATATTGTGTGCAGAATAATATTTTATGTTTTGTTATTCCAAGAATTGGGGATACACTTATGATGTCTGCAGAAAGTATGCATTTCTTCCATTTACCTATCTTTAGAGTTACAAAATATAACCCTAAAATTGAGTATTTAATTGTAAAGAGACTAATAGATATTATTGCTTCTTTATTAGGTATAATCATTCTTTCACCAGTAATGATTATTGTAGCTATATTTGTTAAGTCTGATGGTGGACCAGTATTCTATAAGCAAGTAAGATTAACTCAAAACGGAAAGAAGTTTAAGGTGTTAAAGTTCAGATCCATGAGAGTTAATGCAGAAAGTAATGGTAAAGCAGTACTTTCTGCAGGAGAAAATGATCCTCGTATTACTAAGGTAGGGAGAGTCATTAGAGCGATTAGATTTGATGAATTGCCTCAGTTAATTAATATTCTTAAGGGTGATATGACAATTGTTGGACCTAGACCTGAAAGACCAGAAATAGCTGAAGAGTATTATGAAACTATTCCTGAATTTAGATTGCGTCTGCAGTGTAAAGCAGGTCTTACAGGTTATGCACAGGTATATGGTAAGTATAATACTGAACCATATGATAAGTTATTAATGGACTTAATGTATATTGCTAAACCTTCATTATTAGAAGATCTTAGAATTATTTTTGCGACTGTTAAGATTTTATTTGTTAAGGATAGCACTGAAGGTATTGATGTAAATCAGGATACTGCAATGAAATAGATTAAGTATTTATTAATAATTGAGAAGATTTATATGTATTATCGTAATAATTATCGTAATAGATATTATGGATTAATTTCAAGAGTGGGGGTAAATGATTTTTGAAATCATTTATCCCTTTTTTGTTTCTTCAAAATTAAGAGTGTATCTGAAGCCTAAATGAAGAAGGATTCTCTTTCTCAGATTTATGAAGTACTTATAGCCGAATGCATTTCTTTTGACCAGTTTAACCTTGTTGTTCTGTGATTCGCAAAAGCCGTTGTTGAATGATGTCCTGTATGTGATTCCATTTCTTCTGTAGTATGCAGTGTACGTCAAAGATCTCAGTATGGCCAGGAACCAGTTCTTCCTGAAGTTCTTGGCTGATGCACTGAATGCCTTGCACTCACCGTCGATGCATTTGTCTATCCAGTTGTTCAATGCTTCCTTGTAGTCGCTCTGCGGGAGATGCAGTATGTCCAGGAACTCCTGATAAAGATCATATGCAGGTTTGAAGTCAGCGCATTCCTCACGATCCACTTTTATTATAGAGCCGATAAAATAAGGGAAAACGCGAGTTTTTTCTTTGCTAAAAAATTGCGAAAAATCATCAAAAATTCACTTTAGATACCTTTTCACAGGTGTTTTTGAAATAATAAATATTGTGATATAAAAATGAAAAGTAGGTGATTTTATGGGGCTATTTGACTTGAAATATTTAAGAGAATATAAATCTTTAATGCAGCAAATAGATGATTTGAATGAAAAATACATAAAAGAGATTTTTTAGAAATTTAATTCAATACAATATTCTACTGAGAAAGTATCAATTGAAGACGGAAAATATAAAACTATATTAAAAATAAAGATTACAAGCAAAAGCAAAGAAGAAGTTATGAAAGATCTAGGTTTTAGTCAAACTGAAATAGCAAGTGTCAATGAACTATTAAGTGACAAATATGATTCTCTATGGAGAAACTTAAAATATGGATCTTTGAATGGGAATAAGCAGATAGTAGAAATAGCCAAGTAGTAAGTAGGAAATATAGGAAGAGAACCTTATTGGAGATGGTACGGATTTGATCACAGAATTGAATGGTGTGCAGTTTTTGTAAGTTGGACTGCAAATCAAGCAGGAGTACTAAATGATAAGATTCCAAAATTTGCTGGAGTTGCTACTGGAATAGAATGGTTTAAATCTAGAGGGCAATGGCAAAGTAGAGGATATTTTCCATGACCTGGAGATATTATATTCTTTGACTGGGAAGTAGATGGAAAACCAAACCATGTTGGTATAGTGGAAAAGAGTGAAAATGGATACATTTACACAATTGAAGGTAACTCTACTGACGATGGTTGCAGAGCTAAAAAGTATTCTGTTGATAGTAATGTTATATATGGATTTGTGTTACCATCCTATTAAAAAAATACTTTTTATGATATGCAAGGATACGTTGTCTCTAAAATGTTGGATATTTTAATGATAAAGTATTGAATTATTTGTTTTTTATGGCATGATACTACACTCTTTGAAAGAGGGGGTTAACCATTTTTGTAATATAAAAACGTTTGAGCAAGAAAATACGTCCAAATGGTTGTTGAAAATGTAAAATAAGTGTAAAATATAACAAGATAGTCACTTAGGTGATATTTTTTATTAGGGGCAAACTGGTTAGGTACACAAAAACATTTTTGGTTTTGTCATAAGGAATGGATGTAGGGTTATGAACGAAAATATTGTTGAAACTTACGTTACTTTAAATGGAAATGTTATTCACAGAAAAATTTATTCACAAGCATTGATAGTTGTATTTGCTGGAATTAAATTTATGTTTGATCGTCTTTTAGCTATATTTGGATTAATGGTTGCATCACCATTAATGATAATAATTGCTATTGCAATTAAGTTAGATAGCAAAGGACCAGTTTTATTTAAACAAGAAAGAACAGGAAAACATGGTAAAAACTTTTATATATATAAATTTAGAACTATGGTAGAAAAAAATGATGTTCATGATTTTAGTAAAGCTGATGAGCATACAAAAATTGGAAAAATCTTACGTAAGACGAGTTTGGACGAGCTACCACAGTTATTTTCAATTGCAATTGGAAAGATGTCGTTCATCGGTACTAGACCATGGATTACAGACTATTATGACAACATGAATGAAGAACAGAGAAGAAGATATGCAGTTAGACCGGGCTTAACAGGTTTAGCTCAAGCGATGGGAAGAAATAATATCTCAATATTTGATAAAATTAATTATGACTTAGAATATATTAGAGATTATTCTTTATATCAAGATATTAAAATAATTTTTTTAACAATAAAGACAGTGTTTACTGGCCACGGAGCAGACGCTGGTAAGAATACGATAAAGAAAGAATTAGATGATTTAAAAAATAATAATAAGCAAATGGAGGTGAGTAAATAGTATGAAAAAAGTTTTATTTACTGCTACTGTTGATTCACACATATTACAATTCCATTTACCTTTTTTAAAGATGTTTAAAGAAAATGGGTATGAAGTGCATGTTGCTACTAATGGAAATGAAAAAATACCATATTGTGATGTTAAACATGTTGTGTCTTTTGAGAGAAGTCCAATAAAAATCAACAATTTAAAAGCAATTAAACAATTAAAAAAAATATGTGAAAAAGAAAAATTTGATATTATACATACTCATACTCCAATGGGTTCTGTTGTTACAAGAATTGCTGCAAACAAATCAAGAAAAAAATATAATACTAGGGTTATTTATACAGCACATGGTTTTCATTTCTTTAAAGGAGCTTCAATTAAAAATTGGATAATTTTTTATCCAGTTGAATGGTATTTATCTAAATTTACAGATACTTTAATAACTATAAACGTCGAAGATTATGAACTTGCAAAAAATAAATTTTCTAGAAGATGCAAAGATATTCAATATGTTCCTGGTGTTGGAATAGATGAGAAAAAATTTAATTTTGAAATGACTGATAAAGAAAAAAAAGAATTGAAAGAATCAATAGGATTAAAAGAAAATGATTTTGTAATGATTTATCCTGCTGAATTAAACAAAAATAAAAATCAATTGTTAATTATTAATGCAATGGAACAATTAGTACAAAAGTATTCAAATATTAAAGTGTTGCTTCCAGGTGTCGATTCATATAATGGGTATTATCAAAAACTTGTTAAGGATAAGAAGTTAGATAATAATATTATTTTTTTGGGATATAGAAAAGACATCCCAAAATTGTTAAAGATTTCAGATCTTGCACTTGCTACTTCATATAGAGAAGGATTACCATTAAATGTTATAGAAGCAATGTATGTTGGATTGCCAATTATAGCAACAAATTGTAGAGGACAAAAAGATTTGATTAAAGATAATAAAAATGGCTTTTTAATTAATATTGATGATAAAAAATCTTTAGTTGAATCTATTGAAAAGATTTATTTGGCTAAAAATGATTATAAAAGATTTGGACTTTATAGTAAAAAGGAAATAAATAATTATTTGTTAGATAATATTCAATTACAGATTAAAAAGATATATTTTAGAAAAAAAGTAGTTATTCATTTGCTGTCAAGTAATTTTTATTCTGGTGCTGAGAATGTTGCTTGCACAATAATTAATAATATAAAAGATGACTATGAATTATACTATTGCTCACCAAATGGCACAATAGAAAATAATTTAAAGACATACGGAATTAATTATATTCCAATTAATAATATTTCAATTAATGACCTAAAAAAAATTATTAATAAATACAAACCGGATATAATTCATGCTCATGATAATAAAGCAACTGTTATCTCTTCTTTTTTTAGCAGTAGATGTATGATTATATCTCATATTCACGGAAATAATAAAATTATGAATACGATAAATATAAAAACAATTTTATTTAATTATTGCTCAAAAAGAATAAGTAAATTTATATGGGTATCGAAAAGTTCAATAGATGGTTATTATTTTCATAAAAAAGTTATGAATAAGAGTATTATATTGCCAAATGTTATAGATGATAAGAATATACAATTAAAAGCAAATGAATCAAAAATAGATAAAGAATTTGATGTTGTATTCTTAGGTAGAATTGGTTATCCTAAAAATCCTGAACGTTTAATTAAAATAATTGAATTATTATACGAGAAAAATAATAAAATATCAGTTGCAATCGTGGGGGATGGTGAGGATAGATTGAAAATAACCAATATTGTTAATAAATCAGTGTTTAAATCAAATATTACTTTTTTTGGTTTTTTAGCAAACCCTTATCCCATATTAAAAAATTCTAAAATATTGATTATGACATCATTATACGAAGGCACTCCAATGTGCGCTTTGGAAGCACAGTGCTTTGGAAAACCAATTGTTGCTACTCCTGTTGATGGTTTACTTAATATTGTTGAGAATGGATATAATGGTTTTTTATCTGACATAGATGAAGAACTAGCCGATAACATTTTACTAATTTTAAATAAAAAAAATTATAGTTATTATTCAAATAATTCTATTAGTAGATTTAAAGAAATTAATAGTTTAGAAAAATATTTAAAAATCATTAAAGATGTATATGAAGGTGATTAGAATTATGAATAATATACCTAAAAAAATTCATTATTGTTGGTTTGGAGGTGCTCCATTACCTCCAATTGCAAAAAAATGTATTGATAGTTGGAAAAAGTATTTCCCTGATTATGAGATAATAGAATGGAATGAATCAAATCTAAATATTAATATTAATAAATTTTCTCATGACGCATATGAAGCTAAAAAATACGCCTTCTTCACTGACGTTGCAAGATTATATATTATTTATAATTATGGTGGATTGTATTTTGATACTGATGTTGAAGTAATAAAATCATTTGAAAAACTGATTAATAATGATGTGTTTTTCGGTATTGAATCTGAAGGAAAAATTGCTACTGGGCTAGGTTTTGGTGCTATCCCTAAACATAAAATAATTAAAGAAATGTTGGATGACTATAATAATATAGATTTTACAAGTAATAAAAACAAGCTAAATACAATATCGTGTCCCATAGTTAATAGTAAAGTATTAATAGAAAATGGCTTTTCCTTAAATAATACATATGAAGAAAAAAACGGAATAGCAATATATCCATCAGATTATATGAATCCTAAGGGAGGCTATGGGAAAGAACTTTTAATCACTAAAAATACTGTATCTATTCATCACTTTGATGGTTCATGGTTACATAAAGAGGAAATAAAGAGGGCTAAACTATTAAAAAAGATGAATGATAAATATGGTAAAAAAATGGGAACTATGTTATATAATACTATTTTTATTCCATATAGATTTATGTCAAAAATTAAACAAAAAATTGGGAGTTGAACAATGTGAATAAATTAGAAAAATTTAACGTTTTTAGTATAACATTACTATTAACAATCACTCAGTTATTATTTAATAGTAAATATATTCCAATTGTTTGTATGCTTTTATTAATTCTTTGTTTTGCATTAAATTATAAAAATAATAAAGCGAAAATTAACAAAGCATTATTCTGTTTTATCATTATAGGCAGTATAATTTCTATTCTTTTACCTCTATACAATCCGTTATTTATTAAAAATATTAGCAGCACTCTACTAGTATGGGGGACTATTATTCTATTATTTTTAATAATTTCTACACAAGAAAAAAAAGAAGAGATATTTTTAAAAGTCTTTAAAAATTTTTCATATATTACGATTTTTTTAATATTATATGGTTTAATTGTTTATTATTTTGGAAATAAAAGTATGTCATATGATCCAATCAGTAAAAGTTATGTCCAGGAATTATATATTGGAGGAATTAGATTAATTCAATCTGCTGTTGGAGATCCAAAATATGGTTTCTTAGTCGGTTCATTAACTGGAAATGCTAATACATTATCTTCTATGAGCATGTTTTCTTTGACATACTTTTTAATACTTGATGATTCTAAAAAAAGTAAAAGGCTTTTTAAATTGATAATATGTATTTTTGGATTGATAATATCTGGTTCTAGAATGGGGTTCATATTATTATTGTTTATTTTGATCTTTAACTTTATTCTAAAGAAAATTGATTTCACTAACAAAAAAAATGCTTTAGGATTGTTTTTTGGTTTTATATTGATTGTTTTTATATTATCAATCAACTTTAATAATATCTTTTCAAGTGTTGATTTAAATGGGAGAAATACAATGTGGGAAATTGGGAAAAATAATATCCAATTGATTGGACATGGTATTAATTCTGATAATATTTTTCTTAATAATTATCTAAATTTTAATACTTCTATGCATAATTCATATATTTCATTATTAGTAAATTATGGAATAATACTTTCATCATTTGTAATATTATTTTTCAGTATTACACTTATTAATAGTATAAGATGTTGCCATATACATAATATTAATAGATTTATTGTTATTGTTTATATGTCCCTTTTAATTATTGGTTTATCCGAATCAGTCTTTTTCATTTTTGGTTTTTATAATTCAATACTTTTCTATATATTAGATTATTATTATTTAAATATAAGGAGGTTAAAATGATAACAGTATTTACACCAACTTATAATAGAGCAAAAAAATTAGAAAAATTGTATAATAGCCTAAAATCTCAATCTGATCATGATTTTGTTTGGCTAGTTATCGATGATGGCTCTTCGGATAATACCTGTGAATTAATAGAAAAATGGAAAAAAACAATGAAAATTGAATATATTTATCAAAATAATTCTGGAAAGCATATTGCAATAAATAATGCGATAAAAAATTGTAAAACAGAATATATGATATGTGTTGATTCAGATGATGAATTATCAAATAATGCTATCTATATGATAAATAACAACATAAAAAAAAGCTTTAAAAAGGATATTTGGGCTGTTGTAGGGCCTAGAACAAAAACGGCAGGTATTAAAAATAACAAATGGACAATTGGAGATAATACTTGTTGTAAATTTGCAGATATTTATTGTAGATATAAATATGTTGGAGATACATATATTATTATCAAAACAGAATATATAAAATCATTTAAATTCCCTAAATTTGATAATGAAAAATTGATTCCAGAAAATATTTTATATGATTATTTGGATAATATGGATTATTATATTTCCACAATAGACTATCCATTATATATTAGCGAATACTATGAAGATGGTTATACAAAAAATAGTACAAAATATTTGTTGGCGTCTCCTAAAGGGACATCTTTATCTAATTTATCTGGAGCATGTAATAAATTTAATTCGTTTAAAAAAAGGGTACTTTGTTATTCAAGATTTTTATCGATTAATAAATTGTTTAAGATAAAAAATAATGATGTATTTAAAGAATATAAAGTTAATAATATTGTGCGTATGTTCTCAATTATTCTTTTTCCAATCATGTTTTATCATTATTTGAAAAAAGGAGTAAGTAATGAAAAAAATCATATTAATAATATATAGTTATCTATTGTTATTTTTATCACCTTTTAAGACAAAAACAACAATTTATTCTGAAAAAAAATTAATTGATTTTGTTAAAAATAATAGAATGTCATTGATAAGGTTTGGAGATGGAGAATATAGATTAATGTTTTCAAAAAAAGGGATACATTATCAAGGATATGATCCAAAGCTTGGAAAAGAATTACTAACTATATTTGAAAATTATGATAAATTTAAAGATAAATATATAATATGTATTCCCCCTTTTTTTAAAAATAATATTTTTTGGTTTTTAAAAAATAGAATTGAATTAGCAATGTGTTTTGCAAAACCTAGATTACTATTTAGAATAAAGCAAAATAAGAAAGAAATTTATGGAGATGCTTTTGTATTTGGTAAAGGAAAAGATGACATTTATTCCAGTTTATGGGATGAAAAGGAAAAAATAGTATTGATTCACAATGATGAAAAATGGGTAAAAATATTTAATAAAAAATATAATAAAAAAGCTATATTTATTAAAACTAATTGCAATGATTCTTATAAAATAATAGATGATATTGAAAAAAAAGTTCTAAATGTTAAAAATATAGAAAATTACATAGTTTTAGTATCCTCTGGTCCAATGGCTAAAGTGTTAGTATATCGTCTTTCAAAAAGAAATATTCAAGTAATTGATACAGGCCATTTTATTGATGACCCGCTTGTATAAATATGAAAGGACTATGAAATGAAAAGAATTATAAAAAGATTATTATTAACATTTAAAAATAAAAATTGTAAAATTATGAGCAAAAATGTATCTTTCGATGTAAAACTAGAATCTAATGTTAAAATATATAATAATGTTTACATTGCTAATAAGGTTTCTATTGGTAGATTTACATATATAAGTTTTGATACAAAAATATATGAAAACACTAAAATAGGTGCATTTTGTTCAATAGGTCCTAATTGTGTAATTGGACCAGGTAATCATGACTATAAACTATTTACTACACATCCAATTTTATATGATAAAACATGGAACAAAGATATAACTAATCATATTAATATTAATAATAAGGATACTGTAATAGAGAACGATGTGTGGATTGGATGTAATTCTATAATTCTTAATGGAGTAAGAATTGGAACAGGAGCAATAATTGGTGCTGGAACTATTATTACAAAAGATGTTCCCCCATATGCAATTGTAGTCGGTAATCCTGGTAAAATAATAAAGTATAGATTTGATAAAAATCGAATTCAAGAAATATTAGATAGTAAATGGTGGGAGAAAGATATAAGTGATATAACAAAAATGAAATAAAAGGAGCAAAAAATGAAAAAAATAGGAATTGTTACAATTATAGGAGATTATAATTATGGAAATAGATTGCAAAATTATGCTCTTTATGCTGTATTAAAATCTTTAAAATATGATGTTGAAACAATCAACTTTAAGTATATGAATTGTAATGTAAAAAATAGAATAAAAATTTTATTTAGAGATGTTGTAGTTTTTTTGGGGCTTGGAAGATATAAAAGAAATAAAAAATTTAGAGATTTCAATAAAATGATTCCTTTCTCAAAAAACATTTATAACAATACTAAGATAGAAGTTGATAAATATGAATATTTTGTATGTGGTAGTGATCAAGTTTGGAATTATCATTTTAATGAATTTGGTGACAATACTTTATTAAAATTTTCTCAAAAAGAAAAAAACATTGCTTATGCTGCTAGTTATGGAGTAAGTAGCATTCCAAAAGAATATGAAGAAATATATATTACGGGATTAAATAATTTTAAAAGCATTTCTCTAAGAGAACAAGATGGTCAAGTTTTAACAGAAAAGTTGATTGGAAAAAAGTGTCCTGTTGTACTGGATCCAACTTTATTACTTTCAAGAGAAGAATGGGATTCTTTAGTTAAATCTAAAATAATTAAGAGAAAATATATTTTGGTTTATGTTTTAGGGGATAAATTAAAAAACATAGAAAGATTATTTGGAAATAATTTTGAAATTATTTATATGAATGATAGGAATAATAAAGATATTTATTCTTGTGGACCAAATGAGTTTCTTGGTTTAATAAAAAATGCTGAATTCATTATAACAGATTCGTACCATGCATGTATTTTTTCTATCATATTTGAAAAAAAATTTGCAATATTAGATAGAATGATTAACAACAAAAAGCATATGGAAGGAAGAATAAATACACTTTTAAAAATGGTTGAATTAAACAGCTTAAAAATTAATTCAATAGATGAAATTGTAGAAAAAGATTTATTAAATAAAAATATTGATTATGATAAATGTAAAAAAATAATCAACAATGAAAAAGATAAATCATTAAAGTATTTAAAAGATAGTTTGAATAGGTGAGTATTAAATGAAAAATGAGAGAAAAAAAGGAGCAGTCTTATCTTATATAAGCATATTTATTAATATGCTTATTACATTACTATATACTCCTTTTATGCTAAAAACTATTGGACAATCAGAGTATGGCTTATATTCGATGGTAAGTTCAATTATGCAGTATCTTGCTGTATTTGATTTTGGGTTTGGAAATGCAATAATAGTTTTTGCATCAAAGTGTCGTGCTAAAAATGACGAAGAAGGAGAATATAAAATATATAGTATTTTTAGTAAAGTTTATAAAATAATAAGTTTTATAACTCTTTTCTTGTGCATAATTATTTACTTTAATATCCAAAATATATTTGGATCGGCAATGACAGCATTTGAGATTGAAAGATGTAAAATAATGGTAATTATTTTAACAATTAATTTATGTATTAATTTTCCAATGTCTTTATATGATTCAATTATTACAATAAATGAGAAATTTGTTTTTCAAAGAAGCTTAACGATTGCGCGCATTATATCAAATCCGATAATAATGTTACCTTTACTAATACTTGGATACAAATCTATTGCTATGACAATGGTTGTTGCCTTTATTAATATTGTATGTAATATTATTGATTATATTTATTGTAGAAAAAAATTGAATTATAAATCTAAAAAATATAATTTTGATTGGGAATTATTTAAAACCATGTTCTCATATTCTTTCTTTATTTTTGTTGCAAGTGTTGTTGATAAATTAAATTGGAGTACTGATCAAATAATACTTGGAAGTGTTTGTAGTACGGTTGCAATTTCTATATATACTGTAGCAACATCTTTTAACAATTTGTTTATTAATTTTTCAGGTGCTATAAATGGAGTATTATTGCCTAAAATAAGTAAACTTGTTACAACAAATAATAAGCCATCTGTTATTACTCAAGAATTTATAAAAGTAGGAAGGATTCAATTTTATGTAGTCTTTTTAATGTTAACTGGATTGATTATTTTTGGAAAAGATTTTATTGTTTTATGGGTGGGAGAAGAATATATAAATTCATATTATGTTGCTTTATTACTAATTGTTCCATTAACAATTCCTTTAATTCAAAATTTGGGTTTAACTATTTTACAAGCACAAAACAAATATAAATTTAAATCATTTGTTACATTTATTATGGCTTTAATAAATATTATAATAAGCATTCCTCTTGCAAAAAAATTTGGACCGATTGGTAGTGCATTAGGAACTTGTATATCTTTGGTTATTGTTAATATAATAATTATGAATGTTTATTATTATAAGATTATTAAAATAGATGTTATAACCTTTTGGAAGAACATTTTTAGATTAATAATACCTTTGTTTATTCCTATAGTAATGATAGCTTTATTAAAGCATTATGTATTTACTAGAAATTATTTATATATTGTTGTATATGCTGGTATTTATTCAGCAATGTATTTTGTTATAGCTTATTTATTTTGCTTTAATAATTATGAAAAAGATATATTATTAAATATAAATAGAAAATTAAAGAAAGTATTAAGATAATTATGTGATATATATGAACAAAAATACTGTAGAAAAAATAGAAAAAAATTATTGTTCTGGTTGTGGATTGTGTTCAAATATTTGTCCTAAGGGAGCAATAATAATGAAAGATGATGAAGAGGGGTTTTTGTATCCAACAATTGATAAATCAAAATGCATAAATTGTGGAATGTGTTATTATAAATGCCCTATTAATAAAGAAGAACAAAGTAATAATAAAAATATTTCATATGCATGTTATAGTAAGGATGATTATTTAAGAAACAATAGTTCATCTGGTGGTATATTTGGAGTAATAGCGAAAAATGTCTTAAAAGAACATGGCGTTGTTTTTGGGGCTGCTTTTGATGAAAAAATGAGTATTAAACATATATATATTGAAAGTGAAAGTGAATTAATCAAGATTCTTGGTTCTAAATATGTTCAAAGTAGTATTGGTAATTCTTATAAGGATGTTAAACATTTTTTATCTTTAAACAAGAAAGTTTTATTTTCTGGAACACCTTGTCAAGTAAGAGGGTTAAAATATTTTTTAGGAAAAGAATATGATAATTTAATTACAATAGATATAATTTGTCATGGAGTTCCTTCACCAAAGATATGGAGTAAATATTTAGATTTTAGGGAGAATAAAGATAAAGAAAAGCCTAGTATTATTTCTTTTCGTAACAAAGATAACGGATGGAACAAGTTTAATATTATTTTCAAATACAAAAGTCATAACTATATAATGGATCATAACAAAGATATCTATATGCAATCTTTTTTATTAAATAGTTGTTTAAGAAATTCTTGTTATAATTGTAAATCAAAAGGAGATAAAAGAAAATCAGATATAACATTAGGTGATTTTTGGGGAATAGATAAAATAGATCCTAAAATGAATGATGGCAAGGGTGTATCTTTGTTAATAATAAATACTGATAAAGGCCAAGAGTATTTTGATAGAATAAGTAATGATATTATTAAAATACATGTTTCTTATGAACACGCTATAAAAGATAATGTTGCTTTAATATCTTCTGTTAAAAAACCAATTAGCAGAAAACATTTTATTAAAGAAGCTGATAATTATGATTTTGATGATTTATTTGAAAAATATGGTTATATTTTACCGTTATATAAAAAAATAATTTTGAGATTATTAAATAAATTGAAATAAAACGAATTATATAATAATGCTTAATAATATATGGTATGGTGATTTTGTGAAAAAGAGAATAATAGGAATAGATTTACTTAGAATATTATCCATGTTTGGAATAATAGGTTTGCATTTTATAAACCAAGGTGGAGTAATAGATAACTTAAATGTTTTTTCTCTTAAATATATTCCGGTGCTGTTATTTTTAACAATTTTATATACTTCTGTTAATGTTTTTGGACTATTATCTGGTTATTTAAACATAGAAAAAAGAACAATTAATTATTCAAGAATTTTAGATTTATTATTATGTGTATTATTTTGGTGCTTTACTATTACTTTTGTATTTTATATTTTTAATATAGTAGGTTTTAGAAACAAAGGCATTTTAGAAGTTTTTAAAGGATTGTTTCCATTTCTTTGTGGTAATTATTGGTATATAACTTGTTATGTTTTTTTGTTTTTTATAATGCAATATATTAATTTATTTTTAATTAATCTAAGTAGAGAAAAATATAAAAAATTATTAATTATACTTTTTTTCTTTTTTTGTATTATTCAAAATGTATTGTTGTATACAGATTTATTTAAGATTAATTTTGGATATAGTCCTTTCTGGCTTATTTATCTATATATGATTGGCGGATATATAAAATTATATAATCCATTTATCACAACTAGAAAAAAAATAATAATATTGGTATTTTCTTTAATTTGTTCCTTATGTTTCAATTATTTATTAAAGATTATTTCATTTAAATTAATTGGTGACTATATAAAACCAAATTGGTTTATTGATTATATATCTCCATTCACTTTAGTATCTTCAATTATTTTATTACTACTTTTTATAAATATTAACATAAAAAACATGAAAATTTACAATATCATTAGTTATTTTAGTGGGTTCTCTTTTTCAGTATATATTATTCATTGCCATCGAATAATATATTATAATATTATAACAAATTTGTTTGCACCTATAGTGAAATATAACTTTATAATTATTATAACTATTATCATAATTTCTATTATTGGTACATATATTATATGTGTTTTATTAGATTTGATAAGAAAAGTATTATTTAAATTATTTCATGTACATAAAATAATTGATTTTTTTGGATTTAAAATTAATATATATTTATCATGATATTTGATAAATAATAAAATGAATAATTGTATTTAAAAAAGTAAATTGATAGATAGCGTCAAGAATTTTGTGTAAATTCTAATTCCTTTATTAAATGATTTCTGTATGTTGGTACTTCCATTACTGCATGCAGTAATGGAAGTACTACTCTTCAGTGGACAAATGGGTCTCACTACCTTCACTGAACCAGAAGTCAGTGACCTTCCCAAATCCCTTGTGTATGCGATTAAGGAACTTCTCGTTGTATCGTTCAAACTGTGACACAAGGAACTTTTCTTCTGACAGTTCTGTAGGAAACTGTTCCTTTGCCTTGAAGTGACGCTTGAGCTGCTTGTCGTAGCTTTCAATCATGTTCGTAGTGTAGATGCTACTTCTTATTTCACTTGGAAAATCATAGAAGGTGAACATGTTGATGCTCTTGAGAGACTCGATTATCTTGGGATACTTTCTGCTCCACTTCCTGTTGAAGTTTGCCAGCTGATCCTGTGCAGCGTTCTTGTCAGCAGCAGTATAGACAGCCTTGAAGTCTTCAGTGATTTCTGCACGATCACTGGCTCTGCACTTACTGCTGATGTTTCTTTGCACATGTAGCAGGCATCTCTGAATTCTTGACATGGGATAGACGGAAGCTATTACCTCTTCCATCCCGTTCAATCCATCGGTGCAGAAGAGCGCAACACGCTCTACGCCACGTTCCCTGATTGATTCAATCATTTCCTTCCAGTTTGATTTTGATTCACTGGGTGCAATGGAATAGTCAATGATTTCCTTTGTTCCATCGGTGCGAATTCCCAGTGCGATGTGTACTGCCTCCTTCTGGACTGTATCACGTCTTAGAGGCATCATTGTCGCATCGACATAGACAACAGCATATTCCTTTGCGAGATGTCGATTTTTGAATGAGTCTATATTGGATATGATTCTGTTTGTGATGTTTGATACGGTTCCTCTGGAAACCTTTGCACCAAACATCTTCTCGACTGCTTCGGTGATTACGCTGTTTGTGAGTCCAAGATCAAACAGATCGATGATTGAATTTTCAGTCTCCTGAGTACGTCTCATGTAGGCAGGAATCAGTGAAGACACAAAAAGGCCAAGACGGTCTCTGGGCATCCTGATTGTAATGGGACCGTATTTCGTATCTATTTTTCTTTCAGGCTTGAATCCGTTTCTTGAACCCTTTTCATTGGTATGCTTGTATCTTTCATAACCAAGGAACTGCTCCAGCTCATAGTTCAGGACGTCATTGACCGCTTCTTCGAGCTGCTGACGGAATACTTCAGAAAGAACGCTTTCAAATTCAGGAAGATTGTGTTCGTTATTTAATAGATTTCTGATAAGCAATGTAGTAAAATGATTCATGGGTATACTCCTTTGTGGTTGTTTTGTTTGCAGAAATCATTCTACAAGGAATATACCTTTTTTGTCTATTGAATAACGTTAAATAAAATTCGACAAAACGAATTTACACAAAAAATTTTGCACTATGAATCTTGAAGTTAATTATTTAAGAAATATGATTGATGTGATTGATTTCATTAACAACAGCATAATTAATCTGATAATTCGTAGCAATAAAAAAAGGAGTGAAAGGATAATGAATTTAGAAAATTATTATTACTTTATAATATCAGTTACAATTTCTATTATTTGTTCAGTTGTTTCGTACTATTGTGGAACAAAGAAAAAGGTCAAAGAAAAAGTGCATGTATGTGCTCGTGATGAAGATTTATTGGAAGATATGTTAAAGTCAGATAATATTTCTTTATATACTGTAAACTCTTTTACATGGGCTACTATCTTTCAAAATGAATTATTAGGGAATCCTTCTATTCGAATAAAAAAATTAGAAATATTAATTAGAAAAATGGAAAACGAGACGAGTGAATATTTGTCAACTTTAGATGATTGTATAAAAATATGGAAGAATTTGCATAGAAAAGGAAGTATACAAGAATTAAGTATTTATGAATACAAAAACAAATCAGACAGTTATTATACAATAATTGGCAATACAGTCGTTCTTACAGGCCTTGTATATAAAGATGATACTAATAATTCAGAAACATCTATTGATTATCATCCAATTTACTTTGGTAGCAAAGTGTACGATGGAGATGAGATAATCAAAAGATATAAAAAGCATTTTGAATTATTGCTGAAAGAGAGTAAAAAAATTTATTAACGAATAAATTTTTTTGAAGAAAAAAGAAAACTTAATGAATTAAAACTTTACTATACATCTATGGTGGTGAGAGAAAACAGATAGTGTAAATAAAATCGCTAAGTTTAAGAAAAATGTTGCTACTAGATCATTAAATTTAGCTTAACACCTGATTTCTACTTTATAGCCACCTAACTTAAGTCATGATTTTTTAAATAATTGTAAAATGATCTTAAAAGGTCAGGTGAGTGCTATGATAACTGAAAACCAGGTAAAAACTATTTAAGATCTAAGGATAAGGATTATGTAAATAAACTTATCGAATCATTATATGAACAGGATGATGAAGACATTGATCCATCTCATAAGGCATGCCCTATATGTGGTTCAGTTCATTTCAAGAAGAATGGAAAAGATAAGAACGGACATCAGAGATATATCTGTCTTGACTGTCACAAGTCTTTTAGTGATAGAACCAACACCTTATTCTACTGGTCTCATTTTACTTTGGACCAGTGGCTTCACTTCATTGAACTGGAACTATATAAAATGCCTCTAGAGGGTGAAGCTCAAGTCTTGGGGACAAGCAAGACAACCTGCTTCTATATGCGTCATAAACTTTATCATGTAGCATCTGAAATCATAGGTCATCAGAAATTATCTGGTGAAGTTGAAATAGATACACAGTATAAAAGTATCAACCTAAAGGGAACACGCCCTCAGAATATGCCTAGATACTCAAAGAAAAGAGGTAAACAGGCTGCATATAGAGGAATATCTCATCACAAGGTTGCCATTGTCTGTGCTACAGATGAAAATGATCATATGATGATGCAGGTGTCAGGTCTTGGAAGTGAGTCATTCGATAAATATAAGGCGAATAAAGACTACTTTAAGGATGTGGAAGAGTTCATACCAGATTCAAAGGCAAGCATACAGCAGTTTGCCAACTATCTTGAAGCAGTAAACAATAAGATAAAGACATCTCCTTTAGAGAAACGATATCTTACTGATGATGGTAAATCATTAGGAGCTGTCAATGAGATGATGACAGAAGTAAGCTCAATGATACAGACAACAAGAGGCATTGGAACCAGATACATACAAGGTTATCTAGATTTCCTGCTTCTTAAGGAGCAGGCTAAGTATACATTCAAGAGAAAGGAAATGGCATCTGAGATTCTAAGAATGATGATGGATACTGAGGCTTTCAGTAATGAAATGGTAAGAGCTACACCTATGCCTATTTCACTTAAGGAAGCATATTACGAATATCGTTATGGTATTTTTGCTGAATAAGATTACCCAAAGCAACACTTTTCTTAAATTGAGTAAAAATGCAATAGATGATTAATAAGACTGTTTTGATTTGATTCGTTCTTGAAAAGAGGTGTTTAAATGGAAAAGAATATTTATTATTATGAGTTAGTTGTTAAAAAGAAGAAAGACAAATCTGAAATTGCTTTAAATAATAATGAAATATATCAAATGTTTGAAGATATATATAATCATACAAGATCGGTTGATGTTTATAAAACATGTGAATTGGATGGATTGTATTATTATGATTTTATGATTTTTAATCAGGAAGAAATGTTTTTAAAAATCGGTAAAGCAAATATGAATAATGCGATTGAAATAAGGGATAAAGATACTTTTAAAAGTGGACCAATTAATATTAAAGAGAATCAACAACTTAATACAATATTATATTTTTATATGGACTTTAACACTTGTATTGCTACAATATGCAGTTCTGAAGGTATTGGATATGGAACGGCTGTAAAAAAGCTCTTGATTGATAAATATAAAAAGGATATCACAAATGTGAGTTTTGCTAATATTTTATCTAAAGATATTATTAAAACAATTATGAAAAAAGATATTATTAGTAATATTGAATTTAGTTATGCAGTTCCTTCAGATGAAATTTTGAGCAGTATTCATCTAAATAGAGATGTATTTAATGATATTCAAAACAAAAAATCTATGCAAATGACATGTAAATTATGTATTGATAGAAATAAATCGGCATTTGATGATAATAGGCGAGTACTGACGGTGTTTAATGATATAACCAGTAAGTATAAACTGCTAAAAAGTTTTCATATAGATGCAAAAAATAAAGGTGAAAAAAAAGAACGTTTTAATTTATTAGAATATAGATATAAAGACAAAATAGAATACAATGAGCATGACTTTTCAAAGTATAAAACTATGTATGAGTTGATAAAATCTAAATATTCAAATAAGAAATATGAAATATGCGAACTTATACAAAATACATAAGTCTATTTTTTGTGGCATTATATAAATTTGATTGTTCAAAGTTTGTTATGAAAATTGAAAATGATATGTATACATTATCAGTGGATATTCTTGCAATTGTACTTACTGTTGTAACAATTATAATTGCATTAATTGATCACGAAAAAGTAAAAAGGTTATCAAAATATGGATATTTGGATCGATTTAAAAAATCAAATAAGACTTGCTTGTATGTAGGTCTATTTAATATTATTTTACATTATATCTATAAAATTCTAGAATTTATTAATTTTCAATATATTAAGATTTTTGTATGTTTATATTTATGTTCTTTTGTTGTAATGTTTATATCCTTGATTTTAATTTCTTATGATATAATGTGGTTGATGAAAATTGTTTTTAAAACTGATTAACATGGAAATGGTTATAAATGAAATTTAGAAAGGTAAGGTATATATAATTGAATGCAAATTTATATGGTTAAGATAATGTTAGAACATAGTGTAAAATTTTTTTGTGTAAATTCGTTTATCAGAATTTATGTCTGTTGTATAGATTGGCTGATAGACAAAAAAGGTATACTCCTTTGTGATTGTTTTTGTTGCAGAAATCATTTAATAAAGGAATTAGAATTTACACAAAATTCTTGACGCTATCTTCTATTATGTAAACATTAATATGAATATAGCTATTCACTTATATAAAAATTTAATAAAATTAAATATGTAGTATAGGGCTGTCTTCATTTTGAAGATAGCCCTTTTTTCTTTTATAGATCATTTATTATCGCTCAGCAGAGTCAGTATTTGTATCAAAATATACCCAAGATTCACATAACAACTAACCATTAATTCACATGCAATTAATATGTTTTCTGAATTTGTATTATAAATTAATCAAAGAAATTCAAAATTTTTTTAGAATTTTTTTATTGTCCGTTTTCTATTACATGTAAAACGTTTAGACACATATAAAAAGTAATGGAAAATACAGCATAAAAGAAAAAAATCTTCTTATGGTTTTAATACATGCTTACATACTATTTTTGAAATTATGTCGATGTAATCAATAGAAAATAATACTTTACTATTTTTTGTTTTAGTGTCTATAATCAAAGTAACAAAGAGGTCAATTTATTATTTAAATTAGACCGAATTGCTATTTTTCACTTTATAATTCTATTCAAAAGAATAGTCAATTTCTTAAAAGAGGAGATGAATCTAAATATCTAAAAGAAGAGACATAGCTTTCAATGCTTCAGGATTTAAAGAAGCAGCAAATCATTTAATACATTAATAAGTAAGAATGGTGCGACTTTATTAGAATATGGTCCAGCATATACTACGAATTTATCTTTATCATGTGAACTGTATTTAAAAGCTCTTTTATGTGATGATACTACAGGCCATAGTTTGGTATCTTTATTTGAAAAAGTAGATGATAGTATAAAGAAATCAATCATAAGAAATTATGAGAATAAATGTGAAGAATATAATAAACGTTCTAAGTTATCTTATGATTTTATAACATTAGATGAGTGTTTAAGAGAGTATGATAATGCATTTGAGGATTGGAGATATTATTATGAGGGAAATAAGAAATCTAATCTGCTAGGAGGTTTAGATCTTAGTATCTTTATAGATTGTATCGAAGAGGAAGTTGATAAATTAGAAGAGTTATAAATAGAAAATCTAATAGATGATGATACCACTGATCATCATCTAATCTTTAATCACTAGTGAGTGTGTTTATGCGAGTAATACAATAGATTGATCTTTATATTGATTAATTTAATTCACTTAGTATGAGTGAAGTTAGTAGTAATGTGATTCTATCAGGATTTATATTTACTTTTATGTTTTTACTTAGATGTTTGAGATAAATTGGATTAATTTAAACTTTAGTTTTTCCTAGGGTTTGCTATCGAGAGATCACATAGAACAATGAATGTTCTTTTATCAATGATAATAACAATAAAATCATAAAGAAAGACATGTATTTTAATAGGAAAAATATAATACGTGATAATTTATCATTGAACAAAAATAAACTAATATTTTAGGAAGTGGGAATACGTGAGAGGAAAAAAATGGTTGGTTTTTATAACAGGATTATTAACTGTTTTGAGTATAATAGTTGTTTTAGTTATTTCAAAAAACCAGTGTTCAAAAGTATATGATATATCTTTGGCTATTTTTGGTAGTTCTATTCTAGGATTAATTATGTCATTGATTGAGTATTTCTTTGAAAAAAGATTGGCTATGGAGAAATTTATATCAAGCTCAACAGTATATATTGATGCTTTTTTAAAGATTAAACCATTATGCTTTGATCAACCACTAGATTTAATACTTAGAAATATGAATGAGTTCCAGTCTGATGAAAGAAGAATAGCACGCAATGAATTAAAGAAGTGGTTGAAAGAAAATGGAAAAGATGATTCTGAAAAGAATTGTGATCATGTAATTGAAACAGCGAAGAATAGTTTCAAACAATATATTAATAACCTTGAAAAAATACTTGAAATATCTTTCAATGAATTGGATTTTTCATATGGAAATCTCGATTTTATTTTTAATAAAAATGTTCGTAATGATTTAGCTTACAAAGATATTTATTTAAGAATAGAAGATATGATTGATTTATTGAAAAGGTATCAGATTCACTTTGACTATTTAAAGAGTGGTGAGGGAAGTTTTAGACAGTGTTGTAAACTGATTGTTGATATAAATAATAAATTATTTGTTATGAAGAAAGATGATAATTGTATATGTATTTATAATGTATTTGTAGAAAAATTGATTAATAGTACTAACGAGTTTTGGGGGTTATATTCTAAAGAGCCAGTTAAAGATATTGAACCTTTGCTAGTTTTTTCCAAAAATGAATATACTTCTAAAAAATAATATTTTTATGAGACAGTTAGATTTAAGCTCTGAAAAGAATAAAATTCATTTTTCTATGTAACAAAGCTAGCAAGATACAATCTTGCTAGCTCTTTTATTTTCTCAATTCATTAAAATATTCCATACTTTTAGTTGAATAACAATCATAAAAGTATCAATCTTTTTATTAGAATACAGATTAAGATAGCAATAATTCTTGTATCTGTATTTTTCTATCGGATTGAAAACTTGATAGAAGTAATTTGCATTAATAAAACATTTTTTTAAAAAATAATATTTATTTTTGAAATGAGAAGATTATTTAGTAATATTAAATTAAAGAAAGGTATAGAAATATTTTGATATGGAAGGTGATTTAGAACATTAAATTGATAAAATTACTGTAGATTGGTAATGTAAATAAACAATATGACAAGGTATGCGCATGATTAGATCTTTTGACTCATGAATCGTGAGTCTTGGCGGAAAGGGTACTCGACGACTGTTTAAATAATTTTTAATATTATGCTTTATAGCACGCCCTTTCAGAATATATTTATAAGCACTTTTTAGAATATTCACGTGTTTTGTTGTTTTATAATGAGTTATCATGCGCTTTTTTTTGAGGAAAAATTTATGCGATTAAAAGATGTAAAAAATCGAAAGGATTTAGCACAATTACTTGATGTGAAGGTTAAAGTACTAACTTATTGTTTGTACGTATTGCCAGAAACAATGAGATATTCATCATTCGTAATACCAAAGAAAGATGGCTCTGAAAGACAAATATTAGTTCCTTGTGCTCAATTGAAAAGAATACAGAAAAAATTAGCTGAAGTGCTTAATGAGGATTATTTGGAGATTAATTCAAATAATGTTGCGCAAGGGTTTATTAAAAATAAAGGTATTATTACAAATGCGAGATATCATAGAAATAAAAGAGTAATAATAAATGTAGATATTTCTGATTTTTTTGGTACTATCCATTTTGGAAGAGTAAAAGGTTATTTTGAAAATAATAAATTCTATAAGTTAAACAATAAAGTAGCAACAATGATTGCACAGTTAACATGCTATCAAGGTAAGTTACCACAAGGTGCTCCTACATCACCTGTTATTGCAAATATGATTGGACAAATTATTGATTATCATATTCTAAAGCTTTGTAAGCAGTACAAGCTTTATTATACAAGATATGCTGATGATATGACTTTTTCTACGAACATTAATTATTCTCTTGTAGAGATTGAAAAATTTATTTGTGATTTAAGTGAAACTCTAAGTAGACTCGGCTTTGAAATTAATACAAAGAAAACTAGAGTTTGTTTTAATTCAAGTAAGCAGGAAGTGACTGGTGTTATTGTAAACAAAAAATTAAACGCAGATAAAACTTTTATTAAAGAAACAAGAGCAATGGCACAAAATCTTTATAGCACAGGCGGTTTTGTTATAGATAATAAAATAGGAACAATGGATCAATTAGAAGGGAGATTCGCATTTATTAATCAATTTGATAAGTATAATAATATAGTTAATAATACTTCTAAAGGAAAGCATTTAGAAAAATTAAATGTTAGAGAGAAAGCTTATCAGCAATTCTTATTTTATAAATTATTTTTAGGAAATGATAGACCTGTAATATACACAGAAGGTAAAACTGACTCAAGATATATAAAGGCGGCTTTAAAGAAATTATATATTCAATATGATGATTTAATTGAAAAAAATGAAAATGGTAAATTTGAATATAAAATATTATTTGGATCAAGAAATAAAAAATATGAATACTTTTTAGATTTTATGCAATATGGGGCCGATTCATTTAATATTATTGCATTGTTATATACTGGCAGAAATGGATATGCAAATCTATGCTCTATTCTTAAATCTAAAATGCGACGTAAACCAAACGCACCTGTTATTTTATTAATGGATAATGAGCAAACTAATGGAAAACCTCTAAATAAATTTTTACAGAGTTATCGAGATGAGCATTATAAAAATCTAACAGATCATGAGAAAGCTTTTTTTAATGATTATAATTATATTAGATTAGTTGAAAATCTATATTTAGCAACATTTCCTCTAGAGCCTGGGGTGGAGGAAATGGAGATTGAGGACTTGTTCAGTAAAGAATTTCTCGATGGAAAAATTAATGGTAAGTCTTTTAAAAGAAGTCCAAAAAAAGGCGAAACAAATGTTATGAGCAAAGACGAATTATCTAGATATGTATTGTCACATTATAGAAGTATTAATTTTAGTGGTTTTAAGGGATTGCTAGATGTAATTAGTGCTATAAAAAAAGATTATGAAAAATATATTAATATGGATGATAATAAATGGTATTAATGATAATTTTTATTAGAGTTTGAATCTTTTGATAAATTTTATTCATCAATTAGAGTTGTGTCTATATGAAATTATTAAGGGCAATAATGTATATTTTTCTTATAACAAATGAATAAAATAAAATACATGTCATAGGGCTGTCTTCATTTTGAAAGCAGCCTTTTTTGATATGAATATTAGATTAATTAAACTATGAAAAAATAATTACTTGCTGATAAATTAGCTCTTTTTTCTCTCATCCACCAATAATATATATTTCTAAAAATATATTGATATAATAGATACTAGAGTACATGACTCAAAGTATACATAAGATAATTAATAATAGGAGGTGTTCTGTAGCAACAAATTAACATACTTAACTCAGTAGTTTAGACAATTATATTGTAATGGATTTACTATTTATTAAGCTAAAGAAAGTCAATGTATCTAAAAGGATAAAACATATTGTTCACGTTAATCATATTAAATAGAAATAGATTAACGATTGTATATATGATATTGCAATCTTAGCGAGGTATAAAATGAATACAAAACCAGTAATAGAAGTGCTAAACATAAGTAAGAAGTACGAAGATTTTCAACTACAGATTAACAATTTAATAATTAATGAAGGTCTTATAGTTGGTTTAATAGGAGAAAATGGAGCAGGTAAGTCTACCTTTTTGAATCTACTGTTAAATCAAATAAAAAGTGAATTAGGTAGTATTAAAATATTAGGACTAGATTATTCTAAAGATGAATATCGAATAAAACTTAACTTAGGTGTAATCTTAGAACAAAATTATTTTCCTGATTCATTCTCAGTCTTACAAGTTGAAAAGATGCTAGAGGGTATTTATCCCAATTGGGATAAAGAACTGTATCATTATTTAATTGATCATTTTTCTTTACCTACCAATAAGGCTATAAAGAATTTCTCAAGAGGGATGCTAGTAAAACTGAATTTTGCTTCAGCATTGTCTCATCATCCTCGCCTCTTAATTGCGGATGAAGCAACAAGTGGTCTTGATCCTATTGTAAGGAAAGAGATTTTATCTTTGTTAGAGGGGTTTGTAAAAGAAAATAAAATGACAGTATTGTTGTCGTCTCATATCTTAAGTGATTTAGAAAGGGTTGCTGATTATTTTGTTTTTATTGAAAATGGTAATATTTTATTAAAAGGTGAAAGAAGTGAATTACTTAATCGTTTTATAATTAAGTCTGATATTAGTGGTTTATCTTTGAATACTATTAAATATAAATTATACCAAGATAACACTGTTCAATATCTCGTTGATATATCACAAGAAGAAAATGAAAATAATCATTATGCGTCATTAGAAGAAATATTGTTATTTTTAGCAAAGGGAGTGAAGATGGATGATCGGACTTCTTTATAAAGATTTTCAGCTTATCTTAAATAAAGTAGGTGTAGTAAACAGGATACTCATTGCACTTGTATTGCTACTGGTAACAATTTTTGGTAGAGAGTCTGGCACGATATTTCTATCGGTAATGATTCCAATTGGATTAGCATCTATTCCAACTGGTTTATTAGTTGCTGATGATGAAAATGGCTGGAATAGATATGTTGGTGTTTTCCCAATTACTAAAAAGAACATAGTTCTAGCTAGATATATTTTCTGTATTTCTTTAATTGTATTTGTTAGTCTTATTACTTTCATTTTAAGTGTTGTTACAGCTCTTATTTTTCAGCAATTCAGTCTACAGATACATATATCTATTTCAATGGTTGGCTTATTGATTGGTATTATGTATGTCATATTCTTACTCCCGGCAGTTTATGCTTTTGGCTCATTTGGGAGTACAATTGTAAATATATTGGTTTTAGTTCTCATCATGGGAATGGTCTATATTATACAGAAAACAGCTTTAGGTATAATGTTTGTTTCTTGGATCAGTCATGCGAATGCTTTGTTATTGATTGTTATAAGCTGTATTATAATTGCATTTATATCAGTCATTTCTATGATCATTTCTACAAGATTATATTTCAATACTTTTAACAGATAGGAGTAATAATATGAACTATAAAGTGTATCATCTAATAGCAGTTGTATTAGCAGTTATTTCAATTGTACTTGCGGTAGTATTACTAATCTGGGGAGAAAAGGGATCAATCTTTTTTGCAATCATTCCCGTCCTTATTGCGGGAGCAATAGAACGAATGGGGAAGAAAACAAAATAGTAAGACTGCTGACTACACAGAGTGAATAGTTCTCCGCGCTGTGCGCGGCAAACGATTACAGCCACATCTACCATTAGGTGTGGCTGCTTTTTTTATGTCTTAACGTTTGTAGCTGTTTTAGCTTTGCTATTGATTGTTGCTTTCTTCATTTAAATCACAGTTTACTGTTTTAAAAGCTCCTCAATCTTCTTGTTTCTACTATCAGTTCTATAAATTAAGCATCAGAAATGTTGTAGGATTGAGCACACATCTTACCTATTATCTTTTCTTTCTCTTATTATTAACTTATTGCTTTCATCTCATATTCAATCAGTAATTTTAACAAATATATTTTTACTGGGACACATCAGTGGGTCATTAGTGATGTTATTATCTAGTAGAAATCATAAGAAAGCCATTCTTAAAAGTATTTTAGAAGGAGAGACATAAACATGGGAGAATATGTAAAAAACAAAAAAGAAATGAAATTTAAAAATCAAGAATCATTAAAGGCAGTCGAAAACGTTATTGTAGAAGCAAACGAAGCCTTACATGATAAAGGAAGAAATCTAACCAATTCACCATTTAGTGAAACCATTGCTGGTGCACTAGGAGCAGGAGCAGGAGGAGTACTAGGATTTGCAGGATTATATTTTGGAGGAACTGTCGGTCTAAGTGCGGCAGGTATTACAAGTGGGTTAGCTACAGCAGGAGGACTCATCGGAGGAGGTATGGCTGCCGGTATCGCTGTATTAGCTGCTCCGGCTGTTGTTCTTGGTACTGGTGCAGCTTTGGCTACATCCCGTGCCAAAAATAAAAAATTACGAGAAGCAAAAGAATTAGTATATAAAGAAGCATTAGCTAAACAAACAGCTATTTGCAAAGCTCTTAAAGAAGAAGCTGATGCTGATAAGGAAAGATTTGATTACTTAAACGGACTTAACCTTATGTTAAAAGCAGCCATCAAAGATTTACAGCATGATTTAGGAGTAGAAGCTTAAGGAGAAATTGATATGGGACAATTTCAGTATTCTAAAGAAGAATTAGACATCAATAAGGTCTTAAAAATGAATCTAGATGCTTCTAGTGACTTGCTTAATGATCCAATAATGAAAGCTATTAGAAATCAATCAGATGAAAACATAACATCATCACAAAAACTATTGTGTTCATTAAATAAGAAAAAAGAAGTAGACGATCTATCTAAAAAAATAAAGGAGAAAACAAGAAAACTCGAACATTCTCCAAAATTAGAATCATGGGAAGAAATTGTAGAACAAGCTCATTCAAAATACACAGATGTCGTTGAAATCGAAGATTTCATGACACCTGATGAAATCCAATCAGTATTTGATGAATTAGATGAAATAAATGAAAAATTCTCTAAGAAAACATCAATTGGTAATAAAACAGATTTAGCAGTCTTGACAGTTGCGATTGTATTACAGGTTACTAAGACATTATTATTCCCATATATTGCTAATAAGTTCGAATATGGAAAAAGCTTTGATCCAAAGGATAGACTTGATCATAATGACAAATCAATAAAAAAAGCACATCGAGAAGCAAATGATAAGTACAGAGATAAGAAATTAAAGAAGAATGATGCAGGTAAGTGGATAGAAATACTATATCAAACAGTCCCCTATGATATTACCAAAGGATCTGCTAAGCAGGGAATCCATATGGAAGGAAGATATCATAGACTCCATACATTAGGACATGATCCTATCCTTGGCTGGATTTTTGGAACAGCGAACATACTTACTGACTGTATTACTTTCGATAATTTGCAAACAAATAGAATCATTAGACATGATCCAAAAACACATGCCAAAAATATGAAAATTACACATGAAATTGTTCCCTTATCAAAGATGTTTCAAGAATCTTATGATATAACAATGGAAAATAAACTTAATCTTGCGGCTGCTATATTTGCACAATCACAACACCTAAAGTCTGACAAGAATACCAAATTAGGGTTGCCTGTTCCAGTGCTGGAGATTTTTAATAAAGAGCTTGCAAGTAAATTATACAGAGAAAATTATGATGCATTGTGCTTTTCAAGAGATGTTAAAATTGTGGGTACATCTGCCGCTGTATCACGTTTTTTTGATATGATCATCGCTTTTGTACACGGATTGTATAAAAAGCCTGATGAAGATGTGGATCTATACAAAGTTAGAACCCGTAAGATATTATTAATCTCTAACTCTATTGCATCAACAAGCGCTATTATTAATGCTGCTATAACAAAAAATCCTAAATCGCTAGATATAGGCGGTTTACTAAATACAGTTTCTCATTTGTTCCTGGATATAAGATTTATCACTAAAATCAAGCAAGAATTTGTAGAAAATGAAATCAGTGAAAGACTTCAAAAAGAATTAGATGAAATTGATCAATTGTATGATTCAATGTAATAGCTGTATATTTAATCAGAAAGAACTGATATCACTAGTTGATATCAGTTCTTTTATAATATATCCCCAAACATCCACTAAAATTAGATTTCAAATAAATAATATAGTAGAATAAAACAAGGACAATTTCTTTAGAAGGGCAACCGGAGGAAAAACATGAATGCAAAACGATATAACTCCATAGATCTATGGAAACTCATTATGGCATTTTGTGTGGTAGCCCTACACACAATAACACTAGAACAATCAAAACTAACTATTATTAATGAACTATACGATAGCTTTGTAAACATGGCAGTCCCATTCTTCTTTATAGCCTCAGGCTTCTTGTTAGCTAAAAAATTACAATTACCACTACATAAAGAAGAAAACATAGACATAATTAAAAACTATCTAATAAGAATAGTGAAACTCTACTTAATATGGAATATCATCTATCTTCCACTTGCAATAATTGGTTTTATCTTAGATAAAAGTACTCCATTAATGTCCATATATCTCTATCTAAGAGGACTATTCCTAGTAGGACAACAATATAACTCATGGCCATTATGGTATCTTCTTTCTACGATATATTCATTATTGTTTATTATCTTCTTATTAAAAAGAAAACAATCATTAAAAACAATAACAATAATAGGTGTCATTCTATTCCTACTAGGAATAGGCCTCACTTATATATCAGATTATACTGGTCAAGAAGTTATGATCATCAATGTTATCAAAAGAATACTAAGTCTAACTATTAGTTCAGGAAGAATATTTAGTGGCATGTTCTATATTCCAATGGGAATGATGTTTTCTAAGAAATCATTAAAAAGCTCTTATTGCTGGATTCTATTGTTAGCAGGATATATTATTAACGTGTTAATAACACAACCTCATATAAGTTCAATATTAATCTCATTATCATCGATAGGACTATTTGGAATAGTTTCATCTATTTCATTTAAAGACTCCATTGTTTACCCATTCATAAGAAAAATGAGTACAGTCATATACTTCATGCATATGTATGTATGGAGTATTTATTACAAGTTAATCTATAACCATAAAACATTTGGATTAGATTCCTTCTTTGTAACAGCAATCATAAGCAGTATGATTGCCATTGTGTATCTTCTTTTAAAGAAGAGATATAAAGGTAAAGTAACATGAAAACATTAGACTTTCTTTAAGCAGATTGTTCTGTTGTATGTTTTTATTGTTATCAGTGCACAAGTAGCAACGTATGATTCATTAAATATTTTGTAGGTGGCGTGGTCAGTTTCACTGATGCCACACTAACAATCGTTTAAAGGCCCCCGCTTAAAACGGGTGTCCTTTTGTGTTTAATGAATAAAAAACAAAACGCCCTCAAGTGTGCATGTGTTTCCACAGAGGCCTGAGGGAGAAGTTGTCTATATAGTATCATATTTTTATTTTAGGTCAACATTAAAAAGTAGTAATCCTAAATGAATAATCTGACTGAAAGTCTTCTACTGATATAATGAGGATTACTCTCAATAGAATGAATTATTTATAAATATATATTTAGTAATATCTATATTAATGAGAAAAATTCTCATTTAGTATTTAATGTGAGAAAAGAGACGTATATAATAGTATATAAGAATATAAGATGGGGTGAAGTATCATGTTAATACAGTTTGATTTTAAAAACTATAAGTCGTTTCGGGACGAAACAACTTTAGATCTATCTGCTACAAATATTACTGAGTTCTCTGAAAGAGTTGAAAAAGTAAATGGAGAAAAGATTCTTCCAGTAGCGGCAATCTATGGCGCAAATGCTAGTGGTAAATCTAATGTGTATAGCGCATTTGCATTCATGTCAAAGTATGTCTTAAATTCATTTAATTATGGTGATGATAGAAAAGAATATGATGAAGTACGTCCTTCTCCATTTTTATTTGATAGTAAATCAGAAGCAGAGGATACAACTTTTGAAGTGTATTTTACTCTTCCAAAAGATCAATCAGAATATGTATATAATTATGGATTCTGTCTTGGTATAGAAGGTGTTACTGAAGAATGGCTGAATTATAGGGTAGCTAACTCTGAAAAATCTAAAACTATATTTTATCGTGATAAAGACACACTTGATTTATCAGGTATCTCAAAAAAGAGTCGTGATAATATTAAGATTGCTTTAGAGCAACAAGTTCTAGTAGCATCATTAGGAGCTAAGCTAAAAATTAATGAATGTAAAATGGTACGTGATTGGTTTAAAGAAAATGAATTTGCGGATTTTGGTAATGCGGTTAGCAATTTCTTCTTATCAAGAATGTTGCCGTCTGGCTTTGTAGAAGATGCGAGTGTACAAGATGATGTAGTAAATTTCTTTTCTTCATTCGATGATCAAATTAAAGGATTTGAAGTTAATAAAATACCATCTCCTGATAATGATAAGGCAGAAAGATATACTATTGATGCATTACATAAAAAACTCAATTCAGAAGAATTGGCAAAGATTCCTTTATCTTCTGAATCTGCAGGAACATTAAAGATGTTCGCTCTTTATTCTGAATTACAGTCTGTATTGAAAAAAGGAAGTATATTATTTGTAGATGAATTAAATGCTAGATTACATCCATTGTTAGTTAGAAATATCATTCTAACATTTTATAATCCGAAGGTTAATGTGAATAATGCACAATTGATTTTTACTACACATGATACTTGGCAGTTATCAAATCAACTTTTACGTAGAGATGAAATCTGGTTTACTGAAAAAGATAAGAACGGTGTTTCTACGCTTTACTCTTTAGTAGATTTTGTGGATGAGAAAGGTACACGTATTAGAAAAGATGAAAGCTATGAGAAGAATTATCTTTTAGGTAAATATGGTGCTATTCCTACATTGAACAATATTGGTCTATTAGAGGAGAATTAATATGACACGAAAAGAAAGAAATGGGAAACGAAAATCTCGTCGTATTAACAGTAGAATTCCGTCATTAGGATATTATTTAATTGTAACTGATACAAATGCTACTGAACGAAATTATTTTATTGGCCTTCGAAATGCTTTGCCTGAGGGGATGAGAAATAAATTGATTATCCATGTTGAAAAAGCAAAAAAGACAGACCAGCTTATTAAAAAGTGTGTTGAATTATTTTCTAATGATCCGCAATATCGTATACCGTGGATTGTGTTTGATCGTGATCAGGTAACAAGATTTGATAACATCATTGAAGATGCAAAAAAAAGAGGAATACATGTTGGGTGGTCTAATCCTTGCTTTGAAGTTTGGATGTATGGTTATTTTGGGAAAATTCCTCAAATGGTTGATTCACAAGAATGTTGTAGGAAGTTTGGTGAAAAATACAAGCAGAAAACAGGACAAGAATATTCTAAAGCTAATAAAGAAATATATGAGCTATTAACAAAGAATGGGGATGAAAAAAGTGCTGTAGAGATTGCTAGAAATAGATATGAAGTTTCTATTCAATATGGAAAAAGAAAACCTTCAGATATGCATCTTTGTACAACTGTTTATGAACTTGTTGGCGAAATAGTCCAAAAAGCATCAGCATACAAAAACAAATTGATATAATTTATTGAAAAGTAGAATATAAATATAACATACCTTACACAGTCTTCTTCTAATGTTTTTAATTTGAGGATTAATCTTAAGAGTCAAGGACTTATAGTTAGAGTTATTGTTTAAAGAACACCTGCTGTGTATAGCGGGTGTTCTTTTTGTAAAGCCGTATTACAAAATATGATAGAGATCTTTTGTAATAAGATTAAGAGATAAGAGTGTTGAGTCTTTATTACTGAAAAAAAATAAAGAATTATTTATGTCTGGAGAATAACATAAAAAAAGCTATGATGGATGAAAAAAACATATCAGTCTTGACTGCCATGTTTTTATTTTCAATTCGAAAATATATTAAATTTCATAATATTTTATATTATACTATATATAATAGAAAAATATTACAACAGACATAAATTCTGATAAACGAATTTACACAAAAAATTTTACACTATGCACTAAAGAACACTGAAAAAGTTTTTCTTCTATAGACAAATCTTAAATTGTTTTATCGTATTTACTCATAAAAAATACTTTAATATCATATTAATAGAACTTCGTATTTAAATGGATAGATAACTTTTGTTGCAATGTACCTAATTTAGCACTCCAAGTTGGAGTGCTTTTTTATTCAAATCGTCACAAATTTTAAAAATAACGTCACATAAAGGTTATAATATTAATTAAGAAGGAGGTGTACATATGTGTACAGTAATTACATATCATTCAGGAAATCACTATTTCGGTAGAAATCTAGATTTAGATTACTCTTATAATGAGACTGTAGTCATCATGCCACGCCATTATAATTTTATTATGAGAAAGATGAAAGCTATTGAATCTCATTATGCTATTATAGGAATGGCTACAGTAGTAGGTAATTATCCACTATTCTATGATGCAACTAATGAAGAAGGATTATCCATGGCAGGACTTAATTTCCCAGATTACAGTTATCTAAATCCATATAATGAATCAAAAGATAATGTTACTTCATTTGAATTCATACCTTATATCCTATCAACATGTAAGAATGTTAAAGAAGCAAGAGTTAAACTAAAAACTATTAATCTCTATGATGAACCATTCTCTAAAGAATATCCTAATTCTACTTTACATTGGATGATTGCGGATAAGGAAGAAGCTATCGTAGTAGAGTCAATGAAAGATGGTTTACATATCTATGATAATCCAGTAGGTGTTATGACAAATAATCCTCCATTTAACATCATGAACTTCGCCTTAAATGATTATGCATCATTATCCCCAAAACAACCAGAAAACACATTTGGAACATCCTTACATCTTTACTCTAGAGGAATGGGTGGATTAGGATTACCTGGTGATCTATCTAGTAAATCTCGTTTTATTAAAGTAGCTTATACTAAACTAAATTCTAAATCAAAAGAAGATGAAAACAGTGCCGTACATCAATTCTTCAAGATATTAGGATCAGTAGAGCAACAATACGGTCTATGTGAAGTAACACCTGGTGCTTATGAATATACAATCTACTCATCATGTGTAAACATAGAAGAAGGTATCTACTACTATACAACTTATAATAATAGTCATATTCACGGAGTGAATATGCATCACACTGATCTAGATGCATCTACACTAACTATACATAAACTCATTAAAGATGAACCATTGGATATTATCTAGTATATATTTCTAGAAGAGGAAGGTGGTAGTTTTTCTCTATTTGCTACCATATAGTTGTATAATTACATGTGTATATGTTAAAATATAGTCATATTAAGAAAAGTGAGGGGAAAAAATGAAAGTTTTTAAGTTAGTTAGTGGTATTTTATCTATAGTATTTTCTCTAGTTGTTCTTTTTCAGTCAGTAGCTGCAGGATTAGGGGAATCCTTAGGTGGAGCAAGCACATCAGATGGCGCATTAGGATTTTTTGTTGCGATTCTAATGTTAGCGGGAGGAATAGTCTCGATTGCAGTAAGAGGAATGAAAAAAAATGGAGGAAATATCGCAATTGTAGTTATCTATCTTCTATCTGCATTATTTGCATTTACTGGTGGAAGCTACTTTAAGGATCTTTCTGTTTGGGGAACATTCTGTTTAATTATTGCGGTTCTTGCAATTATTGATATCTTTAAAAAGAAAAAACATGCATAATCTTATAGAGATAAAAAGAGTCTGTAACGAAAAGCACCTTCACATAAAGTGAGGGTGCTTTTCAACTAGAATCAATCTACTACAATAGTGAATACGAGCTAGCAAATAACATGCATGAGTTTACAACTCATGTTTTAAAATAGTTAAATAGTGGTGATAAACAGGGCGAAATTGCATTACTGATATGTATATGCTAACATCTTCTTAAACTATATAAATTAGGGGGTGGATATATGAAAGTAGCTATTTGTGATGATGAATTAAACCACTCTATGAGAATGGAACAACACCTGTTAACAATCACAAAAAAATATACAAACATAAAAGTAGAAATAGAAGTATACCAGTCAGGAGAAGAACTACTTAAAATATTAGAAATAGAAAAAGAAAGACCTAAGATTTTATTTCTAGATATAGAAATGGGAGGTATGGATGGTATACAAACAGGAAAGAAGATTAGAGAATTCGATCGTAATATGATTATTATATATGTTACAAGTTTTGATAAATATACAATGGATAGCTTTGAAGTCTCTCCATTTCGATATCTATTAAAACCAGTAAATTATGAAGATATCAATCAAGTTTTCTCTATAGCTGTTGAAGATATTCTCAATAACTTAGAAAGCGTATTTTTTAAGTCCAATAATAAACAATATCAAATAAATTGTGAAGAAATTATAGTTATCATCTCAGAAAAAGGACGTATGTTACGAGTTGTTACAAGAGAAGAACAATCTGAAAACTTATTTTATGAAAGAATAAAAAATATAGAGAAACAACTTAACCCCTTAATATTTATTAAAGTTAACCAAGGTACAATCATTAATCTTAACTACGTTCATATCATTTCAAGCGATGAAATACACTTAACTACAGGACTTATTATTCCTATAAGCAGAAGTAGAAGAAAAGCAGTGAAACAAGCATATAGTCTCTATGTACAAAGGAAGGTTGGAATATGTCAATCATTGAAATAATCTTATTCTATTTCTTTATTATACTTATAACTTTTCTACAAACATATATCCTCTATACGTATTTTAATGGTTTCTTTTCATTCAAAGTGAATAAAAAAATATTTATCATAATCTCATTTATTTATCTGATAATGATAAAATTCATACCTGATAATATATTAGGACGTATCCTATTACTTATATTCTTCATGTTAATACTAGCTTCATTAACCTTGAATGGATCAATAGAGAAAAAAATATATCATGTTATATCATTTGTATTTAGCTTAACTCTTTTTGAAAGCACATATGCAACTTTCGCACTCAGTGATATAAGCAGTAACGATATAATCAAAGTAGCTATCTGTTTCATCATTAATATCATATTTTATTTCTCCGTTATCGCAATAATAAAAGTACTCATGTACTATCGAGAAGATAATGCTATTGGTTTAACATCAAGAGAATACCTCATCTTATCCATTATTCCAGCATCTTCATTAGTTATTCTTTATCTTATATCAGACTTATCACCACTTTTAAGATTGATAAGTTGTATAAGTCTGATACTTATTAACTTAAGTTACCTCATAATCTATAACAAGTTTCTAAAAGAAAACTATGAAAGACAACGGTTCTTAGAAATAGAAAAACAAAATCATTATTATCACCAACAAATAATAAACCAAGATGAAATAAGAAAACTCAAACATGATTTAAAAAATATCTTAATCACAATAGATTCAAGTATACAAAATAACGATGTAATACAAGCACAAAAACAAATAGATACCTTGTTACATACAAAAGTACTTCAATACGGTAAATACACGGGTTGTATAGCTATAGATTCCATCTTAACTAGTAAATTGTTAGAAATGAAAAAACACAATATCACATATACAACTAATTTGAAAATTCCCAACAATTTAGAAATCAATCACAATTTACTCATTGATATTAGTGCAATATGGGGAAACCTTTTAGACAATGCGATAGAAGGTGTACTTCGTTTAAATAAAGATAAACAAAAAATTATCAATATAACAGTAAACTATGATAGAGGAAAACTCATCTTTAATATTCAAAATACTGCTAATCTAATAAAAACAGACATTTCAAATAAACTGATTAAATCAGAAAAAGGAAAAAGATATGGAATAGGTATTAGCAGTATTAAAGAAAGAGTTGATCGTCTTAAAGGATATTATGATTTTAATTATCATAATGAAAAATACACTGCACTTATCATTATTCCAATCAATAAAGAGATATCCCTTTAGATAAGAGATATCTCTTTTTATTACCAATTACGACATCATTTTATACAGAATACGACATATCTACGCATAAAGAGAATATTTAAGCTAGGATAGAAAACAATAGGAGAGGACGATAAGATGAATGATTACTTAAAAAAAGATTATGCATTATTAACCAGTTTAACAATTTCCGTAATAACTTCATGCATTTTACTTTTACTAATGATTACTTTCAGTATCATTCCTGTAAAAACAAAAGAAATATCTATGTTAATAACGCTAACGCTACCTACAATCATTTCACTTTATCTCTTACCAAAATCATTGAGTAAGTTCTTAATAAAAAATAAGAATATTTCTATTAAAGAAATCATATTTACAATCACATTTTTATTAGTATTCTCAATAATTTATGGATTACTATTCATAAATAAATTTGATTCACTCTCCATGATGATCATAATTATACTACATTACTCAATAGTTAGTCTTGGAGAAGAATATACATATAGAACACTCATTTTAGATGTCCTTAAACAAAAATATAAAGTGTGGATATCAATTGCTATAAGTGCTTTATTATTCTCATTTATCTTACATATTAACGAAGATATTCTTATCAATCTATTAATACGTTTTCCAATCGGATTAATTCTTGGTTATATATCTAATAAAACAAATACGATAATGTACTCAATTATCTTACATACTATTTACAATTTAATGATATTTATCTACTAAAGCCAACTATAAGGAATTCAAGTAAAAATTGAAGTTTTATCACATTATCTTTGTTCCTTGGCTGATCTCATTAAATAACAGTTGCGATTTCATACTAATCATCTGTTATTGAACCATATTATTTTAGAAGTATATTGAAAACTGAATATTTGTGTACACAAAAGGCCCTGGCCTTCTAGCAATACTATGAATATAGTTATGCAAAGGTTATACTAGCGCAGTTTCATCAAATTTGATATTTTGTGTCAGCAGCTTGTAGATTACTCTGATCAGTTTTCTTACGCAGTGGCCCTGAGCGCATAAATGTGTTTTACCCTGGCTCTTCTTTAGGTTATAATAGTTCTTGAAAGTGGAACTGTTATTACACACTGTGAGGATACACTGATAAAGAGCCTTACGAAGATATCTAGAGCCTCGTTTTGAAATGGCTAGGCCGTTTCCCTGGTATTCTCCAGACTGATATACGCTTGGATCGACACCTGCGAAAGCGACAACTTTTGTGGCAGATGAGAAAAGAGCGATATCTCCAATTTCACTTAAAATGGATAGTCCAGTCGTATAACCAATGCCTGGAATACTGAAAATAGGAGAATTTAGCTGGCGGGCATATTCTTCTATTTTTTTCGTATAGATTTTCTTCTTTTCCTCAAGAAATTCGATCATTCCCAGAAGATATTCAATCTCAAGATTGTTTGCATCTATGTTCTGACCGATAGATCTCTGAGCAAGTGTTTTCAGTTCATGTGGGTCAACTTTTGTATGATTGCCTCTT
>NZ_JNKN01000008.1 GCF_000702065.1 Kandleria vitulina DSM 20405 | reverse complement strand
AAAATCATCATTCTGGGATAGAGATGACATTCCTGTTTACAGTGCTGATAATCCAAGAGAATATCAGTTTAGCGGCAAAAGAATACACAGAGGGCAATATAAAACCGCAAGCGGGAAAATAATCAATGCGGATGTTAATGGCGCATTGAACATCATGCGTAAAAGTAGCGTTGTGGATGTTAACATCCTATACGGTAGAGGCGAAGTGGACACGCCTGTAAGAATAAGGATTGCCTGACTTGTCGGGTGGAAACTTAAATATCAAACTTCTTAAATAGAACCGTCAGGTTCTTAGAAGCCACCTACCTTTAGGTGGGTGGTAGTTCACATTGACAAACAGGTTAGGGTGTACTATCTTTAGGGTGTAAATGTATGTGAGGGAATGTATGAAAACTATTAAAGATTTAAATATTGGACAAAGTGGAAGAATCACTTCTGTTGGTGGAGAAGGTGCTCTTCGACAGCATATTCTTGATATGGGTCTTATTCCTGGCGTGGATATTAGCGTAATCAAGTATGCACCAATGGGAGATCCTGTGGAACTTCGAGTTCATGGGTATGAGTTAACATTAAGATTAGAAGATGCAGCTAAGATTGAAGTTGTACCTATTGATAGTATTAAAGAAGAAAAGAAGGTTTCTATTAAAGAGAAGAAACATCCTGGTTTAGGAGAAGAAGATGTCTTTAAGCCAAGAAAAGAAAGAAAGGCATCTGAACATCAGGAGAGATTGACGTTTGCTTTAGTCGGTAATCAAAATAGCGGTAAGACAACACTGTTCAATCAGCTTACTGGTTCCTCTCAGCATGTAGGAAACTTTCCTGGGGTAACAGTGGATAAGAAGGAAGGAATTATCAGGGGGTATTCCTATGCTCATATTACAGATCTTCCTGGTATCTATTCGCTTTCTCCTTACTCAAGTGAAGAGATTGTTTCACGTAATTATGTAATGAGTAAGCCAAATGCCATTATTAATATTGTTGATGCTATGAACATAGAAAGAAATCTCTATTTGACAATGCAACTATTAGAAATGGATATTCCTATTGTAGTAGCGTTGAATATGATGGATGAAGTAAAAAATAATGGTGGTTATATTGATATCAATACATTAGAAGCAGAACTAGGTGTACCGGTGGTTCCTATTTCTGCAGCTAAGAATGAAGGTGTGGATGAGCTAATTAAACATGCTATTCATGTAGCTAAGTATCAGGAGATACCACAACGTGTAGATTTTTGTGATAAGAATGATCACAATGGGGCAGTGCATAGATGTCTTCATGGAGTAAGACACCTCATTGAAGATCATGCCAAAAGTGCACATATTCCTGTGAGATTTGCCGCAAGCAAACTGATTGAGGGGGATAAGCTTATAGAAGAAGCTTTACAGCTTGATGATAATGAAAAAGAAACCATTGATCATATTGTCTTACAGATGGAAAAAGAACGTGGTCTTGATAAGAATGCCAGCATTGCGGATATGCGCTTTGGTTTTATTATGAAAGTCTGTAAGAAGGCGGTAGTAAAACCACATATCAGTAAGGAACATCTACGTTCTGAATCTATTGATCGTATTCTTACTGGTAAATATACAGCTATTCCTGTGTTTATATTGATTATGATGATGGTCTTCTATTTAACATTCAATGTTATTGGGGCATTCTTCCAGGATCTGTTAGCTAAAGGTGTTGCTCATGTATCATCCCTTGTAGATGCATGGATGATAAGTGCACATGTAAATCCAGTTGTACATGGATTAGTCATTGATGGAATCTTTGAAGGAGTAGGAAGCGTCCTTAGCTTCTTGCCAATCATTGTGACATTGTTCTTCTTCCTCTCATTGCTTGAAGATAGTGGATATATTGCCAGAGTTGCTTTTGTGATGGATAAGCTATTAAGAAAAATGGGGCTATCCGGACGTAGTATTGTACCAATGTTAATTGGTTTTGGCTGTACTGTACCGGCAGTTATGTCAACACGTACGTTGCCTAGTGAACGTGATCGTCGTATGACTATTTTATTGACACCGTTTATGAGCTGTAGTGCCAAGATGCCAATCTATGCCTTTTTTGCGAGTGCGTTCTTTAAGTCTTACAGTGCTATCGTGATGGCAGGATTGTATCTATTGGGTATTATTATGGCTATTATTATGTCGTTGGTATTTAAGGATACTTTATTTAAAGGTGAAGCTGTTCCCTTCGTGATGGAGCTTCCTAATTATCGTATGCCGGGTGTAAAGAATGTTGCTCAATTGTTATGGGAGAAATCAAAAGATTTTATTCAAAGAGCATTTACTGTTATCTTTATGGCTACCGTATTGATCTGGTTCATGAAATCATTTGATATTCACTTTAATATGGTACAAGAATCCCATCAAAGCATTCTTTCGATGATTTCTGGATGGCTAGTACCAGTGTTTGCACCATTGGGATTAGCAGACTGGCGTATTGTCACTTCTCTTGTCAGTGGTTTTATGGCAAAAGAAAGTGTTGTTTCAACTATGCAGGTGTTATTTTCAGGTATGAAAATTGACAGTGTGCTCACTACTGCATCAGCAGCTTCTTTGCTTGTATTTAGTCTTCTTTATACACCATGTGTGGCTGCGATTGCTTCAATAAAAAGAGAGCTAGGAGCACGCTGGGCAATCGGTGTTGTACTATGGCAATGTGTGATTGCATGGGTTGTTTCTTTTGTCATTTATGTTATCGTTAATCTTATTTAAGAGGGTGTTATACACCCTTTTTTGCATTGACAAATGTGTTAAAATTCTATACCATAATCATGTTTATGATACAAAAAAGTGGTATAGAGAGGTTGTCATGGATAAAGATTACAAGAAAATTGTTCAACAAAAATGTATCTATTTTAATATGCGTATTATTTGTGAAAAAGCTGGTATCAATTACTCTACATATCGCGGATGGAAGAACAATGGACGTGCTTTTTCACAAAAGAAAGCAAAATGTTTATATGAAACTATGATTGAAATTATTAAATCTTAACATGCATATAATTTGATAAAGAAGATATAATCAGTTATTATTATTTGAACTGCTTATATCAAAAAAGGAGGCGTAATTGTGAAATATTACTTAGGGATTGACGTTGGATCAACAACAGTTAAGTTATATTTGACAGACGAAGAAGATAAATGTCTTTATTCCCAATATGTTAGACATTTTTCAGATGTCAGACGTACTGTTCAGAGTGTACTTGGTGAAGTTAAAGATAAAATTGGTGATATTGAAGTTCATGTTGCAATGACAGGATCAGGTGGGCTGTCATTAGCTGAATCATTAAATGTGGACTTTATTCAAGAAGTTATTGCCTGTACAAAGACAGTTGAAACATATATTCCAAGAACCGATGTTGTTATTGAATTAGGTGGAGAAGATGCAAAAATCACTTATTTTGATGGTGCTCTTGAACAAAGAATGAACGGTACCTGCGCTGGTGGGACAGGTGCATTCATTGATCAGATGGCCACATTGCTTCAGACTGACGCATCAGGTCTTAATGAATTAGCTAAGAACTATAAGACAATTTATCCAATTGCATCACGTTGTGGGGTCTTTGCGAAAACTGATGTACAGCCACTTATCAATGATGGTGTTTCTAAAGAAGATATCGCTGTCTCTATTTTCCAGGCTGTTGTTAATCAGACAATCTCAGGATTGGCTTGTGGTAAGCCAATTAGAGGAAATGTTGCATTCTTAGGTGGACCACTTTACTTCCTTGATCAGTTAAGACAAAGATTTATTGAAACCATCGGTCTTAAAGATGATGAAATCATCTTTCCAGAAAACTCACAGCTCTTCGTAGCTATGGGAGCATGTCTTAATGCGAAAGAAAAAGATGGTGAAGCGAAAAAGCTTTCTTATTTGATTGATAAGCTAGAAGTACTTAAAAATGTAAAGAGTGAGCTTACTGATGAAATCGAGCCTCTTTTCAATAATGAAGAAGAACTACGTTTATTTAGAGAAAGACATCTTCAGCATATTACAAGAAAACATAGTCTTAAGAAGCATAAAGGTAAAGTCTATGTTGGTATTGATGTAGGTTCAACGACATCTAAAGTCATCTTAACTGATGAAGAAGGTGCTATTCTTTGGTCATTCTATAGTTCCAATGAAGGAAATCCTTTACAGTTGATTATCAATATTATGCAGGAAGTCTACGATATGCTGCCAGAAGGTGCCTATATTGCTAAATCTGGGGTTACTGGATATGGTGAAGCATTAATTAGAAATGCGATTAAGGTTGACTATGGTGAAGTAGAAACAATCGCTCACTATACAGCTGCTAAAGCTTATGATCCAGAAGTAGATTTCATTCTTGATATTGGTGGTCAGGATATGAAGGCTATTACTATTAAAGATGATATTATCCAGAACATTTCATTAAATGAAGCATGTTCAGCTGGTTGTGGATCATTCCTTGAAACATTTGCTAAATCATTAGGATATACCATTGAAGAATTTGCAGAATTAGCCTTAAAATCAAGACATCCAATGGATCTAGGATCACGTTGTACAGTCTTCATGAATTCTAAAGTAAAACAGGCTCAAAAAGAAGGGGCTTCAGTTGAAGATATTAGTGCTGGTCTTTCTTATTCGGTTATTAAGAATGCCTTATATAAGGTTATTAAATTAAGAAGCAAGGAAGATATTGGTACTCACGTTGTTGTACAGGGTGGTACTTTCTATAATGAAGCTGTCTTAAGAGCATTTGAAAAAGAAACAAATATTGAAGTCACACGTCCAGATATCGCTGGATTGATGGGAGCTTACGGTATGGCAAGAATTGCCATTGAAAATGATGATGGTGATCCTTCTACTTTATTAAGTAAAGAAGAATTATCACAGTTGACATATACAACATCGATGAGAAACTGTGGCTTATGTACAAACAACTGTATGCTGACGGTTACTGAATTCAATGATCACCGCCAGTTTATTTCAGGAAACAGATGTGAACGTGGAGCAGGACTACCACTTACTTCTAAGAAATATCCAAACTTATATGAGTATAAGAACAAGCGTATCTTTGGCTATCGTTCTTTATCTCCAAAAGAAGCAAGCCGTGGGAATGTCGGAATTCCTAGAGTATTGAACATGTATGAAAACTACCCATTCTGGTATACATTCTTTACTCAGCTTAAATTCCGTGTTGTCTTATCAGCACGTTCAAGCAAGGCGCTATTTGAAAAGGGAATTGAATCTATTCCAAGTGAAAATGTCTGCTATCCTGCAAAATTAGCACATGGTCATATAGAAAATCTTATTCATAGACATATCAACTTTATTTTCTATCCATCGGTTGTTTATGAAAGAAAAGAATATAATGATGCAGGTAATCATTATAATTGTCCAATTGTTGGAAGTTATCCTGAAACAATTAAGAATAATGTCGATAACATCCAATTGAATGACATTAACTATAAGAACCCATTTGTATCGCTTAATAATCCAAAGACACTCTTTAATATCTTGAAAGAAGAATTAGCAGAAGAATTTAATATCTCTGATAAGGAATTAAAGAGAGCTATTGATAAGGCTTATGAAGAATTAGAACGTTCTAGAGAAGACATTCGTGAAAAGGGCAAGGAAGCTCTTGCATGGATGAAAGAACATAATAAACCAGGTATTGTCTTAGCTGGTAGACCTTATCATGTTGATCCAGAAATCAATCACGGTATCGCTGACTTGATTACATCAGAAGGATTTGCGGTTCTTACTGAAGATTCAGTATGTGAACTTGCAAATGAAAAGAGCGAATATCGTGTTGTCGATCAGTGGACTTATCATTCAAGACTTTATCGTGCAGCAGAGTTTGTCTCTACACAAAAGAATCTTGATCTTGTTCAGCTTACATCATTTGGATGTGGTCTAGATGCGGTTACAGCTGATCAGGTACAGGAATTATTACAGGCTAGAGGCAAGATCTTCACATTAATCAAGATTGATGAAACATCAAACCTTGGTCCAATCAGAATTCGTATTCGTTCATTGAAAGCAACTGTGAAGAAGAGATGCGATGAAATTGATTTAAGTAAACATTATGAATTAGATAAACCATCATTTACTAAAGAAATGAAGGAAGATGGATGGACAATCCTTTGTCCACAGATGTCTCCAATTCATTTCCAGTTTGTAGAAACCGCAATGCGTTCAGAAGGGTATAACTTCGAAGTCCTTCCTTCCGTAGATAAAGGAGCAACCGATGCTGGTTTGAAATATGTAAACAATGATGCGTGCTATCCAAGTATCCTTGTAGCAGGACAGATGATGGAAGCTTTACAAAGCGGAAAATATGATACTAATAAGACAGCCCTTATTATTTCTCAGACTGGTGGGGGATGTCGTGCTACAAACTATATCGCATTTATCAGAAAAGCATTAAAAGATGCGCATCTTGAACATGTTCCAGTTATTTCTGCCAACTTATCAGGATTAGAATCCAACCCAGGATTCAAGATTACTTATAAGCTAGGCAAGAAAGTCGTCATTGCAGCTATGTATGGTGATCTATTCATGAGAGTACTTTACCGTGTACGTCCTTATGAAAAAGTCAAAGGATCCGCAAATGAACTTTACCATTCATGGATTGAAAAATGTCAGAAGAATGTTAAAAATGGTTCAATGAGAGAATTCAAGAAGAACGTCTATGCTATTGTAAAAGACTTTGATGAATTACCATTGCTTAATATCAAAAAACCACGTGTAGGATTAGTTGGAGAAATCCTTGTGAAATTCCATCCAACAGCCAATAATCAGGTTGTAGATGTGATTGAAAGAGAAGGTGCAGAAGCAGTTATGCCTGATTTAATCGATTTCTTCCAATACTCATTCTATAACGCTAACTTTAAACATAAGCATTATGATACAGACTGGAAGACAAAGCAGCTATGCAATATGGCTATCAAGTTTGTTGATTTCTTAAGAAGAGATATGATCAAGGCATTAAAAGCATCAAAACGCTTTACTGCTCCAGAACCAATTCAATCTATCGCTGATAGAGCTAAGGAAGTTGTTTCCCTTGGAAACATGACTGGTGAAGGCTGGTTCCTTACTGGAGAAATGATTGAACTTATTGATGAAGGTGTAGAAAACATTGTCTGCATGCAGCCATTTGGATGTTTACCTAACCATGTAACAGGTAAGGGTGTCATTAAAGCATTAAGAAAGAAATATCCAAAATCAAATATCGTCGCAATCGATTATGATCCAGGTGCATCAGAAACAAATCAGCTTAACAGAATTAAGCTTATGCTTTCTACCGCATTTAAAAACTTAGACGCATAAAAAAGACGCTCAGGACTTTGAGCGTCTTTTTCTTTTACGTTCATACATGAAATTATCAGCAGCATCGATGACATCTTTTATAGTATGTTCATCAGTATAATAATCAAGGATACTGATACCATAAGATAAAGAGACAGTAAATGGATATTGATATTCTTTTTCTAATGCTTTAGTAGCTGCTTCAATACGATCATCGATATGTTTGATTATTTTCATATGATCAGGTTTAATTACAACTAAAAATTCATCTCCACCTACTCGTCCAACAATATCATCTGGGAAAGCTTCAAGTAAAATCTTGGAAGCCATGATAATAGCACAATCTCCACTTTCATGACCATAGCGATCATTGATTTGTTTTAATTTATCTAAATCTATAAAGACTACATAAGCATATTCATTTTCTTTAAGATTATTAAGAATAATTCTAATTTGTTTCTGGATTCCTCTACGATTATAGATGGAAGTAAGTTCATCAGTGATGGATGTCATATTCAAATGTTCAAGCATATTTGTAATAAATATAGAAGCACCCAGCTGAGATGAAATATAGTCAATATCAGCCAATCTAGTAAAAGGATGATCAGTGATTAATAGTCCATAATTATCATTATTAAATGAAAGAGAAGACACACTCTTATAATGAGAAGGGAAAAAATCCAATACATCTTCTAATTGACAATGATTAGTAGAAAGAGATTGACGTTTGCCATCTTTAATGTAAAGAATGATATTCAATTCATCAGGAGGTTCAATACTCTTATTTTGTTCAAAATGAACAACAGAAGGGAAAGTAAGAATCATAACATGTTTAATATTCAATAGAGAAATACACTCACTTATCATATTTTGAAACTTATAAGAACTGTTATTTAACATTGAAAGTCTATTGATAATATTGATATTAAGAAGATGACTGGTAAGTGTATTATAAAGATTACACTTGATAGAGTGATAACGCATAATAATCTGATGATAAATATGAATATGTGTACGAAGAATCTTCTGCTTTAATATCTGTGATTTTAACTGATAAATTTCATCGATAATATAGTTTAGTTTAATAATATCAATATGAGCCGAAGAATTTTCGGTCAATACTAAAGGCAATAGTTCATCTATTTTTCTGAGTATATTATTATCACATTGATCATGTGATAATAATAAATTATGGAAAAGATCAACAATGTGACTATAAAGCTGATCATTAAAGATAACCTTATCATCACAAAGATAAATAGCTAATCCTTGTGCGATATGGTCAAGTGGTTCATGCTTTAAGAAAGAGTGAAAGAGGAAATAGTGAACGTAGTTTCTATCATCGTTGGAAACGCCGATGGATTCACGAGGCATAAATTTTGTAGAAATGAATTCATTTACTTTTTCATAGTGGTTGTTGCTGCGATATACAGCGGTGAAGGCAAGGTATGCACTATCAGCATGCACGCTAGCTAATGGGGGTGTCTGATAGGCAGAAGTGACTTCATCATCAAATGAAGCGATAAGGATGTCTTTTCCTATCTGGACATTCATTTCATTTAATATATCATAACAGCAGTAAGCAAGCTTATCTGTAACACAGATGATACCATCTATTTCAGGATGAGATATCAAAAAAGGTCTAATACTATTGTGATTATGTCTAGTGTAGTTAGAACAATGACAGGTATATTCTTCATCATATTCAAGATTGTATTCTTTTAAGGCTTCCTTGAAAGAATGCAATCTTGTATAAGTACTATGTTTATTGATAGGACCACCAATAAAAGCAACCTTCTTGCATTTCTTTTGAGCAATCAAATATTTCGCGATATCCTTGATGCTATCACTGGCGTAGGAGAAAGAATAGTAATTGTCATTATCATAATTAAGAGTGATAATAGGGGTTTTAAAATGACCAAGATATTTATTCATATTATTCTGACCAATCATAATTGATCCCACGGGTACAAGAATACGATCCATGTCCATATAATCCGCAAGTTCATAGGCATAGTTCTTATTTAAGAGATGTTCAAAACTCCCTCTTTTGGTCGTACCAGAACCAGTAAAAACTACTAAATCCTGATCTATTTCTAGACAGGCATAAAATGCACCTCTGATCATTTCCATATTGTAATGATCAGAGTTCTCAATAAAAAGACCAACTTTTTTTCGTTTCAATTCACTCACTCCAATATCTCAAAATTATGAGTATGAAGCATTTCGTTTGTTTTCATAACACCAGCTTTGCGAATAATGCAATAAATGATGATTGCATCTCTTTTTATCTTGGCATAAAGATTGCCATTATTGCTTAATGATAAAAGGCGATTCGTTTCATCTAGAGTCAGTTTCATGCTTAATGCAAGACAGATGACCTTGTCTTTATCTGGGTTGCGTGTTCCATTAATAATCTGATATCCATAAGTACGATCAATATTAGCCTTCTTGATAATATCAGATTTCTTTAATTTATATTTTTTACGTAATGCTTCAAAATAATCAGGAAAACTTGTATTAGGAATAATATCGATGATTTCATCGATATTATTGTTTTCTAACGCATTCATTAATTCACTTGTTTTCAAATGTACTCACCAATTTAATTTTATAACGCCAACTTTTTAAAGACAAGAATAAGTCAAATAATTAATAAGTTTGACTACTTCTTGTCTATTAATATATCAACATCTATAATTGATATATAATTATAAGGGGAATATTATGAAGAACTATAGTCATCTTGAAGTGATTAAGACTTCAAAAGAGAAAAGCATTTTTAAAGTTGAAAGAGAAGAAATCATTCATACACCATTTATTGAACGTATTCTTCCTTTATCCTATGAAAAGCTCTATCGTGAGCTTTCTCATCTTGATACTCAGATTCCTAAAATTGAAGAGATTGAAGTAGAAGAAGATCAGCTGATTGTCATTGAAGAATATATTGATAAGCCCTTATTATCAGATTATATGAAAACACATGAACTCTCTCTTTTAGAAATAAAGATGATAATGAGTCAGCTGTGTGATATTCTTCATGTTCTCCATAATGTAACACCTCCTATTATTCATCGAGATATTAAGCCAGAAAATATATTCTATGACGGCAAGACAGTCATCCTCGGTGATTTTGATATTGCTAGACATCTTAGCGAAGCATCAAAAGATACGCAGGTTTTAGGTTCTATTGGCTATGCTTCCCCGGAACAGTTTGGATTAAATCAGACGACCACATTGAGTGATATCTACTCATTAGGAGTATTATTGAATGTCCTGCTTACTGGTGAATTGCCTTCGGTAAAGGTGGTGGAAGGTCCACTTAGAAAAGTGGTCATCAAAGCGACAGCGACCATTCAATCACAGCGCTACAAGGATGTTATTGAGATGAAGGAAGCAATCAATAAAACGGATTTTCCACCGCTTCCTGGCTTTAGATCAAAAAAGAAAGTGAATATGATTATTGGAACAATAGTCTATCTGTCTATTCTTTATTGTTCTTTCACAATGACTGATACGCAAAGAAAAATACAGTTTGGATTACGTTTTTGGACATTGTTTATGTTCATGTTTACTATCGCCATGATTTTTAATTACAACAATTTACATTCTCATATTCCCTTTATGAAAGGAAGCAAAATAAAAAAGCTCTTTATTGGACTGCTTTTCTATCTTATTATCCTTTTTACTTCCGCAATGTTGCTCATGATGATCGAAGAAGTTATCAAGACGTTTGTATGCTAAATGCATACCAAAACGTCTTTTTTGCTTTTTATAATAAGAAAAAAGGAGGGGCAATTATGGAAAAAAAGAAGCCTATTTACAAAAGAAAGTGGTTTATTGTGTTAGCTGTCATTATTGTACTTTCAGTAATGTTTGGCGGTTCTAGCAAGGAAAAGAAGAGTGCACCAAAAAGTGAAGGGACTACTTCTGTTGAGAAGACATGTCATATGGGTGAACTTCTTAAAGTAGGAAAGATGGAATATAAGGTTGTAGACATGAGTGTAAAAAAGCAGCTTGGCAGTGAGTATATCAATCAGAAAGCACAAGGGGTGTATTTGTTATTGAGTGTGGAAGTAACTAATCGATCTGATCAGTCTGTCACTGTATCGGATGATTTCTTCAAGTTGAAGAATGGCAAGAAGACCTATGATTCAAGCAGTGATGCTGCATTGTATTTAGGGGATAAAAGCATTATCTTTAAAAAAGTAAATCCTGATACCACATTGAAAGGTATGATCTGCTTTGATGTTAATGAAAATATCGCTAAATCAAATACGAACATTCTTGAAGTACAAACGGGAATATGGGGAACTGAGAAAGGAAGTATTGCACTTAAAAAAGCATAATTTCTTTACTTTATGAGCATTTTCTTTTATTATTCTTTTGGTGATTATATATGAAAAGAATAAAAGAAGTAATTGTAGTTGAAGGAAAGACAGACACACAGGTTCTTAAAAGTCTTTTTGATGTAGATACAATCGAAACACATGGTTCAGCTATTGATGATCATGTGATTTCACTTATAAAAGAGGCTGCAAAGACAAGAGGTGTTATCATCTTGACAGATCCTGATTATCCTGGCATGAGAATCAGAGATAAGGTCGTAAAGGCTGTACCTGTTGCTAAACATGCCTTTGTCGCAAAGAAAGATGCGATTGGCAGAAGAAAAGTAGGGATTGCTGAAGCAAGAAAAGGTGCTATTGTAGAAGCTATTGAAAATGCGGTTTCTTTTGAAGATGCTACTGATTCTATTACATGGGATGAGTTCATTGATTTAGATATCATCGGCAACAAGAAAAGACGTCTTGCTGTATATGATGCGTTCCATTTAGGTTATGGAAATGTGAAGACATTATTTAAACGTCTTAACATGGTGGGCATTACAAAAGATGAAATTATACGTAAATTAGAGGAGAATCAGTAATTTGATTCTTCTTTTTCTTTTATTATAAATAGAATTATGTTATTCTCTATACATGTGTCAAGACAAATGTATAGAATGGGAGATTACTATGAACACAATCAAAGCATTTTTAGAAAAGAAGAATGTCAAGATATCTCTTAAGAGATATGGTATTGATGCTTTAGGAGCCATGGCACAGGGTTTATTTGCCTCATTATTGATGGGGACAATTCTTGAGACACTGGGAAGTCAGGCAAACATTAAGTTATTGGTAGATATTGGAACATTCGCAAAAATGATGTCTGGAGCAGCGATGGCTGTTGCCATTGGACAGGCACTAGAATGTCCTCCGCTTGTATTATTTTCCTTGATTACTGTTGGTTATGCTTCAAATAGCTTAGGTGGTGCTGGAGGGCCATTGGCAGTTCTAATAATTGCGATTCTGGCAGGAGAATTTGGTAAACTTGTTTCTAAGGAAACAAAGATCGATATTCTTGTAACACCAGCTGTTACGCTTCTTATTGGGGTAGGATTGAGTATCTGGTGGGCCCCGGTGATTGGAAAGGGTGCTAGTACGCTAGGTGAAGCTATTCGCTGGGCGACTGTGCTTAAGCCATTTACGATGGGAGTTATCGTATCAGTGATTGTTGGTATTGCTTTAACATTGCCAATTTCAAGTGCAGCGATCTGTGCTGCGTTAAGCTTGACTGGTCTTGCCGGTGGTGCTGCGTTAGCAGGATGTTGTGCACAGATGGTCGGCTTTGCGGTTATGTCATTTAAAGAAAATGGTGTTGGAGGACTTGTAGCTCAGGGTATTGGTACTTCCATGCTGCAGATGCCAAACATTGTCAAAAAGCCAATTGTGTGGCTACCGCCAATTATTGCATCAGCTATTACTGGACCAATTGCGACATGCTTCTTTAAATTGAAGATGGAGGGTGCACCAATATCTTCAGGTATGGGAACATGCGGCTTTGTTGGACAGATTGGTGTCTATACTGGATGGGTTACAAAGAAAATGCCAATAACAACTTTTGATTGGATAGGATTATTTATGATCAGCTTTATCTTGCCAGCAGTATTAACTTTTGTAATTGCGAAAATAATGAGACATTTCAATCTCATTGAAGATGGAGATTTAAAATTAGATCTATAAAAAAGACGTGGCTTTTGCCACGTTTTTTTATTTCAATAAGAATCCATTTTCTTTTAGAGCTTCTTCAATACGATCAAGAATCTCTGTAGAGTCAGCGTAGATGGTATGCAGGTGTACTCCACCTGTTAAGGAAGAAAGAGAGGTTGCATCATAGTTATTGACTTTTTCCATAAACTTAAGGATGTCATAGCGGGATTTTAATTTCATATTTCCTTTGATTTCTCCATAGACAGGATGTTCAACAATCACATTTTCAATGTAGCCACCCATATCAATAATAAGATTAAGCTCTTTTTCCATATCTTTATCATCATGTTTTACTGCGATGGTTTTTGAAATCCCTAGTGAAGGCTGATCAATAACATACCCGCGAGGTGTCGCAATGATCTTATGGCCACTTGCTCTAAGAAGGGCAACATCACCAACGATAATCTGACGAGAAACGCCAAGCTCTTTAGCAAGAGCACTTGCGGAAAGTGGTTTTTCAGATTGGGTAATACGTTCAATTACTTTTTGTTTTCTATCCATTTTCATCACCTTTTGCTCATTATAAAAGAAAGAGTAAGTTAATGCAAACAAACTGGTAAAAGTGCAAAAAATCCCTCCCTATACAAAAGATTTAAAAAAATCAAGTGAAAATATTTTTTTATAAAAAATATCGTTAAAATGAAAGGTTTTCATGTTTTTATAATTTGAAAAGTGAAACGCTTTCATCATAAAAAAAATTATTGTATAGTGATGATAATGAAACAACATGAAAGGGGTATAAAAATGAGTGATTTAAAAGAATTTGATGTAGTAGCATTGGGAGAGCTGCTCATTGACTTCACGCAAGGAGGAATTTCGGAACAGGGGAATCCGATGTTCGAAGCTAATCCAGGAGGAGCTCCATGTAACGTATTATCAATGTTGACTCGTTTTGGGAAAAAGGTTGCCTTCATTGGGAAGGTTGGTAAAGATGGCTTTGGTGAACAGCTAGCACAGGCTATCGAAGAACAAGGAATCAGTACACGTGGTCTTTGTTTTGATGAAGATGTACATACAACATTGGCACTTGTACATAAATTAGAGAATGGGGATCGTGATTTCTCATTCTATAGAAAACCAGGAGCTGATATTAATCTTAAAGCTGAAGAAGTAGATGAAGATTTAATTGCAGGCTCACGTTTGTTCCATTTTGGAACTTTGTCATTAACTGATGAACCAGTTAAGAGTGCAACTAAGAAAGCAATCGAAGTTGCTGAAAGGAATGATTTGATCATTTCTTTTGATCCTAACTTAAGAGAACCACTATGGGATTCATTAGATGATGCAAAAGAAGCTTTTGATTATGGTATGAAACATTGCCATGTATTAAAGATTTCTGATAATGAAATCTTATGGTTTACAGGAAAAGATAATTATGATGATGGTATTGCATATTTACAGTCTCATTACCCTAATATTCAGTTAATTTGTCTTTCATTAGGTCCAGACGGATCAAGAGCTATCTATAAGGATCAGGTTGATGTTACTATCCCTGCTTTCCTTCAGGATAAAACAATCGAAACTACAGGTGCCGGAGATACTTTCTGTGCATGTGTTCTTAATGGTGTATTGGAAAACGGTCTTGATCACCTTGATGAAGAAAAAATTAAAACAATTATCACTTTTGCAAACGGTGCAGCTTCAATGATTACAACTAAGAAAGGGGCATTAAGAGTTATGCCTCATGTTGAAGATGTAGATCAGTTTATCAATAACTATTAAGGAGGACATCTTGTGATTAATCCAAATTGGGAACCAGAATTTAAAGAAAGACTTGAAAAGCATTATGATGAATTAAAGTGGCTTTATGCAGAAATCTACAATAATAATGAAGAAGCTTTCAATTATTTCTGTACAATGCTACATGATTATTACGTACAAAGAAAACCACTTCTTAAAGAGTGGGATGAAGCAAGACTCGCTGTCCCTGATTGGTATCGTGGAAACGATATGATGGGAGAGTTGATGTATACTCAGTGTTTTAATGAAGATTTAAAAGGTCTTAAGGAAAAACTTGATTATTTAAAAGAATGCCGTATTAATTATCTCCATTTAATGCCATTGCTTGAATCACCTGAAGGACGTAGTGATGGTGGATATGCGGTATCTGATTTTAGAAAAGTTCAGCCTGAAATTGGTACTATGGAAGACTTAGCTGCACTTGCAGATGAATGTCATGCTAAAGGTATGTCGTTATGTCTTGATTTCGTTATGAATCATACTTCAGAAGATCATGAATGGGCAAGACGAGCAAGAGCTGGTGAAAAAGAGTATCAGGATCGTTACTTCTTCTTTGATAATTGGAATATTCCAAATGAATTTGAGAAGACAGTTCCTCAGGTATTCCCACAGACAGCACCTGGAAACTTCTCTTGGTGTGATGAAGCTGGTAAGGTTGTAATGACTACATTCTATCCTTATCAGTGGGATTTGAATTATGCTAATCCAACTGTATTTAATGATATGACTGCCAATATGCTTTACTTATGTAATAACGGTGTAGATATCATTCGTTTAGATGCTGTTCCTTATATTTGGAAAACATTAGGAACAACTTGTCGAAACCTACCTCAGGTACATACATTAGTTAGAATCATGCACATGGCTGCTGATATCGTATGTCCTGGTACATTGTTATTAGGTGAAGTTGTTATGGAACCTTCAAAGGTTGTACCTTACTTTGGTACAGTTGATAAGCCAGAATGTCACATGCTTTATAATGTTACAACAATGGCTTCTACATGGCATACAGTTGCAACTAAGGATGTTAGATTATTAAGACATCAGCTAGAAACTGTATTTGCTTTACCTAAGTCATATACATTCCTTAACTACTTAAGATGTCATGATGATATCGGTTGGGGACTTGATTATGATTTCTTAGGACAGTTCGGTATTGAAGAAGTATCTCATAAGAAATACTTGAATGATTATTTAAAAGGTGCATTGTGGGAATCTCAGGCACGTGGTGAACTTTATAATGATGATCCACGTTTAGGTGATGCCAGAATGTGTGGTACAACAGCATCGCTTTGTGGTGTTGAAGCTGCTGATTTTGAACAGAATAAATGGAAATTGAAGATGGCAATTGATTTAGATATTACTCTTCATGCATTCCTATTTACTCAAAGTGGTATTCCAGTTCTTTACAGTGGTGATGAAATTGGTCAGCTTAATGATTATTCTTATCATGATGATCCATTAAAATGGGATGATTCAAGATACCTTCATAGAGGTAAGTTGAATTGGGATCATGTCGCTATGAGAGAAGATCTTTCTACTAGACAGGGACAGTTGTTCCAGGCTATCAAGAAATTACAGATCTTAAGAGCTTCATATGATGTATTTGACAGCAATGCAGATACATGGATTGTTGAACCATGGAATGATCATATCTTAGGTATCGGTAGATATTATAATGATCAGAAGCTGATTGCATTATTCAACTTTGCGGATAATGAGCAGACAGCATGGATTGATGAACCAGAAGATTTCATTGAATTAATGACTGGTGAAAAACGTGAAGCAAAAGCTGTACAGTTACCACCACATGGTTTCGTATGGTTATTCCATTCTTATAAAGAAAACAAGAAAACAATGACTGCGCCAGATCTTGAAGCTTTAACTAAGCCAAAGAAAAAAGCGCCAGCTAAAAAAGCAGCAAAAAAGACAACTGCTAAAAAAACAGTAAAAGCTAAAGCTGCTAAGAAAGAAACTAAGACTGAAGTGAAAACTGAAGTCAAGGAAACTAAAGCAGCAGCTAAAACTGTAGCTGCTAAGAAAGAAACAAAACCAGCAGCTAAGGCTGAAGTTAAAGAGACTAAGGCTGCTGTTAAGAAAGAAACAAAGCCAGCAGTGAAAACTGCAGCAAAAAAAGAGACTAAGAAGTCTTCGACAGTAAAAAAGACAAAATCAAAGAGTACAAAAGCGAAAGGGAAATAGTATGAGTAAGAGTGGTAAACTAATTTTCCTTGATATTGATGGAACATTAACAGAGCCAGGCTCAAATACACCTCCAGAAAGTGCTCTTAAGGCATTGGAAATGACTAAGGCAAAAGGAAACAAAGTTTTCCTTTGCACTGGTCGTAATGTTGCAATGCTGGCACCACTTTTAAAGTATGGATTTGATGGACTAGTTGCACTTGGAGGAGGGTATGTAACTGTCGGTGATGATGTCATCTTTGACTGTCCAATGTCGGATAGACAACGTGATATCGCTTTAGATGTACTTGGCAAGAATGGTGTATTCAGAACCATTGAAGCAAAAGACGCAACTTTTGGAGATGAAAGCTTAGGAGATTTCTTAAGTGATCAGACTGAGGGTAACAGTGAAATTGAAAGATGGCGTAAAGCTCTTGCTGAAGGATTGGGCATTAAGCCAATGAGTGAATATGATGGCCGTCCAATTTATAAAGTTGTTATCATGTGTAATAAGAGTGAACAGCTCGATGAAGCAAAGAAATATCTTGAAGGTGATTTCGCATTCATGATTCAGGATGTTGCCGCTCATAATTGCCTTAATGGAGATCTTGTAAACAGAAAGTTTGATAAGGGTCTTGGCATTAAGCGTATTTGTAAGACATTGGGTGTGGATATCAAGGATACATATGGTTTTGGAGATTCTATCAATGATCTAGAAATGATCGAAACAGTCGGTACTTCTGTTGTCATGGAAAATGGCAGTGAGGTATTAAAGAGAATGGCTGATGTTATTGCGCCTTCTGTTACTGAAGATGGTATTTATAGATCGTTTGAAGAACTTGGTTTAATTTAGTGAGAACATAGCTAGTTTCTATGTTTTATAAATCACAAAATTTAGTGTAAAGAGAGGGGAACAAAAAATGGCACTAGATTACAGAAAATGTGCAGAAGAAATCTATAGCCACTTAGGTGGAAAAGATAATATTGCTTCTGCGGCTCATTGTGCTACGCGTTTAAGACTTGCGATTGTTGATATCGATAAAGTTGATACGAAAGCACTTGAAAATGTTGAAGGAGTACAGGGTGTATTCAGTTCAAACGGACAGTTACAGTGTATCATCGGTACTGGAACTGTAAATCATGTTTACGATGAATTCTTAGCTGTTACTGGTTTATCTGCTGCAACTAAAGATGATGTAAAAGCTGCTGCAGCTGCTAACCAGCCATTACCACAGAGAATGGTAAAAACTCTTGGTGATGTATTCGTACCTATCTTACCTGCAATCGTTGCATCAGGTTTAATGATGGGTCTTGTTGAAGCCTTGGCAAAAGCAATGCCTGGATTTGGGGCTACTGACTGGTTCGCATTCCTTGATATGGTTTCAAATACTGCCTTTGCTTACTTACCAGTAATCGTTGCAGTTTCTGCTGCAAGAGTATTTGGTGGTAATATCTTCTTGGGCGCTGTTGTTGGTTTATTGATGATTCATTCAAACTTAACAAACGGCTGGAATGCTGCAAATGGATACAAAGTATGGTATCTATTTGGACATGCTAGAATTGGTGATTACGTTTTAGGTCAGATCAACCAGTTAGGTTATCAGGGGCACGTAATTCCAGTTATTATCGCAGTATGGTTCATGTCTAAGATTGAAAAGAAACTTCATGACGTTGTTCCTGCTGTTGTTGATTTATTTGTAACTCCATTAACTACAGTATTAGTTACTGCATTCTTAACTTTCATCGTTATTGGTCCTATTTTCTCAACACTTGAAACTTACGTATTACAGGCTGCACAGGTATTAATTACAGTTGGTGCTGGTATCGGTTCAGCTGTAATGGGTGCTGTATATCCAATTACAGTTGTAGCTGGTTTACATCATATGTACAACGTAATCGAAGCAGGTTTATTAGCATCTAAAGATTTTGGTAATTTAAATATTTGGATGCCTATCGCATCTGCAGCTAACTTCGCACAGTTCGGTGCATGTTTGGCTGTTGCCGTTAAGACTAAGAATCCTAAGATGAGAACAGTTGCTATTCCATCTGCATTATCTGCTTCATTAGGTATCACAGAACCTGCAATCTTTGGGGTTAACTTACGATTAATGAAACCTTTCATCGCTGGTATGATCGGTGGTGCTATTGGTGCTTGGTTCGGTGCAATTTCTAAATTAGGCGCTTCTGCTTATGGTGTTACTGGTATTCCAGGTTACTTAACAATTACAAATCCTGCAGTTTATACAATTGAGTTAGCTATCGCAGGTGGTATTGCATTCGCATTAACAATGGTTATCTGGCATGAAGATCCTGATGATATTCCTGCTGCAGAACCAGAAGGATTAGAAGCTCCTAAAGAAGTAGCTTTCACTACTGATAAAGGTGAAGTATTAGTACCAGTAAATGGTAAAGTTGTACCAGCTTCTGAAATTCCTGATCCAATGTTCTCTGCTGAAACTATGGGTCCATCAATCGGTGTTGAACCAGTTGAAGGTAAAGTTTATGCTCCATTCAATGGTACAGTTTCAATGATTTTCCCAACTAAACACGCTATCGGTATCCAGAGTGATGATGGTGTAGAATTATTAATTCATGTTGGTGTAGATACAGTCAACATGGAAGGTAAAGGCTTTGGTGCTAATGTAGAACAAGGTGATAAGATTTCTACTGGAGATCTATTATTGACATTTGATCGTGCTGAAATTAAACAGGCAGGATACTCTGATACAGTTGTCGTTGTTATTACAAACAAAGACGCATTAACTGATATCAAGAAAGCTGCTTAACATTAAGTCTTATACTTAAACAACTTCAAGAAAGGATAGAGATATGAAAGAATTTACATATACAATAAAAGATCCTGAAGGAATTCATGCACGTCCAGCAGGTCAGGTTGTAGCAAAAGCAAAGGAATTTGAATGTCATACAACTTTATGGGCTGATGGAAACGAGTATGACCTTAAGAAACTTCTAAGTGTCATGGGTGCTAATGTAGCAAAAGGTGACACAGTCGTTATTCGAACTGAAGGTGCTGATGAAGATAAGGCTGAAGTTGCGTTAAAGAAAGTATTCGAGGATAATTTATAAAAGATTCAGGTGGGAATTTATCCCTCACCTACTAAGGAGAGATTAAAATGAAATTAAAAAATGTTTTATTTGCAGCGTTAGCTGTCTGCTTAGTGGGATGTTCTAATGGTGCAAGTGCTAAAACAGTTGATTTAACTGATTATGTTGGTCAATCACCAAAAAGCACTTATTCACAGTTACGTAAACAGACAGATGGTGGTCAGTTTAAAGATGGTGGTATTTCTGGAAACTTAGCTTCTGATGGTGCCAACTATCGCTATCAGTCTACAGATGAGTTAACAGAAGTGACTGCTGCTGCTCGCTATAATACAGACAACAAACTTAAAGGTGATGCTGCTTTTGCTGATCCATATAGTGCATATACTAAGATGACTGTATTAAATGGTGAAATCGTTTATGCAACAGATGGTAAGACTGTTAACTATGTAACAATCTTAAAGAATGGTTATAAATCATATAAGATTTATGGCGTATCTCTTACTGATACATTAGATCAGGCCAAAGATACATTAAGCAAAGCTGGATTTACTGTAAAAGAAGAAACAGTAAATGAAGAAAAATATACAGTTGCAACTAGAGCAGCTGGTAAGAGTGAAGAAAAAGTTGTTCTAAAGCAGGATAAAGGTAAAATCGGTCGTATTGAATATTATTTAAATGCACCTTATCATAAGTTAGATGCAGAAAATATCAAGAAGACTGCAGAAGTCGTTGCTGCTGAAGAAGAAGCTCAGCTTCATGGAAAGAAATAGTAATAGATGATCAGCTCAAATGAGAGCTGATCATTTTTTTTAATAGACTTAATAAAATATGTATTGACGTTAGAATTACCATAAATTGTTATGATAGAAAAAAAGGGGAGGAAATGGTATGAAGAGATTGATTTTAGCATGTTTTATGGTAGTTGTATTGTTAATGGGATTAGTGTTGTTTTATCCAAAAGAAAAGTGGGAAGTTAAAGAAGGAAGTGCAAATGATGGCAATGTGTCCTATTCAATTGCTGTGAAAGATGCGTGGTATGATGAAAAAGCAGAAAAGTCATATGTTTCATCAGAGATTACTTTTAACTGGAGTAAAGCAGCATTCTTTAATAATGATGCTAATGTGCTTTCTGTGAAATGTAGTAATAATTTTTATGCAGTAGAAACAAAAGCCGACGTGAGCTATGCAGAAAATGATTATTTTGGTGAACTTGGTGAAATAAGAAATGTGTCTCATCCAACTGTTGATTTAAATGACTTTGGTCATGAGGCTTATATTGCATTTCCTCTGTCAAAGACTGTAAAGCTTCCAGGTACTAAGTCTGTAAGAATTCCTGGTACGAATTTTGTGGATTATTCGATGCAATATACAAAAGTAAAACAAGGTAAATTGACAATTTTGTGGGCAACAGATGGAAGAAAGAAAAACTGTAAGCTACCTTGCACATATGGGACAAAAGGAATTTCTTTGAATCCTTCGTTAATTATAAGATTTGTAGGTGTTCTCTCTCCAGATGTACGATTTAATCCTAAGATGGATTTAAAAAATGGGCCTGAAGCTACTGTTAATGTACAAATTAAATAATAATAGGATACCAATCAGTAATTGATTGGTATTTTTGTTTATATAAAGATGTCTTTATGAAATGACATGCAGTCATACAATAATACAAACGTTATAAAAATTACTTGAAAAGTAGATAAAAAAGAAAGTATGATATAATAAATAAGAAATATCCTAAACGTATTGCGCACAAAATGTAATTATAGTAATATATCTTGGCGAGGAGGAGAATTATGAGCGATTTTATTTCTAATATCGGTAAATACTTACCACTCTTTTTTACCGCATTTACAGTTACAATCTCATTAGCGCTTATTTCTTTAGTGCTAGCAACTGTTGTTGGTATTTTAGTGGGACTTATTAATACAACTAAATCTAAAAATATATTTATGAAGCTTCTTAGAGGCTTAGCGAATATTTATATTGAAATTATCAGAGGGACACCAATGCTTGTACAGATCTTATTCTTCTGTTTTGGTGTACCAGCTGCGTTAAGACCTATTACTGGATTTACATGGGCTAGTGTTGGTGGAATGTTCACTGCGGGGATTGTCGTGTTAACATTGAATGCTGGAGCTTATATGGCTGAAATTGTTCGTGCTGGAATTGAATCAGTGGATAGTGGACAGGTGGAAGCTGCTCGCTCGCTTGGTTTACCTTATGGCAAGACTATGACAAAGGTTATTTTGCCTCAGGCGATTAGAACAATGTTGCCAAGTATTATTAACCAGTTCATCATTACTATTAAGGATACTTCATTATTATCAGCTGTTGGGGTTGCTGAATTGACAAATAATGCAAAAACAATCAGTTCGATGTGGAGTTCACAGACATTATTGCTTTATGCGTTTACTGGTTTATTCTATTTTGTGATCTGTTTTACCTTATCACGTGTAGCGAGACTTTTAGAAAAGAGGATGAGTTATGGCAGATAAAGTTATTGTTAAAGACTTAAGAAAATCATTTGGTGAAAATGAAGTATTAAAGAGTATTAGTACTACAGTTAAAGAAGGGGAAGTACTTTGTATTATTGGTCCTTCTGGTAGTGGTAAATCAACTTTTTTAAGATGTCTTAATAGATTAGAAGAAATTTCTGGAGGACAGGTTATCGTAGATGGATATGATATCACTGATCCAAAGGTCGATATTAATAAAGTAAGAGAAAATATTGGGATGGTTTTCCAGCATTTTAATTTATTTCCTCATAAGACTGTTAAGCAGAATATTACTTTAGCACCTGTTGAATTAAAAAAGATGACTAAGGAAGAAGCTGACGTGCTAGCAATGCAGCTACTTGAAAGAGTTGGATTAGCGGATAAAGCAGATGCTTATCCTAGTCAGTTGTCAGGTGGACAAAAGCAGCGTGTAGCAATCGCAAGATCTTTAGCTATGAAACCAAATATTATGTTATTTGATGAACCTACATCAGCACTGGATCCTGAGATGGTTGGTGAAGTTTTAAATGTAATGAAAGAATTAGCTAAAGATGGTATGACAATGGTTGTTGTAACACACGAAATGGGATTTGCGAGAGAAGTATCTGACCGTGTTATTTTCATGGATGGAGGCTATATCGTAGAAGAAGGAAATCCACAGGAATTAATTAATCATCCAAAGGAAAAGCGTACTATTGATTTCTTAAATCAGGTACTTTAGGAGGGATAAGAATGAAGAAATTATTTAAAGCGTTGTTGGCTTGTGCATGTGTCTTTTCTTTAGCAGCATGTGGCCAAAAAAAGGATTCAAACAAGTTCATTATTGCAACTGATACAGCGTTTGTACCTTTTGAATGGAAAGATGGAAAAGGTAAGTTGACAGGTATTGATATTGACTTAATGAACGCAATTGCTAAAAACCAGGGATTTACTGTTGAATGGAAATCAATTGGTTTTGATGCATCAATGACTGCTGTAGAAGCAGGTGAAGCTGATGGTATGATTGCCGGTATGACAATCAATGATTCAAGAAAGAAGAAATATGATTTCTCTGATCCTTACTATACTTCAAGTGTATCAATGGCAACTGCTAAGGGTTCTGGAATTAAGTCTTATAATGACTTAAAAGGAAAGACTGTTGTGGCTAAGACTTCTACATCAGGATTTGAATTTGCAAATGCAAATAAGAAGAAATATGGCTATAAGCTAGAAGTAGTAGAAGAATCTTCTATCATGTATCAGAAAGTAAAGAATGGCGATGCAGTAGCATTATTTGAAGATACTCCAGTTATTAAATACAATATTGCTTCAAAACAGGTAAACTTTGAATTGCCAACAGGTACTGAAGGTAAATTCAACTATGGTTTCGCTGTTTACAAGGGTTCTAACAAAGAACTATTAAAGAAATTTAATGCAGGATTAAAGGCATTAAAAGAAAATGGTGAATACGACAAGATTTTAAAGAAATATCTTGGTTAATCATTTTACATCCTATTTTTATAGGATGTTTTCTTTTTAAAAAAATTTGTCTATAATGGTGATATGAAAAATGTCGCAAAAAAATCAAACACAATGGATATATTACAGCGCTATTCGTTGACAGCTTCTAAGAAGTTTGGACAAAACTTCCTCGTTGATCCAAATATCATTGAAAAGATTGTAACGTCTAGCGATATTACAAAAGAGACAGCAGTTATTGAAATAGGTCCAGGAATTGGTGCGCTAAGTGAAGGGTTAGCGAGAAAAGCTGGAAAGCTGATCTGTTATGAAATAGATGAGCGTTTAAAGCCTGTTTTAAAAGAAACATTGTCTGAACATGAGAATGTGACAGTGATCTTTCAGGATTTCATGAAAGCTGATTTAGATCAGTGTGTGAAGGATCTTTCTAAGGATTATAAGGATATATGTGTGGTTACGAATTTGCCATACTATATTACGAGTGATATTATTATGAAGGTTCTTAAGTCACGTTCATCGATCAATCGTATGATTGCGATGGTACAGAAGGAAGTCGCATTAAAGTTTACTTCAGATGAAAAGAGCCCAATGAGTGTCATGATTGATTATGTTGGAAACATCTCATATGTGATGACAGTCTCTAAGAATGTCTTTATGCCTGCTCCGCATGTGGATAGTGCGGTTATTAGAATCAATAAAGAAAGAAATCTAGAAGATAGCTTTATTGAAGTAGTAGAAGGGGCATTTAAACAGAAAAGAAAAACTATTCTTAATAATATGAAGGCTTTATTTGATCATCCTCAGGATGTTCTTGATGCCTGTCATATTGATGCAAAGAAAAGAGCCCAGGAGCTTACATTGGAAGATTATTGTGCGCTTGCACAGGAAAGGAAACGCGTATGAAAGTTAGAGCTTATGCAAAAGTAAATCTTGCCTTGGATGTCGTAAGAAAAAGGGAAGATGGGTATCATGATCTAGAAATGATCATGGCGCCAATTGCACTACATGATTTGATTATTATTGATCGAATTGAGAGTGGTATTGAGCTAACCGCAAATACGTATCGTGTTCCTACGGATGAAAGAAATATCATGTATAAGGTTGCCAAGCTTATGATAGATAAATATCATATTGATGGTGGTGTACGTATGCATGTTTATAAACATATTCCTTCGCAAGCAGGACTTGCTGGAGGAAGTGCAGATGGTGCTGCAGTCATGCGAGCTATTAATAAGCTTTATAAGCTTCATCTTTCTAATGAAGAGCTTGCGGCTTTAGGTAAAGAAGTTGGAGCGGATATTCCGTTCTGTATTCATAATAAGATTGCATTGGTAAAGGGAATCGGGGAAGATCTTACGTTTATTAATGACAATCATTTCCAGGCGCATCTTCTTTTAGTGAAACCAAAAAAAGGTGTTTCTACAAAACGCTGTTTTGAATCGTTGAATATACCTGAGTCATCTCATCCTGATATTGATAAGATGAAACAGGGAATTCAAGAGAATGATTATGAAAAAGTTGTGGCTTCACTAGGAAATACGTTGGAAACACCATCGTTGAAGATGGTTAAGGATATTGAGAAAATAAAGGATGAAATGAGATCAATGGGCTTTGATGGCGCATTGATGAGCGGAAGTGGGTCTTGTGTATTTGGTATTACACAAGATGAAGAACTAATTGAAAGAGCAATTCCATTCTTTAGAGCAAGATATCCGTTTGTAAGAAAAACGAAAATCCTTGAAAGGTAGCCATGAGCTACCTTTTCTTTTTGGGGAAATATTGCTCATAAGAAAGTTATCTCTTTTCAATTATAGTCATTTTTGTTAGAATGTTACCGGATAGGAGAAAATGAAAAAATGAAAGTCTATGCGATTGTTTTAGCGGCGGGTAAAGGTACTCGTATGAAATCTGACAAGCCAAAGGTTGTTCATGAAGTGCTTTATAAGCCTATGATTAATCATGTGGTAGATGAACTAAAAAAAATCGGTGCGGATGAGACTATTGTTGTTGTGGGACATGAAGCTGAGCAAGTTAAAGCTTTGCTTGATGATTCCGTTACAGCTGTTTATCAAAAAGAGCAGCTTGGAACAGGTCATGCTGTATTAATGGCTAAAGAAGCCTTAGGTGATAAAGAAGGTATGACTTTGATTCTTTGCGGCGATGCCCCATTGATTAGAGCTGAAACGCTTCAGGGTATGATTGAAGCACATGAAAAGAACCACAATATGGGAACTGTAATGACTGCAGATTGTGATACATCTACACATTATGGAAGAATCGTCAAAGAAGACGGTCAGGTAACTGGTATTGTGGAATTTAAAGATCTTCAGCCAGATCAGATGGACATTACTGAAATGAATACAGGTGAATATTGCTTTGACAACAAAGCCTTATTTGAAGCACTTGAAGAAGTTTCTAATGAAAATGCTCAAAATGAGTATTACCTTACTGATGTCATTGGCATCATGAATAACAAAGGTTTAAAAGTTGATACATACAAGATTGATGACTTCAACGAAGTAGGAGGAGTCAATGATCGTGTTGCTTTAGAAGACGCGACAAAGATGCTTCAGAAGAGAATCAATCATGATTGGCTAGTAGAAGGTGTCAGCATTATTGATGCATCAACTACTTATATCGGTAGAGATGTTGAAATTGGTGCGGATGCTGTTATAGAACCAGGATGCATCATCACTGGTCATAGTCGAATTGGATCACATGCACATATTGGTGCTTATTCTATACTTCACGATGTTGTTGTAGAAGATGGCGAACAAATCGACGCTTATACAAAAAGATAACTATCATCATTTAAGAAAATTGTTTATTAATTAAAGGGGTCAAACAAACAAATGAAAAACAAAATTACAGTATTTGCTTTATCAGCAAGTCAAGGTTTAGCAAAAGATATTGCCAAGATTTTAGGTACAGAAGTTGGAAAATGTGATGTACATCACTTCGCAGATGGAGAAATCCTTGTAGAAATCGGTGAATCCGTACGTGGAAAAGATGTATTTATCGTACAGTCTACATGCAATCCTGTAACTGAAAACTTAATGGAAATCCTAGTATTATGTGATGCTTTAAAACGTGCATCTGCTAAGCAGATCACAGCTGTTATCCCATACTTTGGATATGCAAGACAGGATAGAAAAGCTAAACCAAGACAGCCAATTACATCTAAATTAGTTGCTGACTTATTAACAGTTGCTGGTGTTAATAGAGTTGTAACTATTGATCTTCATGCAAGACAGATTCAGGGATTCTTTGATATTCCTGTAGATGAAATGCAGGCATTGCCATTAATTTGTAAATACTTTAAAGATCAGAATCTTGAAGATTTATGTGTTGTCTCTCCAGACCACGGTGGAGCTACACGTGCTAGACAGATGTCTGAATACTTCGATTGTCCAATTGCGATCATTGACAAGAGAAGACCTAAACCAAATGTTGCTGAAGTTATGGGAATCATCGGTGACGTTTCAGGCAAGAACTGTATCTTAATTGATGATATGATTGATACTGGTGGAACAATTACTGCTGGTGTTGATATGTTAAAACAGAAGGGTGCTAAAGATGTATATATCGCATGTACACACGGTGTATTATCTGGCCCAGCTATTAATAGACTTGCAAACTGTGATGCTAAGGAAGTCGTTGTAACAGATACAATTCCACTTCCACCAGAAAAACAGTTAGATAAAATCAAGGTTGTTACAGTTGCTGATTTATTAGCACATACAATCGAAAACATTGAAAATAATTTACCAGTCAGTGATGTAGTATTAAGATACGGCTGGAAATAATGAATGAAGTCATATCATAATGATATGACTTTTTCTTAAGGAGATTAATTATGTTCTTTAATACACACACACATTTAAATAGTGATGATCTTTATGAAGAAAGAGAACAGCTTATTAAAAACTGCTTTGAAAAAAATGTTACAGAAATGACAGTTGTAGGTTATGATCTCGCATCTTCAAAAAGAGCAGTAGCACTTGCACATGAATATGAATGCATTCATGCAACAGTAGGCATTTCTCCAAATGATTGTGAAGATTACAGTGAAGAAGCCTTTAAAGAGATTGCTGTTCTTGCAAGAGATGAAGAAGTTGTCGCTATTGGCGAAATTGGTCTAGATTATTACTATGATACAGATAAGAAATTACAGAAACGTGTTTTTAATAAACATCTTGAATTAGCTAAAGAGTTAGATCTTCCCATTGTCATTCATTGCCGTGATGCCTATGAAGACTGCTATAATATGCTAAAAGAATCAGGATGTAAAGGAATCATGCATTGCTATAGTGGAAGTGACCAGATGGCTATGCGCTTTGTTCAGCTGGGCTTCTATATTTCTTTAGCTGGACCTGTAACTTTCAAGAATGCTAAAATGCCTAAGCTGGTTGCTAAAAATGTACCGCTTGATAAGCTTCTTATTGAAACTGATGATCCCTATATGGCCCCAGTACCTTTAAGAGGAACAAGAAATGAACCAGCAAATGTTGTTTATATTGCAGAAAAGATTGCGGAATTAAAAGAATGTTCTATTGAAGAAGTAGAAAGACAAACTTTTGACAATGCTAAAGACATATTTCATATTTAAATTATCATGTTATAATAAGTATTAGAAAAAGGAGGGGTTTTTATGTGGTCTAGAAAAGAAATCAAAAGTCGAGGTAAAGCAGCGTTCCTTAGAAACTACTGGAAATGTGTAGTTGTTGCATTTATATTATCATTATTAGTAAGTGGATTAAGTTCACGTTCAGTAAATGGACAGGATGCTAATGTTGTAGTAGACAATATTTCATCTTCTTTTGATTTATTTATCACGGTAGCAACATTAGGCACTATTATTGGTTTATGCATTGGTATCTTTGTATTTAATGTAATCGAAGTAGGGGGAAAAAGATTCTTCTTAAACAATAGAGAAGGACCAGCCTTAATCGATACGCTTATTTATGGATTCCGTTCAAACTATATGAATATTGTGAAAACAATGTTTATGAGAGGGCTATTCACTTTCCTTTGGACATTATTATTTATTATTCCAGGAATAATTAAGGCTTATCAATATCGTCTTGTACCATATCTTTTAGCAGAAAATCCTGATTTGGAATGGAGACAGGCATTAGATATCTCTAAATCAATTATGAATGGACATAAAGCAGATACATTCGTTTATGATTTATCATTTATTCTTTGGTATCTTGGTTCAGCAATTACATTTGGATTATTAGGAGTATTCTTTGTTAGTCCATACGTATGTGCTTCAGATGCTGAATTATACGTTACACTTAAAACAATAGCCCAATAAGGCTATTGTTTTTTTGTGATATATATCAATTTTCTTAGGTGACATTTACACAAGAAAAAGGGGGTTTTAATATTAGAATCAGGAGGATTGATTATGTTTACATTAACACAAAGAGAAGCAGGAATCCTGATGCCAATTGCTAGCCTTCCTTCCCGTCATGGAATAGGTGAGTTTGGTCCGGAAGCCTATAAGTTTATTGATTTAATCAGTAAAACACAATTAAAATACTGGCAGATACTGCCATTAAATCCTTTGGGATTTGGCAATTCACCATATCAGCCTTATTCATCATTCGCAGGAGATGAAATCTATATTTATTTAGAAGATATGCCTCATTATGATATCTCATCTACAAAAATTGATTATGATGGTGCAAGAAACTGGAAAGAAAAATATTTAAGAGAAGCCTATAATAAATTTGAAAAAGATGAAGACTATGAAGCATTTAAGAAAAAAGCTTTCTGGCTTGATGACTATGCTCACTTTATGACAATGAAAAAACAAAATAGTTCATCATGGCAAGAATGGAAAAATGAAAAAGAAGATCTAGAAGAAGTAGAATATCAGTGCTTTATTCAGTATCTATTCTATAAGCAATGGATGGATATTAAAGCATATGCCAATAAGAAAGGCATTCAGATTATTGGAGATATGCCAATGTATGTAGGACTAGATAGCGCTGATGTTTATTATAGCAGAGAAGATTTTCTTCTAGATGAAGATGGCTATCCAACAAGTGTTGCTGGCGTACCACCTGATTACTTCAGCAAGGATGGTCAGCTATGGGGAAACCCATTGTATGATTGGGAAAAGCAGAAGAAAGATGGGTACCAGTTCTGGATGAAACGTCTTTCTTGGAATAAAGATCTTTATGATATCATCCGTATTGATCATTTCCGTGCTTTTGATACATACTGGTCTATTCCTGCAAAAGAGAAAACAGCACGTCATGGAGAATGGCTATTAGGTCCAAGCTATGATTTCTTTGATCAGCTATTTAAGGTTTATCCTGATATCAAACTGATTGCAGAAGACTTAGGGGACTTAAGAGAAGAAGTATTAACATTAAAAGACCACTATCATCTATTAGGAATGCGCATTGGACAATATAGCTTAGGCAAACAGGAAGAAAAAGAAGATTTTAAATTACCTGAATACTGCATTGTTTATACCGGAACACATGATAATGACTCAGTAAAAGGATGGTATGATAGCCAAAGTAAAAAGGAAAAAAGACGAGTAAGACGTATTCTTCATCGCTACAAGGGAAAAGCACCAGAGAAGATTTTACGATTCACGCTTGATTCTGACTGCATATTAAGCATAATACCAGTGCAGGATTTCATATTCCTAGGAGGAGAAAGTCGTCTCAATACGCCAGGAACAGTAGGTTCTCCTAATTGGGAATGGAAATTAAGAGATTTCTATAAGTTCGAGAGTAAACTAGGTTTCATTAGACAACTATTAAATGAGTATGATCGCTAACATTGTTAGCGATTTTTTAATAAAAAACATCTTCAAGATGAAGAAGGCGAAAGCCTTCTTTTTTTTAATTGAATTTACAATCTAAGTTCAAAAAAAAGAAAATGTGATAAACACATTTTCTTATAGGGCAATTTCTGTATCCTTATTAAATAGATGATAATTCTTAAGATCCAATGCAAAAGTTGTTGTTTCACCTTGTTTTGCATCAGTTGTAGGATCAACACGGGCAGTTACTTTTGTATCTCCAATATTGAAATAGAGATATACTTCAGCACCTAATGTTTCATATACATCAATGTGTGCATCAAAAGCAGTGTCCTGATGTGCTTCCACGAAAGATTTTTTATCATAAATATCTTCAGGTCTAATACCGAAGATGACAGATGATCCAATATATCCACCAGTCATTAATTTCTTTTCTCTTTCAGCATCAGCTTTGATATTAACACCGTTTTCTAATACAAGATGAACACCATCTTTTTCTAAAACAACATTTGCTTTTAAGAAGTTCATCTGAGGTGATCCAATAAATCCAGCTACGAATAAGTTAGCAGGTTTATTATAAAGATTCTGTGGTGTATCAATCTGCTGAACAACACCTTCTTTTAATACGACAATTCGTGTACCAAGAGTCATGGCTTCTGTCTGGTCATGTGTTACATAGATGAAAGTTGTTCCTAATTTTTGGTGAAGTTTAGAAATAACAACACGCATCTGTACACGAAGTTTAGCATCAAGGTTACTTAGTGGTTCATCCATTAAGAAGACCTTAGGGTTTCTGACAATTGCACGTCCCATAGCGACACGCTGTCTTTGTCCACCTGATAATGCTTTTGGTTTACGATCTAACAGTTTTTCGATATCAAGCATTTTAGCTGCTTCATGTACTTTTTCATCAATGATCTTTGAATCTACTTTCGCAATCTTTAATGCAAAAGCCATGTTTTCATAAACTGTCATATGAGGATATAGCGCATAGTTCTGGAAGACCATGGCGATATCTCTATCCTTTGGTTCGACATCATTGCAGATAGTATCACCAATTGTTAATGTTCCGTCAGTGATATCCTCTAATCCTGCAATCATACGTAATACTGTTGATTTTCCACATCCTGATGGTCCTACGAAAATAATAAATTCTTTATCTTTGATATCGAGATTGAAGTCTTTTACAGCTTCAAACCCATTAGGATATGTCTTATAAATATGTTCTAATGATAATTGTGCCATAATGAGTTTCTCCTTTGATATAAAAAGAATAACATGTAATAAAAAAAGGGGAAATATCAGTATTTTTAGAAAGATATAAGAAAAACAAGATGCTTATTGCATCTTGCTTAACGATTGATAAAGACATAAAACTTCAGCTACACTCCATGCCTGATTCACACAGCCTTTGCCGGTATGTGGAGCATTGCCATCATAGATTTCATTGATTCCACCTATCAGCTGTTCATTGATTGATTGAAGAAGCGGGTCAAGAAGTTTCAGTGCTTCTTCACGAGAATGATTGAGTTTTAGGAAGGTTCTGATATAGGGACCAATGAGATAACCCCAAGATGTTCCTTGATGATAGGCATAATCTCTTGATTCAAGTGGGCCTAGATATGTGCCTATATATTGAGGATCATCGGGAGTAAGACTACGAAGGCCACGCCCAACATAAAGCTTTTCAGTAATGATAGGGAATGCTCGACGAGCAATTGAAATATTGGCGACAGGGAAAGGAAGAGAGAAGGCGTATAACTGATTAGGACGCAGTGTGGGATCTGTGTCGGTATCTTTTAGATAGCCTAGCTGTTCATCAAAGAATACTTTGACGAAGTTCTCTTTCACCTTAATCGCAATAATATCATAACTTGGATCATTATCGGTAAAGCCGGCAAAGACATTCATAATCTTAAGTGCATTATACCAAAGGGCGTTGACTTCTACTGGCTTACCATGTCTTGGTGTGACAGCCTTTCCATGAATTCTAACATCCATCCAGGTAATCTGATCTTCACCGCTGCCTGCGAAAAGGAGGAAGTCATCAGACATATGAATATTATGTTTTGTGCCTGTGACATAGTGGGAAATAATCGTTTTCAAGGCAGGGTAGATGGATTGAATAAAAGCGAAGTCATTGGTATAAAGCAAATATTGATAGCACGCATGAATAAGCCAAAGTGAGCCATCAACCGTATTGTAGAGTGGAGGTTCTTGATCAGTGAACATATTGACGCATAGTCCATCTTTAAGATGATGAACAAATGTCAATAAAATATCTTTAGCATCATGGAAGCGCCCAGTACAGAGAGTAAGTCCTTCAAGAGAAATAAGGGTATCTCTTCCCCAGTCATTAAACCAAGGGTATCCGGCAATAATAGAATGACTATCTCCTCTTTTAACAATAAACTGGTCACTTGCCTTATAAAGCTGTTTTAAGAGACGGTCATTTCCAAGATAAAGTGAGTTAATACGTCTCTTTTCATTAAAAATAATGGTATTTGCATTAAGGGCAGAATTTTCCAGATCAAGGCTGCAGATAAAAGAATAACTTCTTGATTCCATATTGGAGATATGAAAGGTACCTGGAATAACGACCTTGTCACTAACTGTACCCCCAGTTAGTTCACCAAAGTCGTAATGGTAGGATTTACAGGTTTCCTTTTGAATAAACGTACTATCCTCAAGAGACATAGAAATACAAAGTTCTTTGTGTTTTAAAGGAATGATATTGATTGTGTCTTTATAGGAAGTCACCATACATTCAGGCTTATGGCGATTTCCTTCATGATGAGAACGTAACGCTAATTCCGGAGAGACAAATAATTGCAACTTTTTACCGGGGTTTGTGATATGATATGATATAGCTAAAGTATTTTGATCATAGGCATATGCTATTTCTTTTTTGATGCTAATATTTTTAATCTGAAAGGTATATGTGACAATATCTTCGACGTCAACACTGACAATATGTTCATTGAGCAGGTAGGTATTATTATCAATGATGACTTCTTCATTTACATTTTCTAGCACACTATAGCGATCCACCGGTGTATGAAGTGCTACACACATCAATGATTGATAACAGCTAGTATTAATAAGTGGGAGACTCATATAACTATAGCCACCAAGACCATTTGTGAGTAGCCATTCTTTTATGTTGAATATGTCAAGATTACTCTTCATATCATCTACCTCCATTCACACTATAAAACAGTTTTTTAAAAAAATATAGAGCATCTAAAAAAAGTGATATTTATCTAAAAGGATTCATATAGTTTATATTTTTGTCTCTTTTATAATGAAATATATAATAAGGAGGATTATGTCATGAATAACGTTTATGTAGAATATAATTATGAAAGAGATGTCCCAATGACATCCCGTCTTATCTTTAGTGGTTTAGTAGCTATAGCTGCAGTATTATCATTCTATAGCTTATTTGTGCCCATCTTTATTCCCGTTGCATTGTTGTTTATCATCTTAGGCTATTATTACCATAAATCCTTTAATAGTGAATATGAATATATCCTACTTGATGATGATTTAGCCATCGATCGCATCTTAAATCTATCAAAAAGAAAAAAAGTAGCGCGTTATGATCTAAGTACACTTATAGATTGTGAAAAAGAAAACCCACATTTCTATAAAAAATATGAGCATATCTCATATAAGATTAAAACATATCAGTCAAAGAAAAACACTGATCCCATTTATTTATTTATGTTAGAGAAAGGCAATATGCACACATGTCTAAGAATGCACTGTAATCAGGAACTCATTGAAGCATTGCAGAAAAGACACAATCGTGTGATGAAGGTGTAATCTATGTATAAAGTATTGGTCGCAGATGATGAAAAGATAGGTAGAAAAGGTGTTCATTTCCTTCTAGATCAGATGGAAGAAGAATTAAGTATCGTAGAAGCAAAGAACGGAAAAGAAGCACTCCATTATATTGAAAACAATCCCATCGATATTCTTTTAACAGATATTAAGATGCCATTTATTGATGGTATTGAACTCATTGGAGAAGCATTAAAAATACAGCCTCATATCAAAATAGCTATATTTAGTGGATACAGTGATTTTGAATATGCTAAAAAAGCATTATCTTTAGGAGTAATGGAATATATTTTAAAACCAGTCAATCCAGAAGAATTTAAGTCTACTATTAAAAAAGTCATTCATCAGGTAGATATGGATCACCAGAGATCTGAACAAAGTCAAAGACATGAAGAAATATTAAAAGAACATGTCCTTTATAATCTTGTAAATGGCAATAACTTAAAAGCTATTGAAAAGCAGCTGAATGGAAAGCCAATTGAAGATTATATTGCACCATATCACAGTATCATATTGCTAGAATTTCCTGGTACATTCTTTGATCAATCACCAGATATTCAGGAAGATTTCAAGAAACATATTCGTATTCCATTTGATTATCTTAACTTGAATCTTTCTCAATCACTGTTCTTCTTTGAAGAAGAAGACAATGAAAAACTTAATGCAGTAGCTCATGAAATCTATAACATGTTGCAGATTACATATCATACAAAAGGATATCTTGCGATATCTACTAAGATTACATCATTAGAAGATATTGAAGGAGAAGTAGAAAGATTAGAGGATCTTCTTGAAGGAATGTATTATCATCCTCATAAACATATTTATCAGGGTGATGGAGAAGAAGAACTTGATATTAAGCCATATGAAGATGTAGAAGCACTCACTGCAAGAGTAAAGCATGATATTCATGTTAAAGATATCAATGCAATAAAGAAAGACTTTGAAAACTTTTATGCACTTTACTATTCACAAAATGATTATACCAATGATTATATGAAATTCCTGTTCTCAGGTATGATCAAGGATATTTATCAGGCATTATCTCATACTGATGAGAAGATGCTTGATCAGATGATCGTCAGATTCTATCGTACAACTGACTTTAAGGCAATGAAGCAGATCATGGATGAATTTGTAGATCTATTAGCAAAAGAATTTGAGAAATCTGAATCATTGTCACACAGTGAAGTTAAGGATGTTATCAGATATGTCTATAATCACTATAATCTTGATTTAGGAGTAGAATCATTAGCTAACGCTGTTAATCTTGCCCCAAGCTACCTTTCTCATATTTTCAAAAAGGAAACAGGAGAAAACTTAGGTAAATTTATTAAACGAGTAAGAATGGAAAAAGCTAAGGAGATGCTTGAGACAACGCATGAAAAGATTGTCAGCATCGCTGTAGCAGTAGGCTATAGCAACGTTTCTTACTTCTGTCAAAGCTTTAGAGAATACTATGGCCTTTCACCACAGAAGTATCGCAGCAAGGGAGAATAGTCATGAAAATCCTTAGAAACATGAAACTGCGCTATAAGATGATTCTCATCTATTCTCTTATAGCCTTTGTTCCTCTTGTCATTGTAGATACATTTGCGATGCAAAGAATTGGACATCTTGTCAATGAACAAGAAAAAAGTACATCCAAGAATATGATTAAAGTCGCTAAGAATGCCCTTGATGGAGATATAAAGGTCTATAACAACCTCTCTAATTACTTAGCCTACAGTGATACTGTCGGTAATCTGCTTACTTATCAGTTTGATTCTGAGTATGATCTCTATAAGGCATTAACGACAGGCTTTGATCCCTTGCTGACATCGGTTTCTAATTTCCATACGGATATTTCTTCAATTACAGTCTATTCACAAAAGAATATTTCACATAGTACAACCTTGATGCCATTAAGCAAGATTCAAAATGAATCTTGGTACAATCAAGTAAAAAAAAGCAATGATCCCTTATGGATTGTACATGGGAAAAATGTTCTCAATGTAAGAAAAATGCCTATTCTAGAAAGAAAAGGGCAACTGGGGATTATTGCGATTACAATCAACTATGATGATGTCTTTAAAAGCTTTACCAACTTAAAAAATAAGAACTATGGTATTTACATTGCAGATGCTAAAGGAAATGTTATCTATAATCATCAGAACTTTGAACATGGCTATTATAAGGACATGCTTAGCTATAAGCAGTGTGTCGCATTATCTAAAAAGAAAGATGGTCACGTGTTAACAAAGTCATCAGAAGAAACAGGATGGACTCTTTATTATTATAATTCCTTTACATCCATGTCAGATAATACGGTACAAAAGACAACACAGTTTATGATTGTCGTCGTATTTATTTCATCATTATTGATGGCCTTTGCGATATGGGTTACTTCAAGAGGGATTGTCGCAAGACTAGAAGCGCTTCAGGATAATGTGAAAGCAGTTGAAGAGGGTGCACTTGAAGTTACTGTCACTAGTGAAGATCAGGATGAAATCGGTTCTCTTATCAGAGGATTTGGTGAGATGATCAATCGTATCAAATTCCTTATTGAAGAAGTCTATGAAAGCAAGATCAAAGAAAAGAACTTTGAAATGCGTGCTTTACAGCAGCAGATCAATCCGCATTTCTTGTATAACACATTATCAATGATTAACTTCATGGCCATTGAAAGTGGACAAAACGATATATCGAAGATTACTCTTTCGTTAAGTGACTTTTATCGAACAGCATTAAATAAAGGAAATAATACCTGCAGTCTTGATGATGAACTTAAGAACATGAAGGCCTATCTTGATATCCAGCAGATGATGCATGACTATGATTTTGAGTTAGACATAGAAATAGATGAAGAAATCAGAGGGTACGAAAGTCCTAATCTTATTCTTCAGCCGATTGTAGAAAATGCGATTGGACATGGTATTGATCTATTGGAAGAAAGAAAAGGTGTCATTAAGGTCTATGCTACTGAAAATGAAGATCAGGTCTTCATCATGGTAGAAGATAATGGTGTAGGAATGGATGAAGAGACGAAACATCGTATGCTAAATGAGAATTCAAAGGGATATGGCATGAGAAATGTCAATCAGCGTATTAAGCTTTTATATGGTGAAGAATACGGTCTTCATATAGAAAGCGTAATAGGCGAAGGAACATTAGTAACAATTCGTCTTCCAAAAATAGTTTTCAAAAACAGGAACGTATAAAAAATGTTTCTGTTTTTTCATATTCTAAAAATTTTTATATAATTCAAAATTTTATGATATGTGAATGAAGAATAGGTAACTCTATAATAAGAATTGTAATAAATGAATACGCTTTCGTAAAAAGGAGGAGAAATCATGAACTTGAAAAAAATTTGTGCTGCGGCTTTAGCCGCAACAATGATGGCAGGGGTTGTTGGATGTAGCTCTAGCAAACCTGCAACTACGGAAGACAAAGAATTAACAGCTACAATTAAAGTATGGTCACCACAGGAAGATCAGTCTAAAGACAGTGGAAACTGGCTTCAGAAACAGTGTGATGCATTCAATAAGGCACATCCTAAGTGGAAATTAACTTTCGATTATGGTGTATGTTCAGAAGCTGATGCTGGAAAAGTTGTTTCACAGGATCCATCTGCAGCAGCTGATGTTTACATGTATGCTAATGACCAGTTAGGACAGTTAATTGATGCAAAAGCAATTGCACAGTTTGGTGGGGAAACATTAGAAGAAATCAAGAAGACTAACTCTTCAACTATGTTAAAGAGTGTTACTTCTAATGGAAAAGTATATGGTATTCCATTTACTGCCAATACTTACTTTATGTACTATGATAAATCAGCTTTCACTGATGATGAAGTGAAATCATTAGATAAGATGATCGCTAAACATACAGTTGCATTCCCAATATCAAATGCTTGGAACTTACCTTCATTCTTCTATGCTAACGGTGGAAAGATGTACGGTGATGGTACTGACGCCAGCAAAGGTATTGATTTCGGTGGAGAAAAAGGATATCAGGTAACTCAGTATTTAATCAATTTAGTTAATAATAAGAACTTCGTTGATGATGCTGGTGGAAAAGGTTTATCAGGATTACGTTCTGGTACAGTTAAAGCAATGTTCTCTGGTTCTTGGGATTATGATTCAGTTAAGAAAGCATTAGGTAAAAACTTCGCTTGTGCTAAATTACCAACAATCACAATCAACGGTCAGGAAAAACAGTTAAAAGCTTTCGCTGGTTCTAAAGCACTTGCAGTTAACCCTAACTCTAAACATCAGGAAGTTGCTGTTGCACTTGCTAAATATTTAGGTGGATCTAAAGCTCAGGAAGATCATTACACAATGAGAAGCATTATTCCATGTAACACAGAATTATTAAAGAAAGATTCTATTTCTAAAGATCCATTGATCACAGCTCAGAATGATACTATTAATGAAACATCAGTATTACAGCCTACAATTACTGAAATGTCTAACTTCTGGGGACCTGCTGAAACATTTGGTAAAGCATTAGCTGGTAAACAGGTAAACGCTAATAACTATAAAGAAAAAACAGATGCGTTTGTTAAAGGTATTAATGGAAAATAATTGATTTAAAGGTCTCTATAAAATAGAGACCTTTCTAGGAGATACGTATGAAGAAAAAGAAAATTAAACATAATACGACTCCCTATACGTTCGAAAATGCGGTTATAAAGGGAGATGCTACTACCAAGCTCTCCATGGTGTTGATGGGAGTCGGTTTATTAAAAAGAAAACGTTTTGTAAAAGGTGCTCTATATCTTTTATCTGAAATAGCGTTTATCTTATTTATGGTATTAAATGGCTTCAATAATCTTGCAAAGTTACCAAGTCTTGGTACTTCTGCACAAAAAGAAGTATGGAATGAAGCTAAAGGCATCTTTGAATATAGTGCAGGAGACAATTCTTTATTGATCCTGCTCTATGGAGTTGCCACATTATTCTTGCTTGTCGGATTTATTCTTATTTGGAGAAGCAACCTGATTGCGAACTACAAAGCGCAGTATCAGGAAGAACATGGATTACATCTTAATACTTTCAAGGAAGATGTAAAGTCATTATTTGATGAAAACTTACATAAACTCTTATTGACAGGACCAGTTGCAGGTGTTCTTGTCTTCACAATCCTGCCCCTTGTTTTCATGATCTCAATGGCCTTTACAAACTACAGTATTCAAGATAATCATTTGATATTATTTGATTGGGTCGGCCTAAAGAACTTTGTCGACATATTGAACTTCGGAAGTTCAATTGGTAAACAGTTCTGGGGTGTATTGGCCTGGACGTTAGTATGGGCAGTCTTCGCCACATTCTTAAATTATATCTTTGGTATGTTGCTAGCAATCTTGATCAATAGAAAAGATACACGAGGTAAAGCATTCTGGAGATTCTGCTTTATCTTAAGTATTGCGGTTCCTCAGTTCGTTTCATTATTGATCATGAGAACAATGTTACAGCCTGAAGGGGCAATCAATGTTCTATTAAAGAATGCTGGTCTTATCAATAATGCATTGCCATTCTTCTCAAATGCGACATGGGCAAGGGTAACTGTTATTGTGATCAACCTTTGGGTTGGTATCCCATATACAATGATGCAGGTTACAGGTATTCTTCAGAATATTCCTGCTGAACTTTATGAGTCTGCAAAAATGGATGGCGCAAATGCCTTCACAACATTCACAAAGATCACATTGCCATATATGCTATTCGTAACCACACCATATCTTATTACACAGTTTACTGGCAATGTAAACAACTTCAATGTCATCTACCTATTATCTGGTGGTGATCCTACTCCTGTAGGTGCAACTGCCGGTAAGACTGACTTGCTTGTCACTTGGTTATATAAATTAACAATTGATAAACAGTATTATTCTATCGGAGCTGTCATTGGTATTATGACATTCGTAGTCTTAGCTATCGTTGCCTTATTGACTTACCGTAATACGGGAAGCTATAAGGATGAGGAGGGATTCATGTAATGAAATCATCTTATAGTCAAAAAAGAAAAATCAAGAATATCATCGTACATGTATTTCTTGCAATCTTAGCTGCCATTTGGCTATTGCCAATCTTCTGGGTTGTGCTTACTTCATTTAGAGCAGAACCAGGAAGCTATGTGGATACCTTCTTCCCTAAATCTTATACTTTTGATAATTATATTAAACTCTTTACTGATACAAACATCTTAAACTTCCCACGTATGTTTATGAATACATTGATCATTGCTATCTTCTCATGCTTGATTAGCTGCTTCTTTGTATTATCAGTAGCTTACTGTATGAGTAGATTAAGATTCAAGTTACGTAAGCCTTTCATGAATATCGCAATGATCTTAGGATTATTCCCAGGGTTCATGAGCATGGTTGCTATCTACTATATCTTAAAGACAGTGGGATTATCTGAAGGTGCTATGATCAGAGTTGCACTTGTACTTGTCTACAGTGCAGGTTCTGGAGTAGGCTTCTATATTGCCAAAGGGTTCTTTGATACAATTCCTAAGGCAATCGATGAAGCAGCCTATATTGATGGTGCTACAAAATGGCAAGTATTTACAAGATTAACTATACCTCTCTCTAAGCCAATCATTGTATATACTGTCTTAACATCATTCTTAGCGCCATGGCTTGACTTTATTTTTGCAAAAGTTATCTGCCGTGCCAATGCTGACTACTATACAGTCGCAATTGGTTTATGGAACATGCTGACAAAAGAGTATATCGACGTATGGTATACACGATTTGCTGCCGGAGCCGTTTGCGTATCTATTCCTATTGCTGTATTATTTATATATATGCAAAGATTCTACGCCGAAGGAATGTCAGGTGCAGTAAAGGGTTGATTATATGTTAAAAAAACTAAGTTTCATTTTCCTTTCCTTAATTATAATTACATCATGTCAAACGGGGTCGCTACGCGACTCCTTTGATGCGTCTTACAAATATGCACAAAATACACCTTATGGACGATACCCTGAAACGGTGACCTACACATTGGCACATATGGCAGGAGTAAACAACTCCTATATGCCAGAAGGAGATACATCGGAAAATAATGCGTATACACGCTATCTTTCTAAGAAGCTGAATATTCAAAATATCAATAAGATTGATGAAGTAGAAGATCGTTATTTTAAATCAGTTAATTATTCAATCTTAAAAAAGAATATTCCTGATGTCATGATTATCAATAACTATCATGATCTACAGTATCTTGTAGAACATGATATGATAGAAGATCTATCTACCGCTTATAAAAAATGTACCACTCAGCGTATTAAGGATATTTATAATAGCTATCCTTCCATCTTTAATCACGTTACAATCAATGGAAAACTTTATGCTATGCCAGAAACAAATATCAATGATGGACCAAACTTGTTCTGGTGTCGTGAAGATTGGTTAAAGGAATGTGGTCTTCAGGCGCCAAAGACACTTACTGATGTAGAAAATATTGTACGTACTTTCAAGAAAAAGAAGAAAACAGTGGGTCTTGTTACTGATACATCATTGACGGCAGGAACAGGATTTAGTAGTGAGTATTTACTGAATCTTTATTTTGCGTCTTACAACACTTATCCCAAGCAGTGGATCATGAAAGGCAATCAGGCAAACTATGGATCGGTGGATCAGAATGTCAAGAAGGTGCTTTCTCATCTTCATGAACTTTATAAAGAAGGAGTACTCGATCAGAAGTTCTTAGAAAGAACTTCCAATAATATTGCTCAATTGATCATTGATGGACAATGCGGGGCTTTCTTTGGACCATGGTGGGTACCAAATAATCCACTTGTTACGGCTAAGCAGAAAGATGCTTCTATTAATTGGAAACCTTATCGCATTGAGACAAATAAGAATGGAGAAACAACTTATCATTCTATTAATCCTTCTACAAAGTATGTTGTTGTAAGAAAGGGATTTAAGCATCCGGAAATTATCTTTAAGATCATTTCCGTTATCTTTGATTATCTTCGTTATGAGAATAAGAATGTAAAAGAAATCAATGATTACTATCGTTTAAATGTTGATCCTACCGCAAGACCTATTTCTATTAATGTAGATTATAAAAACGCCTTACATCGTAGTTATGAGAATGTTCAAGCTATTCTCAATGGAGAAAAGAAAAGAGATGTCATGGCAATAGATTATCCATATGCTGAAGCATGCAAAAATTATTTGAAGAATGATAAAAAGAACCAGGCTGAAAACTGGGCAGCCTATGCTTCAAGAATAGAAGCTCTGAAATTATTGGAGACTCCTTTAGTTAAGGAGGTCAACTCAGTATACTTTGGTACAACGAAAACGATGATGATCAAATGGTGGCGTCTAGAAGAAATGGAAAAAGATACTTATCTAAAAATTATATGTGGAAAAGATTCAGTGTCTTCATTTGATCAATTTGTAAAGAAGTGGTATGAACATGGTGGAAGTGAGATTACCAAGGAAGTCAATCAAGAAATAAAGAAGTGATAGAGGCATGAAAATCATGCCTCTATTTCATTGGATTGCCACTTACATTGATTGAAATAGACATAATGTTATGATATAGTTCAATATGTGAAAGAAGGTCGTTTTTATGTATGATATTATCGTTGTAGGGGCGGGACATGCCGGGATTGAAGCATGCCTTGCTGGTGCAAGAATTGGTAAGAAAACGTTATTAGTAACAAGTCACTTTGAAAATGCAGGACAGATGCCATGTAATACCGCCATTGGTGGACCTGCCAAAGGGATTATTGTAAGAGAAGTGGATGCACTTGGCGGACAGATGGGAAAAAGTGCAGATCGCAATTATACACAGATGAAAATGCTTAATACTGCCAAAGGGCCAGGTGTATGGGCATTACGCTCGCAGGAAGATAAGAAAGCATATCCTAGATATATGCAGAAGGTTCTTAAGGAACAGGAAAACCTTGATATTGTAGAATCAATGGTTGAAGATCTTATTATAGAAGATCAGGAATGTAAAGGTGTCATCTTAGAAGATGGAACACGCTATGAATCTCATACTGTCGTGTTAACAACAGGTACATATCTTAAGGCTGAAATACTTGTTGGAGATACAAAGACACCAAGTGGACCAGACAATGAACGCTATTCTAAGTTCCTTTCAAGCAAGTTAAAAGACTATGGTTTTAGAATCCAGAGATTAAAGACAGGAACTCCACCTAGAGTTGCAGCTGACAGTATTGATTATTCAAAAACAGAAGTACAGCCAGGAACAGATGATGAATTGGCATTCTCATATGAAACAGATACATTCATGCCTGTTGAAAAGCAGGATACATGCTGGTTGACTTATACAAATGAAGAAACACATAAGCTCATCCGAGATAACTTAGATAAGAGCTCAATGTATTCAGGAATCGTTAAAGGAATTGGACCACGTTATTGTCCATCCATTGAAGATAAGGTTGTAAAGTTCGCTGATAAAAAAAGACATCAGATTTTCCTAGAACCTGAATCAAGAGAAATGAATTCTATTTATGTACAGGGATTCTCTACTTCAATGCCTCATGATATTCAGGAAAAGATGGTAAGAACATTACCAGGATTAGAAGACTGTGTCATTTTAAAATATGCTTACGCTATTGAATATGATGCTATCGATCCATTACAGCTTTGGCCTTCATTAGAAACAAAAGTTATCAAGAACTTATTTACTGCTGGTCAGATCAATGGAACAAGCGGTTATGAAGAAGCTGCCGGTCAGGGTATTGTAGCTGGTATCAATGCGGCTAAAAAAGTTGATGGAAAAGAACCTATGATTCTTAGAAGAGATGAATCATATATTGGTGTACTTATTGATGATCTTGTAACTAAAGGTACAAAAGAACCTTATAGAATGTTAACAAGTAGAGCAGAATACCGTCTTCTTTTAAGACATGATAATGCTGATGAAAGATTAAGAAAATATGGCTATGAAGCAGGTCTTGTAAAGAAAGATGTCTATGATCAATATGAAAGAAAGATGGAACGTATTGCAAATGAAATAGAAAGATTAAAGACAATTCGTTTTACTCCAAAGAGTGACATCAATGATCGTATTGAAGAATTAGGATCAACACGTCTAAAAGAAGGAATTAGTGCTAAAGAACTTCTTCAAAGACCAGAATTGACTTATGAGAAAATCAAGGATTATCTTGGAGAAACTGATTTAACTAAAGAAGAAAGACAGCGTGTTACAATCAATATCAAGTATAAAGGATATATTGATAAAGCATTAAGACAGGTAGAAAAAGTCAAAGCTATGGAAGAAAAGAAGATTCCTTCTGACATAGATTATGACAAAGTTGTTAATCTTGCCTTAGAAGCAAAGCAAAAATTAGAAGAAGTACGTCCATTGACAGTAGGACAGGCTTCACGTATTTCAGGTATTAATCCAGCTGATATCTCAGTATTGCTTATTTACCTGAAATCAGAATACGGAGAATAATATGAAAATACTAGAAGAGATTTTAAAAGAGCATGATATTCATTTGAATGATACTCAAAAAAAACAATTTCAGAGATACTATGAACTATTGGTAGAATGGAATCAGAAGATGAATCTAACCGCAATTACTGATGAAGAAGGTGTTGCGTTAAAACATTTTTATGATTCAATCACCATATCTTTTGATTTCTCTTTTGAGAACCAGTCACTTGTCGATGTAGGAGCAGGGGCTGGATTCCCTTCTATTCCATTAAAGATCATCCATCCAGAACTCAAGGTGACTATCGTAGATAGTTTAGGAAAAAGAATTACTTTCTTGAATCATCTTATTGAAGAACTGCAGTTAAAAGATGTAAAAGCTGTTCATGCACGTGCAGAGGAATTTGCGAAAGATCATCGCGAAGCATTTGATCTTGCCACTGCAAGAGCAGTCGCAAGATTAAATATTCTTGATGAACTATGTCTCCCACTTGTCAAGAAGGGTGGATACTTCCTTGTTCTTAAAGGTAAACAGGGAGAAGAAGAGTATCAGGAAGCAAAAAAGGGCATTGCGACACTTGGTGGTGAGTTTGTGAAGGATCATCATTTCACATTAAGTGGTGAAGATGATCACCGTCATAACCTTGTAATCAAAAAAGTAAAAGAAACACCAAAGAAATACCCGAGAGCTTTCGGCACTATTAAAAAGAAGCCGCTTTAAGAAAGAGGGATTTTTATGAAAAAGAATGTCTACAAATTTATCGATATTTCAAAGATCGAACCTAATAAAGAACAGCCAAGAACACATTTTGAAGATGAGAAGATTCAGGAACTCTCTGAATCCATTAAAGAAAATGGGCTATTGCAGCCTATTGTTGTTCGTCCACATGGCGGTTCAGTCCTCAATAAAAAATACCAGATTGTCGTAGGGGAAAGACGATATCGTGCCTGCAAGCTTGCTAATATCAAGGAAGTCCCTGTGCTTATTCAGGAATTAGATGACGATGAAACAGCCAATGCGGCTTTGGTAGAAAATATTCAAAGAGAAAACTTATCGGCTATTGAAGAAGCGCTCGCTTATCAGCAGATTCTTGATTCACAGGATCTTACTCAAAAAGAATTAGCTGACAAGATGGGGAAGAAGCAGTCTACCATTGCGAATAAACTAAGACTATTACAGCTCCCTATTACTGTACAAGAGTCTGTTAAGAAGAAAGAAATCACTGAAAGACATGCACGTGCTTTGCTGAAGCTTAAGACAACAACTGAAAGAAATCAGATGTTAAAGCGTATCATCAAGGATGAACTGACAGTTGAAGAAACAGAAAAGCAGATCAAGAAGAAACTTGAACCAAAGAAAAAGAAAAATGTGAATATTAAAGGCAGCAGCAAGAACCTTTCTCAAAATATTCAGATTGCCTTAAATACACTACCTGTAAAATCAATCAACAAGGCCATTAAGACAATGAAAGATTTTGGTGTAGATGCTTATCTTGATCAAAGTGAAAGCAACGATGAAGTTTTAGTTACAATTCATATAAAGAAATAAAAAGGTACCGATTGGTACCTTTTATAATGCAACACAGACCGGCTGTGGTAAAGAAATAGCTTGTGGAGTAAGAAGAAGTTTCTCATTTTCTTCATCAAAGCTCATTACCTGTAAGAGATTTCCATTCTGACAAGCAACAATCAAGTAGGCATCATCAATGATATTGAAATCACGAGGATCTTTATCAGTGTGTACCATATACAATAAAGAAATCTTTCCTGTTTCCTGATTAATACGATAAAGAGCAATAGAATCATGTCCTCTATTAGAAATAAACAGATGTTTTCCTGTAGAAGTCATACGAATAGCTGCAGCTGCTGAAAAGCCCGTAAAATGATGTGGTATACAGCTTACATTTTGAATAAGACTAAAATGATTATCCGCTACCTTAAAGACCATCACCGAGTTAGCAATCTCATTTACCAGATAAGCAAAACGTCCATCCTGAGAAAAAATCATATGACGAGGACCACTTCCAGGAATGACACTGACAGAATAATCTTTATTTTCTTCTAATTGACCATTTTTATAATCATACATAACAATACGATCAGAGCCAAGATCTACACTGTAAACAAAACGCTTATCAGGAGTAAATCCAACATTGTGAACATGGGGAGATGTCTGTCTTTTTAATAAGTCAGGACCAAATCCCTTATGTCTTACAGCAACGATCTTATGATCAATCTTATGATCATTGACCTTATAGGAAGCTGTTGCACCAATATGATAATTAGCTGCAAAAATATATTCCTGATCATCACTTAAACATAAGTGGGTATAGCTTCTTCCACTTGAAGAATAATTGCTTTCTTTGATAAGCTTATTATCTTCAATTAAAAAACTTCCTAATCCACCACCATCATTGGTATTGTCTGCATTTTTATAGGCAACATAGAGATGATCATCTCGAGTGATCATATACGAAGGAAAATCCTTTGTTGGGATATGTTCTTCTTTTTTTAATTTCATTGTATAAGGATCAAAAGATAACGTATAAATGCCCTTATCTTCGCCTTTTCCATAACTAGCAACATAAATCATCTTCATTTTCTGATACCTCTTTCTTTTTTATATTTTACCATATGCAAGCGTTATAAATAGGGATTTTTCCAAATTTTGAATAATTATTCTTATTCATCGTTAAGCGATTTCTTTACACACTTAAAATATTGAATTATAATGATAAAAATAAAAAGGAGAGAATATATTATGGACGATAAGCTATTGCTTGCGGTTATGCAAAAAAATGCACGTATCAAACTTACTGATTTAGCAGCAACATTGGATGAGTCAAAAGAAGATGTCATTGACGAATTAACACGATTAGAAAAAGAAAAAGTCATCTGTGGTTATCATACTGTCGTCAATTGGGATAAAACAAACACTGATGTTGTAACAGCATTGATTGAAATCAAGGCTGAACCAGAAAGAGAATATGGGTATGATCGCATTGCCTCAAGAATCTATAAATATCCAGAAGTTGAAACAATGTATCTTCTTGCCGGAAGATATGATTTCGCTTTAATTATCAAAGGACATACAATGCAGCAAGTTGCTCACTTTGTAGCAAGTAAACTCGCACCAATTTCAGGTGTAACAGAAACTGTTACTACATTTGTATTGAAGAATTATAAGAATAGTGGTCTTATTATGATTGAAGATGAAGATGGCAAGAATGACAGATTGGTGGTGACACCATAGTATGGATTATGAATCATTAATTAGTGATAAAGCAAAGGCAATTAAGCCTAGCGGTATCAGAAAATTCTTTGATCTTGCCAATCAGATTGAAGGTGTCATTTCTTTAGGGGTAGGGGAACCAGATTTCACTACACCATGGACAATTAGAGAATCTGCCATCTATTCAATTGAAAAAGGACGTACATTCTATACAGCCAATAAGGGATTATTGGAATTACGTCAGGAAATCTGTCGCTATTACGACGAACGTTTTCATGTAAAATATGATCCAGAAAAAGAATGCATTGTCACAGTTGGTGGATCAGAAGGTATCGATATCGCAGTAAGAGCACTACTAAATCCAGGAGAAGAAATGATTATCATGGATCCTGGTTATGTAGCATATGAACCATCAATTATCTTATCAGGAGGAACACCGGTGCGTGTTCATCTAGAAGAAAAAGATGAATTTAAGCTTACTCCAGAAAAACTTAAAGAAGCTATTTCTGATAAAACAAAGCTATTGCTTATTAACTATCCATCCAATCCAACAGGTGGATTCATGAGCAGAGAAGATTATGCTAAAATTGTACCAATCATCAAAGAATCAGGGATTATTGTTATCTCGGATGAAATCTATGGTGAATTGAGCTATGAACAGGAATTCTGTTCCTTAGCTTCTTTTGATGAAATCAAAGATCAGGTCATTACTATCAGCGGTTTTTCAAAAGCATTCGCTATGACTGGATGGAGACTTGGTTACGTGTTAGCTAATCCCATCTTGACTAAAGCTATGGTTAAAATCCATCAGTATGTTATCATGTCAGCTCCAACGGCACCACAGTATGGCGCAATCGATGGACTTCGTTCATGCCGTGATGAAGTAGAAGAAATGCGAGAAGCTTACTTATCTCGTCGAAATTATCTTGTTAAAGAATTAAATGATATGGGCTTAACAACATTTAAGCCACAAGGCGCATTCTATGTATTCCCAAGCATTCAATCTACAGGATTAACATCTGAAGAATTCTGTAATAAATTGCTAGAAGACCAAAAGGTAGCCTGTGTACCAGGAAATGCTTTTGGTGAAAGTGGAGAAGGGTTTGTAAGAATCTCTTATGCTTATTCACTTGAAGAATTAAAGATTGCGATGGAAAAGATGAGAATATTCTTAGATAACTTAAAAAAGAACGCAAAATAAGCGTTCTTTTTTAAATAGTTGTACGAAATGTGTTATTGAATTCATCAATGATATATGATGAAGAGTCTTCAAGATGAAACATCATCAGCTGATATCCGGTTGTATTATTATAATATCTAGTAAGAGTAGGGCAACGTCTTATCATCATCTGAGAATAGCGTGGATCATTTTCAAATACAGCTTTTCCAGTATAGCGAAACCATTTACGATCATTGCGATAGGCAGTCAGACATATATGGGGATTTGTCTTCATTGACTGATAAAGTGGATTATCAGTACCAATCGCAAACATGAGCTTATGATCATAATACATATGCATTTCGATAGGACAGCTTTTTGCTTTATTATTTTCTACAACACTGAGGTGAATTACTTTCGCATCAAATAGGAAACTATTGATCTGATAAATATTATAGATTTTATCCATACTTTTTACACTCCATTGTAGATTATATATGAAAATATATGTAAATAAAAGAGGTACATTTACCCTTTTTTATTATGAAATGTAATCATTATGAAATTTGTGTATAATAGATTCTATTGGGGGGAATACTATGAGACAGTTTATTGAAACGAAAAGAGGAAGAACCACGCTTAGAGGAACTATTGATATGCCACAGCTATCAATTGATCAAAAGGCACCAGTCGTTATCTTTTTTCATGATATCATGTCATCTTCGCGTGTATATCCTTCAGATACACTTGCACAATTATTTATCCAATATGCCTACGCAGTCGTACGCTTTGATTTTAGTGGACACGGAAGAAGCGATGGCAGAATTGAAAAGTATACATTAAAAAAACAAATAGAAGATGCCAAGGCCATGGTCTCATATGTTTCTGAGTTGGAATTTACTAGTCGCATCATTCTTTTAGGACATGGAATAGGGGGAAATATTGCAGCCATGATTGCGGATGAAGTGCCTTGTGAAAGCATCATTCTATTAGGTCCATCATGTGATGTCGCTGATACAATAAAAGAAGGTTTATTCTATAATCGACGTTTTAATAAAAAACGTCTGCCAAGACGTCTTAATTTAGAAGGAAGAGCCATCAGTAAACACTATCTTGAAGAAACAAGAGACGTATCGTTAAAGCCTTGTGAAAAAGAAGTGCTTATCCTTCAAGGAAAAAAAGATGAGATTGTTTCCTATAAGAAAACATGGCTCTATTATAAACACTTAAAACATAGTACTATTCATCTTATTAATAATGGTACACATGATTTTCGCAGTTGTCTTAAAGAAACATGTTACTGGATAGATGAATATCTCATGAAAAAAAGATAATCATTCCTGATTATCTTTTTGACGTTCTAGACTTTCCTGATAGCTGTAAACACAGCCACAGTAGCTTTGTCTATACATATGATACGCATCAGCTGTTTGTACTGATTTCAGATAGCCGTTGCGTTTTTTAAAATCTGAATGCAGAAACTTAGGGTGATCACACATAAGTGACTCGCCAATCTCATTGATCCATCTGCTGATCTTATGAGGAGAAACGGAAAGAACCGTTGTCCAATAATCAAAGTCATTCTCTTTTGCATAAGCGAATGCTTTCTTCATTCTCATCTCATAACAAAGATGACATCGTTCACCTTTTTCACCAGTATCCTTAAGTGGAGCAAGCTTTTGTGTATAGCTCCTTAGATCATAATCATCTTCAACGACAGTGATAGACTGATTTTCTTTCTCATTAAACTGAGGAATAAATGTCAGCAGTTCATCACGTCTTCTGACATACTCACTTTCAGGATAAATATTAGAGTTAGAATAAAAGATAGTGATATCAAAATATTCACTTAATTCTTTAATGACATTGCTTGAACATGGCCCGCAACAAACATGAAGAAGAAGCTTAGGACGCCCAACTAGCGTCTTAAGTTCTTCTTGCATCATTAAATCATAGTTCTGTTTCATTGGTAATAAACATCGAATCACCGAAAGAGAAGAATCTATATTTCTTTTCTACGGCTACCTTGTAGGCATGAAGAATCTTTTCTCTTGAAGCAAGTGCAGATACAAGCATCACAAGAGTAGATTTAGGAAGATGGAAGTTTGTGATCAGGCAGTCAATAGCTTCAAACTTATATCCTGGATAAATAAAGATTGAAGTATTTTCATGAGCAGCAGTGAACTGACCATATTTCTTGATATTAGATTCAAGAGTACGACATGAAGTTGTACCTACTGCAATAATACGACGACCTTCTTTTTTAGCTTTATTAAGTTCATTAGCAACATCTTCACTAATCTCATAATATTCACTATGCATGTGATGTTCCAATACGTTCTCTACTTTAACAGGTCTAAATGTACCTAATCCAACATGTAAAGTCACATCAAGTATTTCTACACCTTTCTCTCTAACTTTTTCTAAAAGTTCAGGAGTAAAATGTAGACCAGCAGTAGGAGCAGCTGCGCTGCCTTCTACTTTCGCATAGACAGTCTGATAACGATCTGGATCATTTAATTTTTCCTTAATATAAGGAGGAAGAGGCATAATACCAAGCTGATCTAAAATTTCATAGAAGATACCATCATAAATCATCTCTAAGATACGAATACCTTCATCTCTTACTTCTAGACATTTAGCTTTAAGTCTGCCATCTCCAAAAGAAATAACTGTATCAACTTTAATCTTTTTAGCATTACCACAAAGACATTCCCATACATCATCATGAGTATTCTTTAAAAGCAATACTTCCACATGGGCATTTGTTTCTTCCTTAGTTCCAAATAATCTTGCAGGAATAACTTTAGTATTATTTCTTACAAGAACATCTCCAGGTTTAAGATAATCGATAATATCATAGAAATGCTTATGTGTAATATCACCAGTTTCTTTATTAAGTACCATTAAGTGAGAAGTATCTCTTTTCTGTAATGGTGTCTGTGCAATTAACTCTTCTGGGAGTTCATAGTCAAATAAATTAATATCTAATGTTTCCATATTAAAAAGCCCTTTCGTATACATCTCTACCATAGCGATCAAGGAATTCTTCCTTGAAATCACCAAGTCTATCTTCTTTAATTGCTTCTCTGATATCCTTAGCTAAATCTAATAAGAAAGCAACATTATGAATAGAGAGAAGACTCTTTCCAAAGATTTCATCACTCTTATGAAGATGTCTTAAATAGGCACGTGTATAGTTACGACAAGTATAACAATGGCACATATCATCAATAGGAGTGAAATCATATTTAAATTTCTGATTATTGATGTTCATACGACCATAATGAGTCATCAATGCACCATGTCTTGCAACACGTGTAGGAAGAACGCAGTCATACATATCAATACCACGAATAGCTGCTTCAATAAGATCGATAGGATTACCTACTCCCATTAGATAACGTGGTTTATCTTCAGGAAGAAAAGGAATCGTATCATCAATCATCTTATACATGACATCCTTAGGTTCACCGACAGAAGTTCCCCCGATAGAGTAGCCAGGGAAATCCATTTCCACAAGTGCTTTAGCACACTTTTCTCTAATATCAGGATACTCTCCACCTTGAACAATACCAAATAAAGCCTGATCTTCTCTTGTATGTGCGTCTTTCCCACGCTTTGCCCAGCGAATAGTACGAGCAACAGATTTTTCCATATACTCTCTGCTTGCAGGATAAGGAGCACATTCATCAAAGCTCATGATCATATCGGCTCCAAGATCTTCCTGAATCTGAATTGCCTTTTCAGGAGAAAGGAAAAGCTGTGAACCATCGATGATGGATTTAAATGTAACGCCTTCTTCTTCAATCTTTCTTGTCTTACCAAGAGAGAAGACCTGGAATCCACCACTATCCGTCAACATTGGTCCATCATAGTTCATAAACTTATGAAGACCACCAGCTTTTTTAACAACATCATTTCCTGGTCTAAGCCATAAATGATATGTATTAGAAAGAATAACCTGAGAACCCATTTCCTTAAGTTGTTCAGGAGAGATTCCCTTAACTGTAGCTAATGTCCCTACAGGCATAAACATAGGTGTTTCCACATCTCCATGAGGAGTATGAAGAATCCCATATCTTGCACCTGTCTGTTTACATACATGTTTTAATTCATACCAAAAATCTTTCATATTTACACCTCATCAAATTGCATAACCATTATACATAAAAAGTACGTTAAAGACAAAGAAAAATACAAAGCCAATGGCTTTGTATTAATCAAAAGTGACATACTCGTAAGAAAGAGGTTTTGTACCTTCAAGCTTTGTAACATCCATCACACAAATATTCTGTCCATATTCAGGATCATACTGTGTATGAGTATCACCTTCTACGATAATCCACTCATTAGGAATAAGCTGATCACGGTATTCTTTAGAAATACAGATGAGCCCAATTAATGAAGTATCTTGCTCGCAGCATACCATGGCATATCGTCCAAGTACAAATCCGTTTTCTTGAACACGGTCTTTTCCAATGAACTTACCTTTAATACGAATATGTTTATTATCATATCTTTCAGGATGTTCCATTAAATCATAACAGAAGATTCCGAAGTCATGATCTTCAATGTTAAGATCATGATCTTCATAATTATAAGGCAATTCTTCTTCGACATTGTTGTCAATTGTACCATCTTCAAGTTCATAGATGATCTGACACTGTGGATTCATCGCCTTAATATTATTTCTATAAGGACGCTTCTTAGCACCCTTAGGTAATCTATTAAAGATTACAAGATCAGAACGTGAACAATGCTGGAAAAGCAATGCACGCATATTCTGTACGAAAAGCTGGAATGTAGAAGCATTGATTGTAGTTAAGATCTGAACAATCTGCCATCCATCAGGGCGTTCTTTCTCGATAAACTTATCAACATCCCACATACCATTAAATTCAATAAGAATCTGAGTAGGATCATAATCCTCCTTGATCTTATTCCAGAAGTCCAAAGTAAATTCTTCAGGATCTTCTACCACAATCATATGTGTTCCTTTCGCTTCAAGTTCTTCTTTCTTATATTCAACTTCACCTTCTTCAGTGACAATAAGAACAGAACGTTCACCATCAGTAAAGTTTGTATTGACGATTGTATCATTGATAAAAGTTGATTTACCAGATTCAAGGAACCCAGTAAACAAGTACATTCTTACCTGTAAATTATCCATGTTTTATCCTTTCATTAATGCATAAATTTTATGGGCATCAATATCCTGTCCAATTACACATAGTCTTCCACCTACATCAGGTGTAGTTTCTCTGATTTCATAATCACCTGCTACAAAATCAAACTCAAACCATTTTCCATCTTTTCCTTTTACAATACCCTTAGAACGAAGAATATGACCTAAAGAATGATCACTAGCAAGAACCTTAAGTTTTTCATCTAATTCATCATGAGAGAAAGCGTGTGCTGTTTCAATACCAATTGAGTTGAAGACTTCATCAGCATCATGTAAATCATCTTCATCAAAGTAAGCTTTACTTTCTTCATCATGAATAGCTGCATGTGAATGATCATGGTCATGATGATGGTGATGATGTTCATGTTCATGGTGATGTCCACATTCACATTCTTCATGATCATGGTGATGATGACCACATTCACATTCATGGTCATGATCATGTTCATGATGATGGTGATGATGTTCATGTTCATGCTGATGTTCCAATTCAGCAGCTACTAAAGCTTTTTCTAAAGCTTCTTTGTTATTAGTAGCTTCAAGAATCTGATCACCAGTAATGTCATCCCAGCTAGTTGTAACAACTGGAGCATGATCATTAAGTTCTCTTACGATATCAAGACATTCTTCAATTTTTTCTTCAGTAACATCCTGTGTTCTTGAAAGAACAACACAAGAAGCAGAGGCGATCTGGTTGTTGAAGAATTCACCGAAGTTCTTATGATACATCTTACATTTTTTAGCATCTACTACAGCTAAGAAACGATCAAGTTCAAGTTCCTGACTCTTTACATTCTTAACTGCTGCAATGATATCTGAAAGCTTACCAACACCAGAAGGTTCAATGATAATACGATCAGGATGATATGATTCAATAACTTCAGAAAGTGATTTTTCAAAGTCACCTACAAGACTACAACAGATGCAGCCCTGAGATAATTCATTGACTTCAACGCCAGCTTCTCTCATGAAGCCACCATCGATGCCGATTTCTCCAAATTCGTTTTCAATTAAGACAACTTTTTCATCTTTTAAAGATGATTCTTTTAATAGTTTTTTTATTAATGTTGTTTTACCAGCTCCAAGGAAGCCAGAAATAATATCAACTTTGCTCATTAGAAATTTCTCCTTTCAAATCACATGTATTATAGCACCTTTGTCAAGTTTATAAGAAAAATATGCTTAAAGCATGAAAAAAGACCCGAAGGTCTTTTTAGTTGAGTGTGACACTCTTTTTTAATTGTGGAATGTGGCTTACTGACTTTAAGATAAACGTGATTAATGCACAGTTGATAGGCAACATGATAAGTTCCTTGACAATACGTGCACCAACTAGTGGAATGAACGCTTTACCATAAAGCATGGATAACCATAAGGTATTAAGGAATAGATTAACAATAAGCATCTGTAAGACTTCTGTTAATACAATTCTCCAGATTGTCACTTCTTTATTGTGAAGCATAACACCAAAAATCGTACCAGCCACAATACTGCTGATTGTGAAGCCCACAAAGAATGGACCAGTAGGACGAATTAAGTATCCTCCTACATCAGCGACAGCACCAACGATAGCACCAATAACAGGACCAAATAAGAATCCAGTTACTGATAGTGGGAGTGACCCGAATCTGATTTCAATCACTTGATTTAAAGGGATCTTAAAGAATCCGAGCACAATTGCGATTGCTGCTAACATGGCAGCAGCACTTAAAACTTTTATGTCTTTCAATTTAGACATCAAAAACACCTCCTCTGCAGTATGTCCTTTTACTACATTGAAGGTGTCTAGTACCTAGTCTGTAGCAGCGGGATGCGATGATGAAACCGCAAGATAATACTTTTCGTCCTAGTGACAACTCCCCGTTCACTAGGCACTTAACGCCTCGTCATCTACTCTGCACTTTTAATTTATGACATTACTATATAGTAACTTAGCAAACTATGCAAGGAAGAATTTGAATCTTCAGACAAATTATTGTCACATGCCTAATTAATTGTATACAAAAAATAAAAATGTATAAATTATTTGTCTTTTTTAATAATCACTGTTTACAAATTTATGGAAAAGACATATAATCTCATTAAATTAGTTTTGAGGAGGAGAAAGAATGACTAACAAAAGAGTTTACAATTTTAGTGCGGGGCCTTCACAGCTTCCATTGGAAGTATTGGAGACAGCACGTGATCAGATGCTAAATTATGAAGGCTCTGGTATGAGCGTAATGGAGATGAGTCATAGATCCTCCACATACCAGAAAATTTTTGATGATACAAAAGCAACTTTAAAAAGATTAATGAATATTCCAGATAACTATAAAATCTTATTCTTACATGGTGGAGCAACACAGCAGTTTGGTGCTGTGGCCCTTAACTTAATGGACAAGGGAAGAGCTGACTATGTCGTAACTGGAAATTTCTCTAAGAAGGCAGCACAGGAAGCAGCTAAATTTGGAGATGTTCATATTGCCTATGATGGCAAAGATAACAACTATACACATATTCCAACACAGGATGAATTAGATATCAGAGATGATATCGACTATGTTCATATCTGCCAGAACAACACAATCTATGGAACAGAGTGGAATTATGTACCTGATACAAAAGGAGCACCACTTGTAGCAGATATGTCTTCAGATATCTTATCTAGACCAGTAGATGTATCACGCTATGGCGTAATTTATGCAGGCGCACAGAAAAACATGGGAATCGCCGGTTTAGGTGTTGTGATCATTAGAGAAGATTTAATTAAGCCACATAAAGAAAACATTCAGGTATTAGCTGAATACGACACAATGGCAGATAAAGATTCTATGTACAATACACCACCAGCATACGCTATCTATGTTTTAGGACTTGTGCTTAAATGGGTTGAAAAACAGGGTGGACTTGAAGAAATGGAAAAACGCAATATCAAGAAAGCTGCTTTATTACAGGATTATCTTGATCAAAGTGATTTCTATATCTACGAAACAGAAAAAGGCTCACGTTCACGTATGAATGTGGCATTCAAGACACCAAATAAAGATCTAGATGCTAAATTTGTAAAAGAATCAATTGAAGCAGGCATGACAAACTTAAAAGGACATCGTGCTGTAGGTGGCATTAGAGCTTCTATTTATAATGCAATGCCTTATGAAGGAGTAGAATATCTACTTCAGTTCATGAAGAAATTTGAAGAAGAAAATCGTTAATTCGGGGGAAAAAATATGGCTATTAAGGTTAAGACAGTCAATAAGATCTCTGAAAAGGGATTGCAGTTATTTGACGAAAGATATGAAGTAGGGGAAAATGTTGAAAACGAAGATGCGATTCTTGTCAGATCTGCAAAACTTCATGACTATGATTTCCCAGAAAATTTAAAAGCAATTGCACGTGCGGGGGCAGGTACAAATAATATTCCAGTAGAAGAATGCGCTAAAAAGGGGATTGTCGTATTCAATACACCAGGAGCAAATGCCAATGCGGTTAAAGAATTGGTACTTTGTGCCTTATTCCTTTCTTCTAGACGTGTATTAGAAGGAATCGAATGGGCTAAATCATTAAAAGGTGACGACTATGCTAAACAGGTAGAAGCAGGAAAGAAGGCATTTGTCGGACCTGAAATCGATGGAAAGAAATTAGGGGTTATCGGACTTGGTGCCATCGGTGTAGCAGTAGCTAACGCTGCTGTTAAGCTTGGTATGGAAGTTCATGGATATGATCCATATATTTCAGTAAATGCAGCTTGGGGAATGTCAAAATGGGTTCGTAAAGCGAGCACTGTAGAAGAAATCTTCAAAGAATGTGACTATATTACAATTCATGTTCCATCAACTCCAGAAACACAGGGGATGATTGATGAAAAAGCTATCAATTTGATGAAATCAGGCGTGCATATCTTAAACTTTGCACGTGGTGATCTTGTCAATGAAGAAGACATGATCGATGCTTTAAGAAAAAATAAAGTAGCACGTTATATTACTGACTTCGGTAGTGAAAAACTAGCTAACACTGAAAATGTTGTGGTAATGCCACATTTAGGTGCATCTACTCCAGAATCAGAAGAAAACTGTGCAACTATGGCCGTTGATGAAATCAGAGAATTCTTAGAAAACGGTAATATCAAACATTCAGTTAACTTCCCATCAGTTGTAGAACCACGTACTACTACATATAGATTATGTATTATTCATAAGAACATTCCTAACATGTTAGCGAAGTTCGCTGGTACTATTGCTAAAAAAGATATGAACATCGAAAACATGGTCAATAAGGCAAAAGGAGACTATGCTTACACAATCATTGATACTAATGATTTAAGTGAAGATATCACTAAAGCTATTGAAAAACAGGAAGGTGTCATCAAGGCACGTATTATTGCAAAAGTAGTATTCTAATAAAAAGAGAATGGCCTAGGCCATTCTTTTTTATATGAGATTAAGTTTCTTAAAGGCATTATATAAGCCATCTTCATCAACATCATCAGTAATATAATCAGCAGCTTCCTTGATCTGTTTTCCACCATTTCCCATAGCGACATTATAATTGCAGCATTCAAACATAGATAAATCAATTTTCGCATCACCAAATGAAATTGTTTCTTCTTTACTAGCATGAAGATGATCAAGCAATACTTCAATCGCATGTTTCTTAGTAATACCCTTAACGCCAAGATCACCAAATAAAGCCTGCTCATCTTTTCCACCCCATGTATTAGCAACAAGGTTAGGGAAGTCTTTGATAGAATCAAGATGATCCTGATAGCTTCTTAAGACGAATGATACTTTATTGACATCATCACGATAGAGATCTTCTCCTTGAAGATGAATATACTGATTCATGCTTTCCGCTTTAAATTTAGCAAGATCATCAATCTTTTTCCCTTTGCCAAGAACATACTTCGCTAAAGCTTCTGGCCCCTGCTTGATATAGTAGTCATTGATATACATTCCACTGTTTGCTTCAAGATAAAAGCCTATTTCTCTTTCATTGCACCAATTAACAATCGCTTTTACATCGTCTTTAGAAAGACTCTTGTGCATGATGACTTCTCCTTGATCTTCCACATACCCACCATTAGCACCAATCATGCCATCTAGTTTCATAGTTCTAAAATCACGCTGTTCAATTTCAGCCTTAGAGCATCCAGTACAAATATAGACCTTATGTCCATTTTCTCTAGCCATATTGACTGCTTTTTCAGCAGAGACAGGCAGTTTTGCTTCATAGTTGATTAATGTACCATCTACATCAAGAAATATTATTTTTTTCATATCATATCCTCCATTTTCATTTTAACAAAGGATCCAATAAAAAATACAAAAAAAGCACATTCTGAAAATGTGCTAATCCAAAGGTTCCTGATAAAATTTTCCTTTAATTGCCATAGAGTGGGTGACATTGACAAAAGCATTAGGATCAATGGTCATGATAGAATCCATGGCTATCGATAATTCATTTTCACTTATGACTGAATAAAGCATAGTACGATTTTCATGCTTATAGCTTCCTTTAGCAGAAATTCTTGTACTTCCATGTTTTGTTTTCTCATAAAGCATCTTTTCAATTTCATCAGCTTTATTTGTAACAATAAACATTGTGATCTGATGATCATTGGTATGGAAAGTCTTGATAGCTTCAGTGGAAACAAATTGAAAAACAATGGAGTAAAGGGAAGCTTCAAAGCCAAATAGGAAGCCTGCTGTAATAAGAATACAGATATTAAGACCTAAAATAATATTCCATGATGACATGTTATATTTTCTATTTAAAAATATGGCAATAAAGTCAGTTCCTCCCGAACTGGCTTTTCCTTTTAAGGCAATCGTAATTGCAATACCATTTAGTAGACCACCAAATAACGCAATTAACAATGGGTCATTGGTAATGGTATAACTTGGAAGAAGATCAACCATAAAAGAGTTCAAGATAATCATAATAACACTGAAGGCGGTAAACTTCTTGCCCACAAGTTTAAATCCTAAAGCTGCTGGAACCGCATTTAATGCAATATTGATAATGGAATAGGGAAGAGGAAGATCAAAGAACTTCATCGCACTTCTTTGAATAAGCAAAGTCATCCCTGTAAGACCACCTGGAACCAGATTCCCTGAATGAACGAATGTCTTAATGTTAAATGACATGATCAAAGATGCCAATAAGACAAAGAGAAAAGATTTTATATACTTGATAATAATAGATTTCATAATTTTCACCTGGAGCCATTCTAACCTTTTTAGCAATTAAAGAAAACAGGTTATTGACATTATCTTTACTTTTTTTATGATAAGATTTGTATAAAAGGAGTAGAAGCATGGCAGAAAGAGTATTTGTAGTAGAAGATGATGAAAATATTCAGGAAATAGTGAAACTAGCATTAGAATCTAATGGGTATGAAATCACCTTATTTGATAATGCAGAAGATGCTGTTAAAGAAATAAACAAGGAAACACCCGATTTAGCAATCTTTGATATCATGTTGCCAGAAATGGATGGCATTGAAGCAATCAAGCTTATTAGAGAAAAGGATAAAGAATTACCATTGATGATCCTATCTGCTAAAAACAGAGAAATAGACAAAGTAAGAGGATTAGACTGTGGCTGTGATGACTATATGACAAAACCATTTGGGGTATTAGAACTTAATGCACGAGTACGTTCACTTTTAAGACGCTCTAAAAAGTTAGGAAAAGTTTTCCATACCTCCACATTAAGAATAGATGACAATGCCCACAATGTGATCTTAAACGAAGAGAAGATAGAACTTACTCACAAAGAATATCAGGTTCTCGTCTATCTTATAGAAAACAGAGATCATGTTGTAAAAAGAGAAGAACTCTTGCAAGAAATATGGGGTTATGACTATGTAGGAGAGTCTCGTTCAATTGATGTACATATCAGATCATTAAGAGCGAAGCTTAAAGATGATGGGACAAAATATATTAAGACAATACGATCAGTGGGCTATCGTTTTATAGAGGATCTCAATGACTAGATATATTATCAAGCATTTCATTATCGTCCTACTTATATCCCTTGTCATTACTTCATCAATTACTTTTGTACTGTTCTCATTTAAGCAGGTAGATAATACAAAAGAAAGACTGATCTATGATGTTCAGCTTATTGATTATGCCCTTAACAATAAAAAAGATTTTAACAAGCAGATTGATAAACTTAGTCCCTTATCATCAATAAATAATTCAAGAATTTCTGTTATTGATAAACAAGGAAAAGTCATTGCGGATACATACGGTATTCATCAAGGAAAAGATCACTTAAACCGTGAAGAAGTTAAAGAGGCACTAAAAAGCAAAGATCATACTGGCTTTGCGATTAGAAATAGTTCAACTATCAATGAAAGAGAAATGTATGCAGCATACTATGATGGACAATACATTGTCAGATTATCCATTCCCTATAATGGCATTGGTATCTTCCTGCCACTGATGATACCTTCTCTTGCTTTAAGTTTCACTATTGCTTTTATTGTCGCTGTCATTATTGCAAGACTGCTTGCTAAAAGAATATCTCAGCCATTGACTGAGATATCTGAATCCTTAAACAATATGACAGATGACTATCGTTTTAGTGTTCATAAGTATCCTCATGAAGAATACAATAATATCGTTGCAACGATTGAGAAGCTTTCTCATCGATTAAGAAAATCGATGAGAGAAACGCAGTTTGAACAAAACAAAATTGATCTTATTATACGAAGAATGAATGAAGGATTCATACTTCTTGATGAAAAGAAAAGAGTTCTTAGTATCAATAAGTCAGCCAAGAAGATTGTGGGACCACTTCATGAAAAAGATGACTTCAAGGACATCAAGCTAGAAGCTCTTCGTGATGCCTTGCATTCACCAGAAGAAAAAATTCGCGTTAAATTGAAATTAAATAATCGCTACTATAAATGTTATGTTTCAAAGTTTCCTTTTGGTACAGCCTTATTCTTTGTAGATATTACTGCCGCTAAGAATGCGGAAAAGATGAGAGAAGATTTCTTCTCAAGTGTCTCACATGAATTAAAGACACCGATTACTTCAATTAGAGGCTATAGTGAACTTCTATCAGAAGGGGTTGTTACTGATCCTTCCCTTCAGCATGATATGTTAGAGAAGATTCAAAAGCAGGTGGATAATATGTCCAATCTTATTAATGATATTCTTCTTCTCTCTCGTTTTGATAATGATGATATCGTTGTAGAACGAGTACCAGTCAATATGAAAAGTACAGTTGAAGACATTGTTTCAAGCTATGAATCTCTTTGTCTTAAAGAAGAGATTACTATTCATAAGGAAGTAGAAGATGTTAACATCCTGTTCCATCCGCAACAGATGGCTAACTTGTTAAGTAACCTTATTTCTAATGCTATTAAGTATAATCATCCAGGAGGATTGGTTAATGTTAATGTCTATAAAAATGAAGATGATCTTTTTATCGAAGTAAGCGATACAGGAATAGGTATTCCTCAAGAAGATCAAAACCGTGTCTTTGAACGATTCTACCGTGTCGATAAAGGACGTAGTCGTATGAAAGGCGGTACTGGATTGGGATTGGCAATTGTAAAACATATTGTTTCATTTAATAAAGGAAAACTCACTTTAACAAGTACTCCAGAGGTGGGAACAACTATCACGATACGTTTCCCAAATATTTAAAAGTGCATATTGCTTTTTAATAAATTAGAAATTGATACAATGAGAATATCAAAAAAGGAGGTATTCTCATATGAATTGGAAACATATCGTCGTTGCCGGCGGTGGTGTATTAGGAAGTCAGATTGCTTTTCAGAGTGCATATAGTGGCTATGATGTCACAATCTGGCTAAGAAGTGAAGCGTCAATTGAACGTGCAAGACCTAAGTTAGAACGTCTTAAGGCGATCTATCTTGATACACTAGAAAAAATGAAAACAGATCCTCGTGCCTATGCAAGAGGATTAAGTGATCGTACTGATTTATCAGATGAAGAGATTGATCTTTTAAAGGAATATGTAGAAGAAGCATATCGTCATCTTCATTTAACTACAAGCTACGAAGACGCATTTTCAAATGCGGACTTTGTGATTGAAACAATTGCGGAAGATCCAGAACAGAAGATTGCATTTTATAAGAAAGCAAGCCAATATTTAAAAGATGAAGCGATTCTTGCTACTAACTCATCTACGATGCTGCCAAGTACTTTTGCCCCATATACGAATAGAGCAGATAAATATTTAGCTTTACATTTTGCAAATGAAATCTGGAGAAATAATACTGCTGAAGTTATGGGGCATGAAGGCACTGATCAGAAAGCATATGATCAAGTGGTAGAATTTGCAAAAAGCATTCACATGGTACCATTATGCTTAAAGAAAGAACAGCCAGGCTATATCTTAAATAGTATGCTTGTACCTTTCTTATCAGCTGCAGAAATGCTGCTGGCGACAGGTGTGGCTGATGCCAAGACTATCGATCAGACATGGATGCTTGGTACTGGTGCACCAGCAGGACCATTTAGAATATTGGATATTGTAGGATTAACAACAGCCTATAATATTGTCATTATGCATCCTGATGCTAAAAATCCTGAAACAGTTCAAGGCAAGATTGCCAATATGCTTAAGAGCTATATTGATGAAGGAAAAACAGGCATCAATGCTGGTGAAGGTTTCTATAAATATAAGTAAAAAGAAGATGCGCGAGGCATCTTCTTTTTTATTCAATAGGAATACGTGAAGAATGATCTTCAATGTAGGCATCTTTCTTTGGAATAGTGATATTTAATTCACCATTATCAAATGAAGCATTGAAATCACCTGCTTCATATTGATCACCTACATAGAAGCTACGGCTCATGCTGCCGGAATAGCGTTCTTTACGGATTACGTGACCTTCATCATTCTTTTCTTCGTTTTCATTCTGAGTATTTGCAGAGATATTGAGGTAACCTTGATCAAGGTTAATTGTGATATCTTCTTTTTTGAATCCAGGAAGCTCAATGCTCATTTTATAGTCATTATCTGTCTCCTTAATATCACATCTCATACTGTTTACTCTTTTTTGCGGAGTAAAGAAGCCATCATCAAAGAAATCATCAAACATAGACTGCATACTTGGTAATAATTTCATACTATCGCCCCTTTTCTCAATTGTTCTGTACCCTTGGTACAACTTTATTGTAGCACTTATTTTAGCAGAGTCAATAGGCGAGTGCTAATAATGATGAAAAACTATGAAAAAGATATGGTTATGAAAAAGGTCATGGTATAATGAATAAAAGAATTCTATTGCTATGATGATGTTTTTTCACATCATAAAAAAGGAGGGTTAGTATGAATATTGCATATTACAAAGAATACAGCCAATGTCTCGAAAGAGATATGGAATTTAAGGTTTATGGTCATGCCGGACGTCCAATTCTTGTTTTTCCATCGCAGGATGGTAGGTTCTATGATTTTGAAGATCAGGGCATGGTTGATACAATTTCATCTTTCATTGAAAATGGCGACTGTCAGTTATTCTGTGTAGATAGTGTCGATCAGGAAGGATGGAGTGAGAGTCATCTTCCATATGAACATCGTACCTATATCATTGAACAGTATTATTTCTATATTGTTAATGAACTTGTACCACGTATTTTTGAAATCAATGCTAATGGTGGTGATTATGCGGATGGTATCTATACAACAGGTGTTTCATTAGGTGCTTCTCACGCAGTTAACTTTATGTTTAGAAATCCTGATGTATTTAAGGGATGCATCGGATTAAGTGGATATTATGATTGTGATATCTTCTTTGGTAATTATTGTGATGATATCTTATATCGTAATAGTCCTATTCGTTATTTAAACGGTATGAATTATGATCATCCATATGTTCAGAAATACCGTGAATGCCGTATTGTACTTTGCTGCGGACAGGGTGCTTGGGAAGATGAGATGGTTAAATCTACCGGACGTATGCAGGAACTGCTTAATGCAAAAGACATTCCTGCCTGGTGTGATTTTTGGGGCTATGACGTAAGTCATGATTGGCCTTGGTGGAGAATTCAATTTCCATATTTTATGGAGCACATTCTATTTGATGATTAAGGGGGATATAATTCAATGAATGTCATATTTATTTCACCACACTTTCCTTACTACTATTACAATTTCTGTGATCGTTTAAAAAGGAGAGGTGTTAATGTATTAGGTATCGGAGATACGCCATATGCTGATATTTCCTTGGATACTAAGAACAGTGTTACAGAGTATTACTATGTTTCATCATTAAAGAACTATGATGATGTCTACAAGGCTGTAGCACACTATATTGCTAAATACGGTCGTATTGACTGGATTGAATCTGAAAATGAGTATTGGCTTAATCTAGAAGCAAAATTGCGTACTGATTATAATGTACCAACTGGTCCTCATATTGAAGATATGGGTAAATTAAGATATAAATCTCATATGAAGACTATCTATAAGAACGCCGGTATTCCAGTTGCTAACTATACGATTGTTGAAAGCGAAGAAGAGGGACTTGCATTTGCAAGAGAGAATGGCTATCCGCTTGTTGTTAAACCAGATAATGGCATGGGGGCAAGTGATACACACAAGTTGACTTGTGATGAAGATCTAAAGACATTCATGAAGAATAAACAGGAAGATGTACCTTATATTCTAGAAGTATGCGTACCTGGTCATGTAGAAACATTTGAAGGCATTACTGATTCAAAGATGAATATCCTTATTGCTACATCACATGTGATGGTTAATCAGGTAATGGATAATGTCAACGAGGGTAAAGATACAATCTTTTATTCTCAGCCTATTGAAGGTACTGATATTTATGAAATAGGAAAACGTACAGTAGAAGCATTTGAAGCTAAAGGAAGATTCTTCCACTTTGAATTCATGAGACTTGATGAAGATCATGAACAATTAGGAAAGAAAGGTGATCTTGTAGGACTTGAAGTCAATATGAGAGCACCAGGAGCCTATATTCCAGATATGATGAACTTCTGTTACGATGTTGATGTCTATACAATCTGGGCTGATATGCTGCTGTATGATAAATGCTACTATGATATAGAAAGAAAGTATTACGTAGAGTATGCTGGAAGACGTAAAGAGAAAGCGTATGCTTTAACGACTAAAGAAATATATGATCGACATGGCAATCATATATTACAGGAAGAATATGTTCCTGATGCTTTAGCTGAAGCAATGGGACATCATATCTTCATTTATAGAACTGATACAGTCGAAGAAATGAAGAAGATACGTCATGACATTCTTATGCCTGCTAGTGAACGAGAAGAATTTTTCGCATATGAACAGCTTCTCATTTCTCAAGAAGAAATGAAGAAGGCGCAAGAACAGGCAGAAAATGCAAAAAAAGCGCTAGAAGATGCTAAAAAGAAAGCACGGGAATTAGAAATTGTCATTTAAAAAAACCGACTCAATTGAGTCGGTTTTGATTATAGAAGTGAAACATTGTTTTCTTCACAGATACGCATTGTATCTTCATCCCATAATGAAGCCTGAACTTCACCGATGTGACATTTTCTTAAGAAGAACATACAGATACGGCTCTGTCCGATTCCTCCACCTAGAGATAAAGGAAGAACATTTTCCATGATATGTTTATGGAAAGGTAATTCAAGACGATCTAATGCATCAGCTTTTTCTAGCTGTTCTTTTAAGCTCTTAGCATCAACACGAATACCCATAGATGATAATTCTAAGGCATTATCAAGTACACTATTATAGACAAGAATATCACCATTTAATGCCCAATCATCATAGTCAGGAGCACGTCCGTCATGTTTTTCACCTGATTTTAGAACATCACCAATCTGTTCAATGCAGACTGCTTTCTTCTCTTTCGCAATAGCGTTTTCTCTTTCTTTTGGTGTTAGATCAGGATAACGATCTTCAAGTTCCTGAGTTGTAATAAAGTAGATCTGTTCAGGAAGAATCGGTTTACCAAGTTGAGGATAATGTCTGATCATTGTGAATTCAACATCTAATAAAGCTTTATAGATCTTCTTAACAGTTGATTCAAAATACTGTTTAGTACGATCTTCTTTATTGATGACCATTTCCCAGTCCCACTGATCTACATACATTGAATGAATGTTGTCGAGTTCTTCATCTTTTCTGATAGCGTTCATATCAGTGTAAAGACCTGTGTGTGGTTCAAAATTATATCTATGAAGAGCATCTCTTTTCCATTTTGCTAATGAGTGAATGATTTCAATTTCATCATCATTATTTAATTCGTAGGATTTAAATGATACTGGTTTTTCTACACCATTTAAGTTGTCATTAAGACCTGTATTCTTTAATAAGAAGAGTGGGGCAGAAACTCTTGTTAAACGTAACTGTTCTGCAAGTCTTCTTTCAAATGTATCTTTTATCATTTTGACAGCTACTTCGGTTTCGATAAGATCGAGAGGAGAACTGTAATCCTCAGGAATTAAAATTTTACTCATACTTCTATCTCCTTTGCTTTCCTGCATTATAAGATAGTTATTTGATGTAATCAAGAGGATTTTTCTCGACAAATAGCACCAATTATTGAAAAAAGAGGATTATTTTAATCAAAAAAGTAAATTAGGAGATAAATTTAAAAAGATTGATGGGCACAATTAGAAAATTGATAATTGTGATAGCTATTCTTTTGTATTATCATAAATATAAGATGAATTTTATTGACTTAAATTATCTTATCTAATACAATGACATAAACACAAGGAGGGTGGATTATGGAAAAGCTATATAAAAGTACAAGAGGACATCAGAAACCATTGGATTTCTACACGTCCATTTTACAGGGGATTGCAGACGATGGAGGTTTGCTTGTACCTGACTTTCCATTTGAAAAGAAAGATTTAAATGCACTTCTTTCTTTAAATTATGTAGACCTTGCAACAGAGGTTATTAAGGCATTTGTACCAGAGGATGCCGTTGAAGATATTAGAAAAGCATGCCAGGGTGCTTATGATACAGGATTATTTAAGGAAGGCGTTGTACCAGTTGAAAAAGTTGGCAATACTTTTGTAACAGAGCTATTCCAGGGTCCTACAGCCGCATTTAAGGATTTGGCTTTATCTTTATTGCCTAGATTTATGACATTATCTTTAAAGAAGAAAGGTGAAGAACGTGAAGTAATGATTCTTGCCGCTACTTCTGGTGATACTGGTAAAGCTGCACTTGAAGGATTTAAGGATGTAGAAGGAACTTGCATTAAGGTCTTCTATCCAATTGATGGTGTATCAGCTATTCAGAAGAGACAGATGGTTACTACAACAGGAAAGAATGTAGAAGTCATCGGTATTGAAGGAAACTTCGATGATGCACAGACAGCAGTCAAGAAAGCATTTGCTTCTGAAGAATTAAAGGATCTTTGTGATCAGCACCATGTATTCTTATCAAGTGCCAACTCAATCAATATTGGACGTTTGATTCCACAGATTGTGTATTATTTCCATTCATATAGCGTACTTGTCAATAGAGGAGAAATTAAGCTTGGTGATCAGGTTAACTTCACTGTTCCATCAGGAAACTTTGGTGACTGCTTAGCTGGATGGATTGCTAAAAACATGGGACTTCCAGTTAATAAGTTCATCGTTGCAAGCAATAAGAACAATATCTTAACAGACTTCTTTAAGACAGGTGTTTATGATACACACAGAGAATTTTATAAGACAAATGCCCCAGCAATGGATATTTTAGTATCAAGTAACCTTGAACGTCTTGTATGGTTTATGGTAGATGGAAATAGTGAAAAAGTAGATCAGTTCTATAAATCATTATCTGATGAAGGCGTTTATCGTGTAGATGAAGAAACACTTGCACGTATCCAGAAAGAATTCGTTGCAGGATGTCAGAGTGAAGAACAGGTTCTTGAAAATATCAAGGACTGTTATGATAAGACACATTACTTATTAGATACTCATACAGCAGTTGGTTATGGTGTCTACAATGAATACGTAAAGGAAACTGGAGATAAGACTCCAAATGTTCTTCTTGCAACAGCATCTCCTTATAAGTTCCCTGAATCTGTTTATGAAGCATTGACTGAAAAGAAGACAGATGTATTCACAGCTATCGATGCCTTAAATGAAATGACAAATGTTGAAATTCCTTACCCATTAAAAGGATTAAAGGAACGTGAAACATTACATGAAGGCGTAATCGCGAAAGATCATATTCTTTCTTTTATTGGCGAAAGAATCAAGGAGTTTTAAAATATGTATGTTAAAGTGAAAGTTCCTGCTACAAGTGCCAATCTTGGCCCTGGCTTTGATGTCGCTGGTTTAGCTGTAACACTCTATAACACATTTACCTTTGAACTGACAGATGGGCCATTAGAAATTACTGGCTGTCCAGAACAGTTTGCTAATGAAGATAATCTAACTTACCAGGCTTTCAAGAAAGCTGCCAAGCAGGTTGGGTTAGAATATCATAATGTAAAAATCCACACTAAGACTGAAGTACCTTTTACTAGAGGTCTTGGTTCTTCTTCCACTTGTATTGTTGCAGGAATTGTCGGTGCGTATGCATTAATGGATCGTGCTGATGAAAGAAAAGAGATTCTTAATCTTGCAACTGAAATTGAAGGGCATCCTGACAATGTTGCTCCTGCCATCTTTGGGGGCATGACTGTATCGGTTGTAGAAGCAGACTACAACGTTACTACATTATCATTGCCAGTAAAGCACGATTATCGCTTTGTTGCTCTTATCCCACCTTTTACCTTGTCCACTGAGAAAGCTCGTTCAGTTCTTCCTGAACAGCTTGAGAGAAAAGATGCTATTGCCAATGTCTCACACCTTGCATTGATGGTAGCTTCAATCATTAACGGCTATGATCATGGCTTGAAGCTTGGATTTAAGGATCGTTTCCACCAGCCATATCGTGGTCAGCTTATCAATAACTTTTTCCCAATTATGGAATGCCTTGAAAAAGATGAAGGCGTGCTTGGCGCTTATCTTTCAGGAGCAGGCCCAACTATCATGGCTTTAATCAAAGCAGAAGACACTAAGGGCGTTGTAAGAATAAAAGATGAACTTGGTGATCTGATTAAAGGATGGAGAGTTGAAAAACTAGAATTAGACACACGTGGATACACTTGTGATTATTTATAGGAGCAGAAATGTTCCTATTTTTATAAAGTTCCCGACAGAAAACCCACGTGCCTTTAGGCCGTGGGATAAATATCAGTAAAATATATGGTATAATATACATACAGGAAATCCTATTTCCGAGTCTTTAGAAAGGAGAAAGCTGTATGCATCTTACCGTAAAACAGCAAGTAAAGCGTCTTTCAAAGGAAGATTACAGAACTATAAGAGAACTGTGCCATATAGCAAAGAATCTTGCCAATGAAGCCATTTACAATGTAAGACAGTATTACTTTTCTGAGGGCGAGTTTTTAAAATACGAAAAGAATTACACTCTTTTAAAGAACAGCCCTAAC
>NZ_JNKN01000007.1 GCF_000702065.1 Kandleria vitulina DSM 20405 | reverse complement strand
CAATCAAAGTGGATTTCAGGAGAACTTTCAAGAAGAGATGTACATTTTCTTCGTCATCGCTGTATGGGTATTCTTGTTGGCATCAACACTGTACTTACAGATGATCCAAGTCTTACTTCACGTTGTCAAATAAATCAGGAAATAGAAAGTGATTTTATCAAGAAGGAAGATTATCAAGTCAAACCACTTGATCCTATTCGTATCGTACTTGATACACATTTACGCATTCCTCTTGATTGTAAGCTGGTGAAGACTGCTAAAGAGACAAAGACCATTGTGGCCTGTAGTGAAGATGTAGAAGAAAACAAAGCAAATATGCTAGAAGAAAAAGGTGTAGAGGTACTTTGTATTAAAAAAGATAGAGGACATTTATCATTGAAGCAGTTAATAAATATCCTTGGAAAAAGAGGAATAGATAGCCTTCTAATTGAAGGAGGAGGCACACTCAATGAATCAGCCATTAGAGAAGAAATCGTAGATGAAGTGCAGGTATATTTAGCACCAAAAATCTTTGGTGGAAATGGAATGACTCCGGTACGAGGAGAAGGTGTAAGTGAAGTGAGTGAAGCTCAAGAGTTTAAGCTTTATTCAGTAGAAAAGATGGGGGAAGATCTAAAAATCTGTTATAGAAGGTAAGGTGAAAAAATGTTTACAGGGATTGTAGAAGAAGTTGGACAAGTAGAAACACTAAGAATAAATGGAGATCATGGAACAATTTCTATTAAGGCTCACAAAGTGCTAGAAGCGACAAAGCTCGGTGATAGTATTGCGGTGGATGGAATATGTCTTACGGTGACTTATTTATCTGCCCATCACTTTCATGCGGATGTCATGAAAGAAACAGTGAGAAGAAGCAGTCTTTCACAAAAAAGACAGGGGAGCTATGTCAATCTTGAAAGGGCGATGAGAGCCGATGATCGTTTTGGGGGACATATTGTATCAGGTCATATTGATGGTGCTGGTACTATAGAAAACATCATTCCAGATGGCAATGCCTATTGGTATGAAATCAAATGTAAAAAAGAGATTCTTGATGGAATTGTAGAGAAAGGTTCGATTACTATTGATGGAATAAGTCTTACAGTCGCCAATGTAAGTGAGAAAAGCTTTAAGGTTTCTATTATTCCTCATACAAGAGAACAGACAACACTAGGACATAAAAGTGTGGGGGATTATGTCAACCTTGAGAATGATATCTTAGGAAAATATGTTCAGAAATTTATGAGCAGACAATTAGAAGAAAATCATGAATTAACTTATGAAATGTTAGAAGAATATGGATACTAGGAAGGAGACACTATGAAAGAATTTCGTTATGGCACAATTGAACAGGCTTTAGAAGATTTAAGACAAGGGAAAATCATCATGGTAAGTGATGATGAAGATCGTGAAAATGAAGGAGATATGATCTGCGCTGCAGAGTTTGCATCAACAGAAAATATCAATAAGATGGCCAGTCTTGCAAAAGGACTGATTTGTACACCAATGTCTAAACAACATGCAGAAAGATTAGGATTACCACCAATGGTTCTAGAAAATACCGATAATCATGGCACAGCCTTTACTGTTTCCATTGATCATATTAAGACTACGACAGGAATCTCCGCAGAAGAGAGAGGCATGACAATTCAGGCTTGTACAAGTGAAAAAACAAGACCAGAAGACTTACGTCGTCCTGGTCATGTCTTCCCGCTGATTTCAAGAACCGGAGGTGTTCTTGTAAGAAATGGACATACTGAAGCAACAGTTGATTTATGTCGATTAGCAGGATTAAAAGAAGTAGGGGTATGTTGCGAAATCATGAGAGAAGATGGCACAATGATGCGCACAGAAGAACTTCAGAAATTAGCTGTTCAAGAGAATATGACATTTATTACGATTAAAGCGTTACAGGATTATATTCGTATTCATGATAAACATGTCCATAGAGAAGGTGAAGCTCATCTTCCTACACAATATGGTGATTTCCAGATGATCGGTTTTAGCAATGATATTACAGGAGAACATCATGTGGCATTAGTAAAAGGTGATATCGGTGATGGAAAAAATGTCTTATGCCGTGTTCATTCAGAATGCTTAACTGGAGATGCCTTTGGTTCTCTTCGCTGTGACTGTGGTTTACAGCTTGAGCAGGCCATGAAACAGATTGAAAAAGAAGGAAGAGGTATTCTTCTTTATATGAGACAGGAAGGAAGAGGGATAGGACTATTGAATAAGATCAAGGCTTACGCTCTTCAAGAACAAGGTTTTGATACGGTAGAAGCTAACGTAAAGCTTGGCTTTGCGCCAGATTTAAGAGAATACTGGGTAGGTGCACAAATCTTAAAAGATTTGGGTGTTCATTCTCTTGAATTATTAACCAATAATCCAGAGAAGATTTATGCATTAGATCATTTTGGAATAGAAATCAAGAAACGTGTTCCAATTGAAATTAAGCCGCAGAAGTTTGATGCCTTTTATTTAAAGACAAAACAAGAGAAGATGGGACATCTATTTAAAGAAGAAATATAGGGGGAAAATAAAATGAAAGAAATCAATGTATTAGAAGGAAAGCTTGTCGCTAAAGAAGGAATGAAAGTAGGTATTGTCGCAGCGAGATTTAATGAAATCATTGTCAATAAACTATTAGGTGGTGCCATAGATGGTCTTGTAAGACATGGAGTAGAAGATAAAAACATCACTGCTGCTTGGGTACCAGGCGTATTTGAAATACCTACTATCGCTAAGAAGATGGCAGAATCAAAGAAATATGATGCCATTATCGCATTAGGAACAGTGATTCGTGGTCAGACAAGTCATTATGATTATGTCTGCAATGAAGTATCAAAGGGTGTTGCTCAAATATCATTAGAAACAGGTGTACCAGTACTCTTTGGGATTGTGACTACAGAAAACATTGAGCAGGCTATCGCAAGAGCGGGCTCTAAAGCAGGGAATAAAGGCTATGATTGTGCACTTTCTGCGATTGAGATGGTGAATCTTATTTCATTATTGTAAAAGATTTATATTATAAACTCCTTATGAAGTATAATGAAATGAGGAGGATAAAAAGATGAAAGTATTAATCATTAATGGAAGCCCACGTGTAAATGGCAACACAAGTGTTGCTGTGAATGAAATGGTAAAAGTCTTTAACGAAGAAGATATTGAAACAGATGTTGTTATGATTGGCAACAAGGCAATTAGAGGCTGTATTGCTTGTGGCAGCTGTTATAAGAATGGAAAGTGTGTCTTTGATGATGCTGTTAATGAACTCGCAAAGAAGTTCGAGGAAGCAGATGGCTTGGTTGTAGCTTCACCAGTTTATTATGCATCTGCTAATGCAACTACGATCGCATGTCTTGACCGTCTTTTCTATAGTACCGGCTTTGATAAGCGTATGAAAGTAGGGGCAAGTGTTGTTGTAGCACGCCGTGGAGGATGTTCTTCCACTTTCGATGAACTGAATAAGTATTTCACGATATGCGGTATGCCAGTGGCATCAAGCCAATATTGGAACAGTGTTCATGGAAGAGAAAAAAGTGAAGCCAATAAAGATCTAGAAGGTCTTCAGACCTTGAGAGCTTTAGCTAGAAATATGACATTCCTGATGAAAAGTATTGCTTTAGGTAAAGAACAATTTGGATTGCCGGATGAAGAAGAATGGCAGCCCACTCATTTTATTAGATAGGAACAAGCGTTGTTTGTTCCTATTTTGAATTTTTTCTAAATAGTGTTGAAAACACTGAATACAAGGGATATAATCTATTTAGAAAGAAATCTAAATAGATAAGGAGGAATTGTATGTCATTCGCTAATACATTTAAGGCTCTTTCCGATCCTGTCAGAAGAGAAATACTAGAACTATTAAAAGAGGGTTCACTTTCTGCTGGAGATATCGCTTCACATTTTGATATGAGCGGTGCAACTATTTCTTATCATCTAAAGATATTAAAGAATGCGGATCTTCTATATGAAACCAAGAAGAAGAATTTCATCTATTATCATCTTAATACAACAGTATTGGAAGATATCATGTTATGGATTTCTGAATTAAAAGGAGGAGACAGTAATGATTAAGAAAAATATGAAAACATTGCTTTTAACAAGCATCATTGCATTATTGCCTATGATAGTTGGTATTGTGTTATGGAATAAACTGCCAGATCCATTGGCTACGCACTTTAATTTTAATGGTAAGCCTGATGGCTATACATCAAAGTGGATGACTGTATTTATTATTCCTTTATTTCTTGTCTTAGTAGAATGGGTATCTGCCCTCTTTACAGTGCATAGCCCTAAAGCAGAACATATTTCTAATAAGATCTTTACACTTGTATTATGGATTATCCCTTGTGTTTCTTTAATGATGATGATCACAATCTATGGTTATGCATTAGGATTAAAAATTAATATGGTCACAATGGCAAATGTCTTTATGGGTACACTTCTTCTAGTAATTGGGAACTATCTTCCAAAAACAAGACAGAACTATGTCATTGGCATTAAGCTGCCATGGACATTGGATGATGAAGAGAATTGGAATAAGACACATCGCTTTGCGAGTAGAGTATGGATAATCGTTGGAGTCGTGATTTTGGTTGCTTCAATACTCAATAATCTTTCTATGGTTATCGCATTCATTCTTGTAATAGCAGCTACTATTGTGCCAATGATCTATTCGTTTATATTTTATAAAAACAAAAAAAGATGTCGTAAATGACATCTTTTTAAATGCGTCAAAAAAATATGAATTTTTTGTAAATTAATTGTTGCCAAATAAGAAAAGCCATGATATTATATGTGAGCACTCAGCGAGAGACACAAGAAAAACGCAAGAGTCACAACAGTGGCGGATTGGAGAAACGGTTAACTCACATGCCTTTCACGCATGCATTCACGGGTTCGAATCCCGTATCCGTCACCATTATATTTTATCAAATGGTCTGGTAGTTCAGTTGGTTTAGAATGCCGCCCTGTCACGGCGGAGGTCGCGGGTTCGAGCCCCGTCCAGACCGCCATTTGGTTCCGTAGCTCAGTCGGTAGAGCAGAGGATTGAAAATCCTCGTGTCGCTGGTTCGATTCCGGCCGGAACCACCATTTACTTACGCGCAGGTTTACCCAAGTCCGGCTGAAGGGATCGGTCTTGAAAACCGACAGGGGATGAAAGTCCCGCGGGGGTTCGAATCCCTCAACCTGCGCCATTATTTCGGGAAGTAGCACAGCTTGGTAGTGCACCTGGTTTGGGACCAGGGGGTCGCAGGTTCAAATCCTGTCTTCCCGACCATTTGAATGGGGCTTTAGCTCAGCTGGGAGAGCGCCTGCTTTGCACGCAGGAGGTCAGCGGTTCGATCCCGCTAAGCTCCACCATATTGTGGCGGATTGGAGAAACGGTTAACTCACATGCCTTTCACGCATGCATTCACGGGTTCGAATCCCGTATCCGTCACCATAATGCCTCGGTGGCGAAATTGGTAGACGCACGGGACTTAAAATCCCGCGGACTTCAAACTCCGTGCCGGTTCGACTCCGGCCCGAGGCACCATCTTGTTGGGGTATAGCCAAGTGGTAAGGCAACGGACTCTGAATCCGTCATTCCGCTGGTTCGAATCCAGCTACCCCAGCCATATTTTGATTCTAAGAACTGTATAGCAGTTCTTTTTTTGTGTTATGATGATAAAAAAGGAGAATTCTATGTTTAGAGAAATGAGAAGAAAAAAACAAGCTTTATCTTATGAAGAATGTATTCATATTCTAAATACTCAGCCAAGGGGTGTATTAAGCATGCTTGGTGATGATGACTATCCTTACGGTATTCCTCTAGATCATTATTATGATGAAAAAACACATTGCCTTTATTTCCATTGTGCTAAGACGGGACATAAAATAGATGCCATGACCCGTCATCCTAAAGTTTCCTATTGCGTCTATGATGAAGGCTATCGCAACGAAGGAGAATGGGCACTAAATATTAAGAGTGTTGTCTGCTTTGGACATGTGGAATTTGTGGAAGACGATGATACCATTGTTTCTGTATTAACTCACTTAACAAGAAAATTTACTGATGATGAAGACTATATTAAAAAAGAAATAGCTAAATTTAAGAAAAGTGTTAGACTATTTGCGGTTCATATTGATCATTTGTCAGGTAAAATCGTTAATGAATCATAGGTTATTGTAAAATAAGAAAACTGTGTTATGATAGGGATGGTTAGGGATACCCGCCCTAACTAACTCTTAATCCATGAGTAATATCATGGGTGCGGAATGAGGACATTGGACTGGTTCACCGATGTCCTTTTTATTTACATATTTTATATCTAATGTTAGTATATTATATAATTCGGGGGGATAAAATTATGGAAAGTACAAACATCAGATATATAAATACAATTGAGGAAATGTCTCTAAATGCCTGGCCATCACATAAGATGGAATTATATGATGGGTGGTTACTGCGTTTTTCTCATAATTATACACATCGTACCAATTCTGTTCATCAGGTAGGTGAATCACATATTCCTCTTGATGAGAAGATTGCTTATTGTGAAGAAGTCTATCATCATCTTCATTCACCAACAATCTTTAAGATCAGTCCGCTTATTGATTCATCATTTGATCATCTTCTAAAAGAAAGAGGATATAAAAAAGAACATATTACTGAAAATATGGTGATGGATTATCATGATTTTAAACCTTTGAGGCCGATCCATGTCGAAAAAGAATACTATGGCAGAAATTCAGGATTGCCTTCCATTGTAGGCTATGAAAATGGCAATGTGATACATTTAAAAGATCGTGTAACCGATGATTGGGTAAAAGGTGTATTGATGCTTAATGGAACGACCAATCCTACTTTACAAAGAATAGTCCCATCAATGTATCAGGCGATATTGAAGGAAGTCATTGTCGCAAGTGTATGGGATGATGGTGAGATGATTGGTAGTGGATTAGGCATTCTTGATCGTGATCATGTTGGTATTTATGCGATCTATGTGAATCAGGAATATCGTCGTAAAGGTATCGCTAGAGCCATCGTTTCAACAATCTTGACTGAAGCAGAAAAGAAAGGCTGTAAGCATGCGTATCTTCAATGTGTAAAAGGAAATACACCTGCTAAAAGTCTTTATGAAAGCATCGGTTTTAAATATTTATATGAATACTGGTTCAGGGTGAAATAATTCACCCTTTTTTGTTGGCTGAAGAACATTATTTATTATGGAAGTGATGTATACTTTTTCATCGAGGTGGGAAGAATGCATGACTTAAAAATAAAGAGAGTCTATGAACCTTATGATGAAACAGATGGATATCGTATTCTTATTGATCGTTTGTGGCCAAGAGGGATAAGCAAAGAGAAAGCGCATCTGAATGAATGGAATAAGGATGTGACACCCTCACCAGCACTTAGAAAATGGTTTTCTCATGATCCAAAGTTATTTGCAGGATTTAAGCAGGCTTATGAAATGGAATTAAAGGATAATATTCATGTCATATGGTTTATTGAACACATTGAGACATTGTTAAAAGAAGAGAATGTCACATTGCTTTATGGTGCAAAAAGTCCCACTTGTAATCATGCGATGATATTAAAAGAGTGGATTGAGACACATAGGGAGAGTAGAGAATGAAAGCAGTAGAAATAATGATGGAAGAGCATCGCAATATCAGAAGGATGCTTGTTAAGATGAAAAAGATTGCCAATGACATGTCACTTTATCAAAGTGAAGATATGAAAGATATTGTAGAATTCTGTCATGGGTACGCTGATGAACATCATCATATGAAAGAAGAAAAAATATTGTTTCCTGAAATGTTAAAATGTAATTATGAACTATTTGAAGGTATGATCAATCATGTCATGCTTGTAGAACATGATAATGGGAGAGAACATGTAAGAAACATGGCGGCACTTGTTAATGACTATGAAGAGCATAAAGATGAAAGATATCTTGAACGATTATCATTTGAGATGAAAGCCTATTGTGAAGTGTTAAAGGAACATACAGAAAAAGAAGATGAATGTCTTTATCAGTTTGCGGAAAATGCATTATCAGATAATGCTAAGCAAAGAGTTGATGCATTATCATTAGAGTGGGAATCTTTGAATAAAGAGAGAGCTGATCATTTTGTGGAAGTGCTTCATCATATTGAAAAGGCATATTAAAAGGCTGTGAAAACAGCCTTTTAATATTATAGAAGTGTTTTAATGTCAGTGTAGTTATAGCCTTCAAAACTATCTGCTACATTTTTGCAAGTTAATTGACCATCGTAAGTATTGACGCCGCTAGCGATTACATCGCTTGTGCGACATGCGTCTTCTAAGCCTTTGTTGGCGATCATCAATCCGTAATGTGTTGTTGCGTGAGTAAGCGCGATGGTAGAAGTACGAGGAACAGAACCTGGCATATTGCCTACACAGTAGTGAACGACACCCTCTTCTACGTAGATTGGATCATCGTGAGTTGTGACCCTTGCGCTTTCTGCACATCCACCTTGATCGATGGCTACATCTACATAGACTGCGCCATTCTTCATTGATTTTAAATAAGATCTCTTTAATAGCTTAGGTGTAGACTTTCCTGGAATAAGTACAGCCCCAATGACAAGATCCGCATTCTTAACTGCCTTTTCAATATTAGTATCATTAGAGTAGAGTGTCTGAATAGAAGAACCAAATAATAAATCAAGTTCCTCAAGTCTTTTAAGATTAATATCAAGAATTGTTACATTGGCACCGATTCCTACCGCAATACGGCAGGCATTATAGCCAACTGTGCCGCCGCCGAGGATGACAACATTTGCCTTATGTGTACCTGGTACACCGGCAAGAAGAATGCCTTCGCCCCCGAATTTCTTTTCTAGATATTTTGCACCTTCCTGGATGCTTAAACGACCAGCAATCTGGCTCATTGGAGTTAGAAGCGGTAAAGAGCCATCTTTTTCAGTCAATGTTTCGTAGGCTACAGCTTTAATCTTATTTTTTAATAAAGCATCCATCTGTTCTTTATCAGCTGCTAAATGCAAGTATGTATAAAGAATCAATCCTTCATGGAATAGTGGATATTCTTCAGGAAGAGGCTCTTTCACCTTGACCATCATATCAACCTGATCCCAGACATCCTTGGCAGAATCAATGATAGTAGCTCCAGCTTCCACATATTCCTCATCCAAGAAGCCAGAACCGATACCAGCATTTGTTTCAATAAGGACACTGTGTCCTGCATTTACATATTCACGTACATTATCAGGCGTCATGCCAACACGAAATTCATTATTTTTAATTTCTTTTACACAACCTATTATCATTTCATAACCTCCGTTCTTCTTTTATTATAAAATTTCTTTAAGTATAAGAAAAGAAATTTAAAACATTCCAGAAAAATTATAAAACCAATATATTGGTTTTATAACAGGAGATTAGAAAGAAGAAACAAGAAGAAAATAGCTATAATGATGACAAGAGGTGAGTAAAAATGACACATGATTTATATCTTACAAAACAATTCTTTATCGTATTTATTATTGTGACAATTCTTATTGCAGTCTTCTTGATCATGATTGCTTATGCCTTCATTGAACTTCTTTACTCCTTGAAAGAATATTCAAAACCTCGTCAGATTGCCTATAAGGAAATGAAATATAAGACAAGAGAAGGGAAAGCAAGCAAAAAGTATATAATTGAATAATTGTATACAAAGTTGTTGAATCGTTGGCTTTGCTCATGTATAATGATGGTCATAAAGGAGTTGACTATGATGAAAAAGATACAAATGACAACGCCAATCGTTGAGATGGATGGCGATGAAATGACAAGAGTTCTTTGGAAGATGATTAAGGATGAATTAATTCTTCCATTCGTAGAACTTAAAAGTGAATATTATGATTTAGGATTAAAACACCGTGATGAAACTAATGATGAAGTAACAGTACAGGCAGCATTGGCTAACAAGAAATATGGTGTTTCAGTAAAATGTGCAACAATTACGCCTAATGCCCAGCGTATGGATGAGTACAATCTTCATAAGATGTGGAAATCACCGAATGGAACAATCAGAGCAATTCTAGATGGAACAGTGTTCCGTACACCTATCATGATTGATCCAATTAGCCCTGTAGTAAAGAACTGGAAAAAACCAATTACTATTGCCAGACATGCTTTTGGTGATATCTATAAGGCGACAGAAATCAAGGTACCTGGTGCAGGTGTTGCTAAACTTTCTTTTACTGATGAAAAGGGAGAAACAATTTCAAAAGAAATCTTTACTTTTGAAGGTGCTGGTGTCCTTCAGGGACAGTTCAATAAGGAAGATAGTATCTATTCTTTTGCAAGAAGCTGTTTTGCTTATGCATTAGATGCTAAACAGGACTTATGGTTTGGTGCTAAGGATACTATTTCTAAGACATATGATCACCGTTTTAAAGATATCTTCCAGGAAGTCTATGATAATGAATACAAAGAACAGTTTGAAAAAGCTGGTATTACTTATTTCTATTCACTTATTGATGATATTGTAGCAAGAGTTATCAGAAGTGAAGGTGGCTTTATCTGGGCCTGCAAGAACTACGATGGAGATGTTATGAGTGATATGGTTTCAACAGCATTTGGCTCATTAGCAATGATGACAAGTGTTCTTGTTTCACCTGAAGGCAATTATGAATATGAAGCTGCTCATGGTACAGTTACAAGACATTATTATCGTTATCTTGAAGGAGAAAAAACATCCACTAACCCAATGGCTACAATCTTTGCATGGAGCGGAGCTTTACGTAAAAGAGGAGAAAAAGATGGATTGGATGAATTGATCCATTTTGCGGACACATTAGAAAAAGCTTGTTTAGATACACTTAATAGTGGAGTAATGACAAAAGACTTAACTAGACTTGCTGAAAACATTGAAGTAACTGAAGTGAATTCAGAAGAATTCCTTCGTGCTATTCGTAGTCGACTTGAAACATTATTGGAATCATGATTATCATGATTCCTTTTTTGTATAAAAAAGATCAAGCGTTATCCACCACGCTTGATCATTTCATCGATAGGTTTTCTTGCTTTCTTGATTGTTTCTTCATCAAGAAGGATTTCTTTTCCGCCTCTACCTCTTAATGTATTATAGACATCAGTTAAAGTAGTAGCTTTCATATTATGACAGATACAATGCTTAGATACAGTGTAGAACATCTTGTCAGGACAAGCCATCTGAAGATGTGTCACAATACTGTTTTCTGTACCAATGATAAATTCAGTATCATTACTTTCTTTAGCATAGTTCATGATGCCAGTTGTACTTCCTACATAATCAGCAATTTTTGAAACTTCCTGAAGACATTCAGGGTGTACTAATACCTTAGCATTAGGATGCTTTTCTTTCATTCTTAAGATATGTTCTTTTCTTAAGCGCATATGTGTCGGACAACCGCCAGGATAAACAACCATGTTTTTTTGAGGAAGCTGTTTTTTTAGCCATGTACCAAGATTTTGATCTGGCACAAATAAAATATTCTTTTCTTCAGTGTTTTCTAGAATCTTCTTAGCACTTGATGATGTTACAACAAGATCAACTTCTGTCTTAATAGCAGTTGTTGTATTGATGTAGGCACATACAATATGATCTGGATGAGCTTTTTTCAAATAACGTAAATCTTCAATATTTAACTGATCAGCCATTGGACAAAGCGCATCTTCATTAGCAATAAAGACTTTCTTTTCAGGAGAAAGAATCTTGACAGTATCAGCCATGAATCTTACCCCACACATGATGATAGTCTTCTGAGGAGCTGTTGCAGCAAGCTTGCTTAAAGCATAAGAATCACCGGTAAAATCAGCTACATCAATAATATCAGGACTCTGATAAGCATGAGCTAAGATGCAGACATCTTTTTCTTTCTTTAATTTAATAATTTCATCTTGTAGTTCTCTAGTATTCATTTTTCATTCCCTTTTTTATGTTGTTTTGATTATTATAATAAGACAAAAAGAGGGTGTCAAGACACATATATTGATACAGCACTTGTCATGTGAGCTTTCTTCATGTTATAATCACTTCGATTTTGAAAGAAGGATATATAAATGAAGACAGATATACTTATTGTAGGAAGTGGCTGTGCAGGTTTATATGCAGCTATACATCTTCCAGCAGATAAAAAAATTACTATAATTACAAAGAAAACAGTTGAAGATAGCGATTCATATTTAGCACAGGGTGGAATCTGCATGCTAAAGAATGATGATGACTATGATTCTTATTTTGAAGATACCCTTAAAGCAGGACATTATGAAAATGATAAGACCTCTGTCGATATCATGATCCGTTCTTCACAGGAAGTTATTCGAGATCTTATTTCCTATGGTGTAAGATTCCATAGAGATCAAAATGGTGAACTTGATTTCACTAAAGAAGGAGCACATTCTAATAAGCGTATTCTCTTTCATCAGGATATCACTGGTGAAGAAATCACTTCTCATCTTTATGAGAAAGTTAAGACTTTACCTAATGTGACAATACTAGAAAATACTGCACTTATTGATTTACTAGTAAAAGATAATACATGTTATGGTGGCGTTATTTTAAAAGAAGATCATTCTTTAGATAAAATCTCAGCTCAGTGCGTCTATTTAGCAACTGGTGGGGTGGGCGGATTGTACCGTCATTCTACTAACTACAGACATCTTAAAGGGGATGGGGTCGCTATCGCTTTAAGACATGGTGTCAAGATGAAGGATATCAACTATGTACAGATTCATCCAACAACATTCTATAGTGATAAGAAGGATGTGCGTTCATTCTTGATTTCTGAATCAGTAAGAGGAGAAGGTGCTAAGCTTTATGATAAGCATGGTAATCGTTTTGTAAATGAGCTGTTGCCAAGAGATAAATTAAGTGAAGCAATCAAGATGCAGATGAAAAAGGATCATACACCTTTCGTCTGGGAAGATTTAAGAACAATTCCGGAAGAAGAAGTCAGAGTACATTTCCCTCATATCGTAGAATATTGTAAAGAACAGGGATATGATGTTTTCAAGCAGCCAATTCCAGTAGTACCAGCTCAGCATTATTATATGGGTGGTATTTGGGTAGATTATACGAGCCATACTTCAATGAATCAGCTTTACGCTATTGGTGAAACAGCATGCAATGGTGTTCATGGAAAAAATAGACTTGCCAGCAATTCATTATTGGAAAGTCTAGTGTTTGCAAAGAGAGCGGCTCTTGATTTTGATCAAAGAGAACATAATGAAGATGAAGGTTTTGTTAATGAATGTAAATTAGATCAGTATGATGATCTTGATAAACTTGAAAAAGAAAATAAAGAATTGATTATGTCAGAAATGAAGAAAGCAGGTGAAAAGAATGTTCGATCATAATACCATGAGACTTAATGTAGACCGTTATATCATGATGGCCTTACAGGAAGATATTACGAGTGAAGATGTATCTACTAACAGTGTCATTAAGGAACATTGTTTAGGTGAAGTAGATTTGATTGCTAAAGAAGATGGCATCATTTGTGGTCTACAGGTATTTGAAAGAGTCTTTTTGCTTCTTGATGATAAGTGTGAAGTTTCACTTCACGTTAAAGATGGAGATGAAGTCAAAAAAGGAGATCACTTAGGTAAGGTTGTCGGTGATATTCGTACATTATTAAGTGGTGAACGAGTAGCCTTGAATTATCTTCAGAGAATGAGTGGTATTGCGACTTATACTCATCAGATGGTAAAGCTTCTTGAAGGAACATCTATTTCACTTCTTGATACAAGAAAGACAACACCTAACAATAGAATTTTTGAGAAATATGCTGTGAAAGTCGGAGGGGGACGTAATCATCGCTATAATCTTTCAGATGGTGTTATGCTGAAGGATAATCATATTGGTGCTGCAGGTGGAGTTAAAGAAGCTATCAAGCTTGCTAAAAGCTATGCACCATTTGTTAGAAAAATTGAAGTGGAGACTGAAAACTGTGAAATGGTCAAGGAGGCTGTTGAAGCAGGTGCAGATATTATTATGCTTGATAATATGAACCACGATGAAATGAAAAAAGCTCTATCTATTATTGATGGAAAAGCTGAAGTAGAAATTTCGGGAAATGTGACAAAAGAATCTATTGCATCTATTAAAGACTTAAAAGTAGATTATATTTCAAGTGGTGCATTGACACACAGTGCTCCTATTCTTGATCTTTCATTAAAGAATTTACATCCTATAAAGAAGAATCAGTATTGATTTTTCTTTTTTTTTGGTCTTATAATAGGTGTGCAAAAAAGAGGTGATTATATGGATGCGAAAGAACGTAAACAATATGATCAGCTGATTAGAACACCTATTACTAAAATTATTCCAGTATTAGCTATTCCTACTGTTATTAGTATGATGATAGGAATGATCTACAATCTAGTAGATGCATACTTTGTTGGAATGCTTGGAACAAGTGCGGCAGCAGCTATCGGTATTCTTATGAGTATTCAGGCTGTGTTTCAGGCTGTTGGATTTATGTGTGGTCATGGAAGTGGATCACGAATCAGCGTTCTTTTGGGAAAGGGAAAAAAAGAGCTTGCGGATGTCTATGCATCGACAGGCTTTCTTGCATCTATTGTGGCTAGCAGTATCATTACGATATTGGCAATGATGATGATTTCACCATTGATGGTATTTCTAGGAAGTACAAAAACAATTCTTCCTTATGCAAGAATCTATGGATTCTACATTCTTTTAAGTGGACCAGCACTTTCTGCAAGCTGTGTGCTTAATAATATTATGCGTTATGAAGGAAAAGCATCACTAGCGATGGTTGGTCTTGTCTCAGGTGGCGTATTAAACATGATTGGAGATCCTATTTTCATGTTTGGACTTAAGATGGGCATTCATGGAGCAGGGCTTTCAACTGCGTTATCACAATATATTAGCTTTGGCATTCTGCTTTACATGTTTATTTCAAAAAAGACAATGACAAGCATTTCATTAAAGAAAGCCAAAGGATTTGGTGAAGAATTAACACGTATCATGCAAAATGGAACACCAAGTCTTATTCGTCAGATGTTGAATTCTCTATCTACAATGTCACTTAATATTATCGCTAAACCTTATGGTGATGCAGCTATTGCGGGGATGACCATTGTTGGAAGAATTGTAATGTTCTTTGCATCAACGATGGTTGGTATCGGGCAGGCCTATCAGCCAGTAGCAGCATTCAATTATGGTGCTAAAAAATATAAGCGTATTAGAGAAGGTTTCTTAGTGACATGGGTACTAGGTGAAACTGTGCTTGGTATTTTTGCGATTATCGCATTTATTAATCCAGAACCACTTATTTTATTATTTAGAAATGACCCACGTGTACTTGCAATTGGTAAAAACGCTTTACGTTTTCACTGTATCGCTTTGATTGCATCACCACTATCTGTTGTTTCTAATATGATGTTCCAAAGTATTGGTGAAAGTGCCATCGCTTCATTCCTCGCAGCATTAAGATCAGGTATTTATTATATTCCTATTCTGTTTATTCTTTCTCGTTTGTTGGGAATCTTAGGAATTCAATCAGCACAGATGGTAGCAGATATCTTAACAACATTAACATGTATACCATTCCTAGTGAAATTCTTTAGAGAACTTCCAAAGAAAAACATGCATGTAAAAATGGATGATGATTATAAGCATTCCTCATAGGGAATGCTTTTTTTATTTAATCAATCTTATATATATTTTAAATATTCATTGAATTGAAAAATAAAGCATCAAGGAGTAAAATATTGGTGAAAAAAATGTATATATTGACTATATACAAGAAGGGAAAGAGGAAAATGAAAAAGAATATTTTAAAGAAGACATTCTCTTTTCTTGTTGCAATGATAGTAGCAGCAAGCGTAATGACTTCATCCATTAATTTAACACATGCTAAAACTATTTCTTCACGTAAGAGTGTCTTGGTCGGACAGACAATCACAGTCAGAGTAAGGAAAGGAAAGAAGCAGAAGTCTTCAGACAGAAGCATTGCCACTGTTTCAAAAAAATACTCGAAGAAGAGAAAGCGTGTGACAGTCTACAAGAAAGTAGGCAAGAAGAAAAAGAAAATCAGAAAGTGGAAAAAGGTGAAGGTATTCAAGGGATACTTTTCAATCAGAGGAATCCGTGCCGGAAAGGCAGTCATCACGATCAGATCAGGAAAGACAGTATACCGCTATGATGTAACCGTAAAGGGAAATGCAGCAGCAGGCAGAAACGGTACTGCCAAGCGTTCAGGTGCAGGCAAGAGCCATTCATCAGGAAACGCATCAGCATCGCAGAGCGGAGACGCACCAAAGGTCATCTATGATCCAAGACCTGAAGGCATGACCGTGCCAAAGAACGAGCCTGTCATTGATGAGCCTCTCGTCATTGACAGAATGCACAATCAGGACAAATTCTACAACACCGTCAACAATGTCAATGGAGATGTCGTAGCAGGTTCGACAGTTCTGATCAAGTGGAAGACAAATCTCAAGTCAGATGATTTTGCCCTTATTGACGACAGAACCGGTATGGACATGCCTTCTTGTGAAGATATTGCGGATAAGCGTTATCACAGCACTGATGGAAATGGTGCAGCCACTAAAGTCAGTGATGGATATGTCTTTGCAGTACAAGCCAGAAAGGCAGGAACCTACAAGATGGATGTGGCAGTCGTTCAGCCATACAATCCGGTTTACAAGACAGGACGCAGCATCACAGTCACCTTTGATGACTACAGAATCGCAGAAGGCAGAGCTCTTGATGACCTTATGGAACGTTCAGGTGCCAGTTCGAGAGCTACTGTAAAGGAAAAGCTTGAGAGACTCGGCACATACATGAGAACGACAGGATGGAAAGACGGAGGATTCGCCCATCCGGACAAGTACTACAAGGGAATGTACGCCGACAAGTATGGAGACGGCGGAGTATGGTTCCAGGGACGTGTCATCAGCTGCGTTGATGCGACTGACATCATCGAAAAATGCGCAATGAAGCTTGGTGTGCCGGCTTCCGGACTCAGATACAATCATCCGGACAGGAGAAATCCTGCACATGTCAATAACTTGATCACATACAACGGAGAAACATTCGTCATTGAAGGATGCCCTAACGAGCATGTGGTGGTATAGAAAAATACACAGCCAAAAGAGAACATTGCGTTCTCTTTTTTTGTTCATTCCATGTTCCATGACCTATACTTTCTTGCATATTGGTATTGCGACACGAAGGCGTGAAGTCTCTCCAGTCATTGCGGAAGGCTGCAGAGATTCCACCATTCATGCCGACAATGAAAGGAAAAGAAAGAAATGAACAACAGAATAAAAAAGTCTTTTGCATTTCTGGCCTCCGCAGCCATGCTCGTTGCGGGGTCTATCGGTTCTGGACTGGTCACTCCCGTATACGCAAATACAGACGTGTCGGACTCAGCACTTGTCTCGAAGTATCCGAAACACAATGTCACTAAAGCTGAGCTCAAGAAGCTTCAGGATCAGAACTGGAATGTCAAGACATTCAGCGGAAAATACAGGCTCAAGAGCGTAAGGTCGAAAAGAGTCAACGATGGAATGGTCGTTTTCCAGAATGCATGCACAAGATACGACAAGGTATCGCACAATGACCTGAAGGTAAACAAATTCAGAAAACAATGAAAGAAAAGGCACTGCAGCGAGCAGTGGTTTTTGACTCAAATATCACCTTCTGTCTTGCGAAAATGTTCAATGGATGTATCATGATATTATGAGAATGAAAGGAAGGGAACCCGAATGAAAAAAGCAATCATCAGTGCGGTAGCGTCAGCCGTCATGGCTTCAGCGCTCACCGTTTCAGCAGTAACGCCAGCTGAAGCAAAAAAGGCGAAAAAGAAAAAGCCGTCCATAGTTCTTGTCAGCAGAGGCATGACAGCAGGAGGCAGCTTTGATATATTCCTAAAGAAAGGAAAGAGTGCCAAGACTTCAAATAGAAGAGTTGCGACAATCGCTCCAAAATACATCAGAAAGGGGAAGAAAAGAAGAAAAATCAGATACAGATGGACAGTAAAGGCAAAAATGCCTGGAAATGCAAGAATCAGTCTCAAAAAGGGAAAGAAGACATATGTATGGTCAATTCTTGTAAAGGCGCCTGCTAGACCGGTTTCTCGTCCTGTACAGAAAGTGATGCAGTCTAAATCGGTACCATCCACAAAGAATGCAGAAAAGCCAAAGTCTTCAGAAAATAAAAGCGCAAACAATCAGCCTCAGACAATGAGCGAGGCCGAAAAGCAGAATCGTCTATCCGAACTGAAGGCAGAACTTGAAAAGAAACAGGCATTGCTGGAAAATGCAAAATCCAGCCAGACCAGCAGCAAAAAGGCACTAGAAGATGCAACAGCCCAATATGTTCAGGCAAAGAAGGCATATGATGAAGCTCAGAAAATCGTAAAGCAGGGCTCTCTGGGTTTCTTCAGATCAATCAATGCGCAGGGAGCAGTTCAGCTTCTTACAAGAGACAACATTGAAAGAACTTCTAACGAGAATGTCAACAGCTTTACAGATATGGGCGCCAAAAAAGATGCCACTTCACTTGAAGAAATGAAAGATACATTGGATACATTCAAGGAATATGAATCACTCGTCAAACGAGAAGGTCTTGTGCTTCCGAAAGTCAGTACCATTCTGACAGCCATTGAACAGCTCAACTGCAACTTCTTCAGAAACAATGATGAATATGAATATACTCATGATTCACCGCATACGACATGGGGCGATGACTGTGGCTTGGGCGGTGAAAACCTTGCAGCAGGAACAGGCTTGCCATTCAAGGCATGGTATGATGATGAAAAAGAAATCTATGAAAAACACAAGGAAGAATTCAATAACAGCCCTGCAGAAGCCAGAAAAAAATACGGGCCAATCGGTCATTACTTTTCGGTTAAAAGCTTTAGCCGTGAAGGCCGCTACATGGGAATGGGACATTGCGGCGGATATTCGGCATTGGGATATTCTAACAAGCCTTGCTATGTTTCAACAACTGTTGAACGAAAAGACATTGAAGATGATCTTAATTCACGCCATATTGAACCAAGCGTATTGAAAACTCATTTCAAGGAATACATCAAAGAAGATGATGTTGAAGTCACTAGAATTGGAGACTGTAAATATAAAGTCACTCAGACAACATATGAAGACAATGACATCACAATGAACCTCTCTGAATACAGAGAAAAATTCATGGCATACTACGACAGATACGTCACTGCTCCAAAAAAGGAAATGGACGAAAAGAAAGCCGCAATGGACAGTGCAGATGAAAAAGTGAAAAAGGCTGACAGTGAAATCGCCAGCATCGAAAATGACATCAGACGCATCAGCGAGTCAATCGAAACGCTTGAAAAATAGACAGAGAGAGCATCCATTCAGAAGTGAATGGGTGTTCTTTTTCTGCCCGTTTCCTGAAGCCTCTGCAGGGAATTCTCGGAAAAATGCGGACGCATCGAGATTGCGAAACGCATCGTAGAAGCCTGTGAGGAGAATGATGCCGTCGAGAATCTCGCAGCCGCTCTGAATACAGCCAGTCCAAAGCCGGCTGAGAAAAGCAAAGAAAGAAACATGTTTCTGGCGACATCAGAAAACGTCCATGAAGAGCGTGATCAGCCTCCGATGAGAAAACATCGCCTGACACTTCAGCCATGCCCGCCAGTTCCAGAAATGCATCACAGCAAATGCGTTTACAAGAAAGGACTGATACAAGAATGATAACAAATGGAAATGAGCAAGCAAGTAAAGGAGGTTTATGTCAATGAAAGCAGACAAGAATAGGATAGGCATGCTTTCCTGGCTTCGTCACGGCGGTGTATCTGCGCTGATAAGAAAAGCTTTTGCCTTTGTGGTTTCTGCGGCCATGCTGCTGGCAGGCCTGGTCGGTTCAGGACTGGTCACTCCCGTATACGCAAATACAAACGTGTCGGACTCAGCGCTTGTCTCGAAGTATCCGAAACATAAGGTCACTTCAAAGCAGCTCGAAAAGCTTCAGAATCAGAACAGGAATGTCAAAACATTCAGCGGAAAATACAGGCTCAAGAGCGCAAGGCCGAAAAGAGTCAACAATGGAATGGCCTTCAATATAGACTTTACCTCAGGAAAGCTCTCAAGCATCGATAACGCAATCGCATACTGCAGAATGCATGGAGCGAAAGACCCTGAAGTCGGAACCGGAAAGTACACAGCCAAGGTAAGCAAATCCGACAAGAAGGTAAGGATCATAGTCGATATGGATCCAACCAATGACGTGACTAGGGCAAACGAAGCAGCCGGTTCGGGATACCAGTATCTGGGACTCAGGCACAACTATCAAAGATAGGGTAATGTACAAAAAGTTTATTTGAGTTAGTCATAAGTTAATAAAAAAACAGGAACAAATGTTCCTGTTAAACAATAAACTGATTACCATTAGAAGACTTTAATGTATAAATCTGCATTGTTCCTTCACCAATAATAGAGAAGAAATGTTCTTCTTTAGTAGGGAATACTCTAGATGTAAAGACTGCATCACCATCATTTACAAAGATTTCAATAGAACTTGCATCAATGTAAATCTGTAAATGATTTAATGGATGATCAAGAATACGAGTCTGACTTTCACCTAATTCCTTATTGAATCTATTGGTCATACCTGAACGATCAATGTAGATGTGTTTTTGTGATTCATCATAGTGAATCATCAGTCCACCACTGCCATCTTGTTTTGTAAACAAGTTGAAATCAATATTTCCATGTAGTCTTAAATCAATCTCACAACATTTAGGTAATTCACGATTAAATGGATTAATCTTTTTATCTCTTAATGTTTCAAGCTGTTTAAGTGGTCTTTGAATCAATCTTCTTTTTCTTACAGTCAATTCTCTAGGTAAAGTGAGGCATCCTGACCATTCTTCATCATCAGTAGGATATGAAGCATCAGGAAGTCCCATCCAAGCAACGAGAATTGCTTTCTTTTGATCATTTATATTAGCGGCACATTCAGCTGCATAAGAATCAAATCCAAAGTCTAGAACATGGAACTGACCATCAGGTGTAAAAGTAAGTGTATCATAGTCCATATGTCCAATGATATAGCCATTATGATGTATATTGTTTCCCCTTGAAGGAATAGAAAGATGTTGAGGACAGAAAATCAGAATATCACAATCATCGATATGCTCGATAGAAGGACATTCCCACATATCTCCAAAATCTTCAAATCCGGGTACATTGAGCTGTCCAGCAAAAGTCCATTCCTTATTGTGATAAGGTGACTTATAGACAATGATACAGCCTTTCTTATCAGCTGTCTGTGCACCGATGAGAAGATAATACATCTTTTCTTTTTTACGATAAATAATCTTAGGATCCCTCTGATGTTCAGTGTAAGAAGGATGAGGACCAAAAAGTGGTTTTGAATATTTATGACTTGTACCATCATCTCTCATGTTGACAAGACAGGTATAGGAAGATCTCTTCCAGTCTTCATCACGATGATTACCAGTATAGTAAAGATAAATAGAATGATTAGTCACAAGCGCTGAACCAGAGTAGGCTCCCTTGTTGTCAAAATCCTGATCAGGATGAATACAGATACCTTTATTATCCCAATGAACAAGATCACTTGATTCAGTATGATACCAGTACTTTAGTCCATGTACTGCACCCCAAGGACACCATTGATAAAAAAGATGCCATTTATCCTTATGAAAAACAAATCCATTTGGATCATTCAGCAAACCGGTTATAGGCTGAATATGATAAGATTGTCGATATTGAGACTGCTTAATGCGTTCATGTAAATCTACAATTTCTTCTCTGTTTTTAAGTACTCTATAACGTTCTTCTTTTGTCCATTCTTTCATAACCAAGACTCCTTTTCATTTATTATGATAGAGCTTTCCTTTAAATGCAATATTTTACTTTATAGAATATTAAAAAGGTGTAAAATGGAAACAATGGGGGGATAATATGTCTGAACTTGTTTTTAGTTTAAATGCGACAATGCCCGTTTTTTTATTAATGGTATTAGGGTATTGTCTTCATAAAATCAATTGGATCGATGATGATTTTGCCGCAAAGCTCAATCGCTTTGTCTTCCGTCTACCTTTACCGATGTTGCTGTTTAATCAGCTTTCTTCTACTGACTTTTATTCATCATGGAATCCTATTTTTATTTGCTTCTGTTTTCTTGCTACATTGCTCTCAATTGGGATATGTGTTGTTATTTCTACAAGATTGGATAGCTTTCATGCAAGAGGAGAATTTATTCAGGCTTCCTATCGAAGCTCTGCTGCATTACTTGGAATAGCCTATATCCAAAACGTCTATAACAATGCCCATATGGCACCACTGATGATATTGGGTGCTGTACCGCTTTACAATGTTATGGCAGTTGTTGTCCTATCTGCCACTAATCCACTTTATGAAAAACATACGCAATCTTTATTTAAGGATTCATTAAAAGGAATTGCACGTAATCCTATCATCATTGGTATAGCAGCTGGCTTTATCTGGTCATTGTTAAAAATACCTCAGCCTACCATTATGGTGAAGACCTTAAAGCATATTGGTAACTTATCTACACCATTAGGTTTAATGGCAATGGGTGCTACCATTGATCCTACTAAAGTTAAAGGTCAACTAAAGAACAGCATCATTGCTTCATTTATTAAGCTTATAGGACTAGAATGTCTGTTCCTTCCTTTTGCAATTATGTGGGGATTTAGAAATGAACAGCTATTAGCCATCTGTATTATGTTAGGTTCAGCTACAACTGTTTCTTCTTATGTTATGGCAAAGAACATGAACCACGAAGGAACACTTTCAAGCAACACGGTTGTGTTAACAACATTACTTAGTGCTTTCACATTAACATTCTGGATATTCATATTGCGCTATTTCGCATTGATCTAAGACAGGTTTTTCCTGTCTTTTTGATTTCTTTTTAAAATGAAGTGATGACATGATAGAATAGGTGTAGATATATAGGAGGACATATTATATGTTTATTGATCATAAAATCTGGGTGGGTAATGCAGATACACCCGTTTATCTTTTACCTAAGATGGCCAATCGTCATGGTCTGATTGCTGGTGCAACTGGTACAGGTAAGACTGTTACATTAAAAGTGCTCGCAGAATCATTTAGTGATATGGGCGTACCAGTTTTCATGGCTGATGTCAAAGGTGATGTTGCTGGTCTTAGTGAACCAGGAAGCAAAAGCGAAGATATGGATAAGCGTATCGCATGCTTTAAGCTTGATGAAGCAGGCTTCTCTTTTTCTGGTTATCCTGTTACTTTATGGGATCTCTTTGGTAAAACTGGTATCCCATTAAGAACAACTATTTCTGAAATGGGTGCATTGTTGCTGGCGAGAGTGCTGGAATTAAATGAACTGCAAAGTGATGTGCTTTCTGTAGCATTCAAGATTGCAGATGATCACAATCTCTTGCTTGTCGATACAAAAGATCTTAAGGCCCTGTTAAGCTATATCAATGATAACAGCAAGTCTTTTGAAGCGGATTATGGCAAGATTTCAAGTGCGACAATCGGTGTTATTACAAGAGCTATCGTAGCATTAGAAACACAGGGCGGAGATCAGTTCTTTGGTGAAACAGCACTATCTATTGCGGACTTCCTGACACTTGGTGAAGGTGGAAAGGGCATGATTCATATTCTTGATAGTGAGAGTCTTATCAATAATGGAAAGCTTTATTCTACATTCCTGCTTTGGCTTTTATCAGAATTGTTTGAAACACTTCCTGAAGTAGGGGATATGGATAAGCCAAAGATGGTCTTCTTCTTTGATGAAGCACATCTTTTATTTAAAGGGACATCAAAGGCTCTGCTTGAAAAAATTGAACAGGTTGTCAAACTCTTCCGTTCAAAAGGAGTGGGCATCTACTTCTGTACACAAAATCCACGTGATATTCCAGATGGTGTACTTGCTCAGCTCGGCAATAAGATTCAGCATGGATTAAGAGCTTATACGCCAGCTGATCAGAAATCAGTGAAAGCTGCTGCTGAATCATTCAGAGAAAATCCTGCATTCAATTCTTATGATACAATCTTGAATCTAGGAACAGGAGAAGCCCTTGTCTCATTCCTAGATGAAAAAGGAATCCCAGAAATGGCTCAGAAAGTATCTATTCTACCACCAAGATGTAGCTTTGGAGCCATTAGTGAAGAAAAACGTACACAACTCATCAATTCATCGCTTCTTTATAGTAAATACGCGAAAAGCTATGATCCCGATTCCGCATACGAATTCCTGTCTCGTATGGGCTTAGAAGAACAAGCTAAAAAAGAGCAGGAAAAAGCTAATCAGGCTGCAGAAAAAGAAGCTATGAAAAAAGAGAAAGAAGCATTAAAAGAAAAAGAAAAAGAAGATCGTGCGAAAAAGCGTGCCGTACAATCAGTTGGCAGTACGCTTTTAGGGACACTCGGCAGAGAGGCTGGTAAGGCCGCTGGAGGCAAATTTGGAAAATTTGGCCAGCGCCTAGGCGGGAACCTCGGCGCCCAGCTAGGCCGCAGTATTCTTGGAACACTCTTTAAAAAGTAAAGGATAACGAGTAAGTTATCCTTTTTTAAAACCGAAAATTCGGTGAACTATAAATAAAACTTAAGAAAATTTAAGTTGTAGCTTAAATCCTAAATGAACGATTGACTATGTATAAACCAAAATTTATGATAAAAATGTAGTTTTAACATATAAATTGAAATGAGGGATTTGAATGAAAAAAATATCAAGAGTGATTGTAGCCTTTGCGCTTCTATTGGCGCTAAGCGTTAGCTTATTTCACACAAGCGCATCTGCGATTACAACAACAGAGCGTAACAGAAATGAAATCTATTCACAGCTTGTAGCGCGTGGACTAACAAAAGCACAGGCATGTGGAATCTTAGCTAACATTGAATATGAATCAAGCTATAACCCAAATGCTTGGTACAAGAATATAAGTTATGGTCTATGCCAGTGGCAGGGCGATAGATTAAAAGTATTCCAGGACACTTATAAGACAGAAGCACAGCGTGCTTCAATTTATAATCAGGTTTCTTATCTATTTACAGAACTTAAAGGCAATGAAAAAAACGCACATAAAAAATCAATTGTACCTTATACTAAAAACACAGCTGATGAAGCTTATAATGTTGGCTATATGTTCTGCTTAAAGTTTGAAAGACCATTGGATCAGACAACTAATCCAGTTAAGCGTGGAAATAAAGCCAAAGAATTATTTGCGATGAACTTTACAACAACAACTTCATCATCATCTGCAAAAAAAACGTCTACTGTTAAGAAAACAGTCACTACAACTGTTTCAAGGCTTAAGACATATACAACAGGACGTTATAAGACAACATCTAAATTAAAGGTTAGAACAGGTGCGACTACAAGTTCTAAATCTGTAGGTGTACTAAAAAAAGGCGCTAATGTCACAGTAAAATCAGTGAAATCAAAGAAGTGGGGAAAAATCACTTATAAGAAAAAATCAAGATACGTTTCATTAGATTATGCTAAAAAAGTTTAAGTTTAATTTAAGGAAAGCCTATTATAATAATCTTGTAGCTAAGAGGTTTGTTATATACCCTTCCCAAAAACAAAATCATATAATGGACCGATTGTTACAATTAAATTTCCCAAAATGATGTGAAACAAAAAGCACTCCGCTGGAGTGTTTTTTGTTTCTCTGGAAACATTTACTTTAAAAGGGGTTTGTGATATTCTTCTCCTATAGTTAAGGGGGTTAATATGAAAAAAGTATTAAAACTGTTTGTTATGATTATGCTTTCTTTTACATGCTTATCAATGTTTAGTGTTGATGCGCACGCAAAAGAAAAAGTGCTCACTGTCGGTTTTGATCAGGAGTGTCCTCCATTCGGTTTTGTGGATAACGATAAGAACTTTGTAGGCTTCGATATCGATTTAGCAAGAGAAGCCGCAAAGCGTTTAGGCTATAAGCTTAAGCTTCAGCCAATCGATTGGGATTCTAAGGATATGGAACTTGATAGTGGCCATATTGATTGTATCTGGAATGCCTTTACGATCAACGGACGAGAAGATAAGTACACGTGGACGAAACCTTATCTTAATAACTCACAGGTCTTTGTAGTAAGGAAAAGCGATAAGATTAAATCACATGATGATCTTAAGAACAAGATTGTAGAAGTACAGAAGGATTCAAGTGCAGAAGCAGCCTTGGAATCTGAAGAGCATCGTGAATTAGCTAAGAGCTTTAAGTCCATGATCAAGATTGGTTCTTATCAGACAGCGTTATTGGAGTTAGAACAGGGAAGTGTTGATGCTGTTGCAATGGATTATTATGTCGCAAGATATATGATCAAGGAGAAGGATACATTAACAATTGTTAATGAGAACATCTCAAAAGAACAGTACGGTATTGGCTTTAAGAAAGGCAATACGAAATTAAGAGATGAAATTCAAAAGACTGTGGATGCCATGAAGAAGGATGGTACTTTCAATAAGATATCTGATAAGTGGTTTGGTTCTGATGTCACAACAAAGAAAATGACATTGCCACAGATCATGTATCAGCTTCTTGATGGGATGATGAAGTCATTAAAGATCTTCTTCTTTACCTTGCTTTTCTCATTGCCGCTAGGATTATTTGTTGCATTGGCAAGAATGTCTAAGAATAAGGTGATTCAAAATATCACTAAGTTCTATATTTCCATCATGCGTGGTACACCGCTGATGCTACAGATGTTTGTTGTATACTTTGGACCATTCTACCTGTTTAATATGCCATCACCAGCGCGAGGATTTGCGGTTATTTTTGCCTTTGTCATTAATTATGCTGCATACTTTGGAGAGATTTTTAGAAGTGGTATTGCCTCAATGGAAAAAGGTCAATATGAAGCAGCACAGCTGCTTGGATACAGCAGTTTCCAGACATTCTTTGTTATTATTTTGCCTCAGGTCATTAAGAGAATTCTTCCATCCATCACAAATGAAGTCATTACGCTAGTTAAAGACACTTCTTTAGCATTTGCAATCGCCTATGTAGAAATGTTCTCACAGGCTAAGGTTATTGCTGCTAATCAGAAGAGCATGATGCCATTTGTTGCTGCAGCTATTTTCTATTATGTATTTAACTTTATTGTCGCAGTTCTTATGGAACACTGTGAAAAGTTAATGGACTATTATGATTAGGGGGAAACTGTATGAAAATCTTGGATATGAAACATATTAAGAAACACTTTGGCGACAATGATGTCTTAAAGGATATCAGTTTCTCTGTAGAAGAAGGGGATGTTGTCTCAATCATTGGACCTTCTGGAAGCGGAAAGTCGACATTGTTAAGAATTGCTACCTTCTTAGAAACAATGGATGATGGAGAATTATCTTATCTTGATAAACAGGTCGTAGAGTCTGTTGGTGGACATGCCATCTATAAGAAACAGCTACAAAAAGAAGCAATGCATTGCTTTGGATTGGTTTTTCAGAACTATAACTTGTTTCCACACTTTAATGTGATGAAAAACATTGTAGATGCCCCAATTCGTATTCAGAAGAGAGACAAGGAAGAAGTCTACAAGGAAGCAAGAGCACTTTTAAAGAAGATGGGACTTGAAGATAAAGAGAAAGCTTATCCTTCTGAATTGTCAGGTGGTCAAAAACAGCGTGTTTCTATTGCGAGAGCATTGGCAATGAAGCCACGTATCTTATTCTTTGATGAACCTACAAGTGCATTAGATCCAGAGTTGACACAGGAAATCTTGAAGGTTATCAAGGAACTTGCTGATGAGAAGATGACAATGGTCATCGTTACTCATGAAATGAGCTTTGCTCATGATGTTTCTACACGTATGATCTTTATGGATCAGGGGGTCATTGTAGAAGAAACAACACCTGATCAGATGTTTGCTTCAGAAAATGAACGCACAAGAGCGTTCCTTGGTAAGCATCATGAACTTGCATAATCAATCAGTTATGATACAATTTTATTGGTGATTAATATGAAATTGAAAGTCTTGCTCTTACTTTTACTCCTGTTAACAGGATGCATTGATAACACGTCTTCGTATTTAAGAGGATATTGGTATCGACGAATAAGTACAACTGAAAGTCAGTATGTGATGTTTGGAACATCTCGTACTATGACGACTGTCACAATTGATGAAAGACAAAAGAAGGGCGTCAGTGGCTCTTATGAACGTACGGGTACACAATTGAAATTGAATTATGATACAGGTAAAGAGGAAAGCTTTGAGATTGAATCGATAGATGATAATCGCATGGTTTTAAGAAATAGTGAAGAGACAAGGCTCTATGTGAAAGTTGATAAAAAGGAATTTTCACAAGAAACTGATGTGAAATTTACAGAGAAGAGGTAACTCTTCTCTTTTTTGCTTGTGAATATTTTTATTTAAAAACATCATGATTATTTGTACATTTTTTAACATACGCCATGTAAGTGCTAACAATTTAGCTTGTGAAATTTTTCAAACCCATATATAATTGATACAGACAGGGGGGTTTAATATGTCAAAAGTTATGGCTGTTAATGCCGGTAGTTCATCATTAAAATTTCAGTTATTTGAAATGCCTGAAGAGACTGTTATCTGTTCAGGTGTATTGGAAAGAATTGGATTGGAACAAGGAATTTTTTCTATCAAGTATAATGGCGAAAAGAAAGTTGTAGAAAAGCCTATCCCAGATCACAGCGTGGCTGTTGAAATGTTATTGAAGGCACTTGTAGAAGAAAAAATTGTAGAAAAGCTTACTGATATTGAAGCTGTTGGACATCGTGTAGTACAGGGTGGTCCTTACTTCAAGGATAGCGCTGTTGTAGACGAAGATGTCGTTGCAAAAGTAGAAGAATTATCAGAATTAGCACCTCTCCATAATCCTGCACATCTCGTTGGTTATCGTGCTTTTAGGGAAGCATTGCCAAATGTGGGACATGTTTTTGTCTTTGATACATCATTCCACCAGACAATGGATGAGGAACGTTTCCTTTATCCACTACCTTATGAATTCTATACAAAGTATAAAGTAAGAAAATATGGTGCTCATGGAACAAGTCACCGTTATGTTTCAGAACAGGTCAATGAATTAATGGGTAATCCACGTCATTCACGTGTGATTGTCTGCCATTTAGGAAATGGTGCATCGCTTTCTGCAGTCCAGGATGGTATCTGCATTGATACATCCATGGGATTCACACCACTGGCTGGTGTAATGATGGGTGCAAGATGTGGTGATGTTGATCCATCAATCATGCCATATTTATGCAAGAAGCTTAATAAAACACCAAGTGAAATCTTGCATATCTATAATAATGAATCAGGTATGAAGGGCGTATCTGGAATTTCTTCAGATTCCCGTGATATTGAAAATGCATTGTTCAACAAAGATGGTAAGGCTACTAAGGAACAATCTGAACGTGCATTGTTTACTTCACTGCTTTATGCTCGTATTGTTTCTAAGTATATTGGTGAATACTTTGTAGAAATGGGCGGCCTTGATGCGATCGCATTTACTGCTGGTGTAGGTGAAAATGCGGCTTATTTAAGACGTCTGATCATCGATAACTGCTCAAGAGCATTAGGGGTATTCCTAGATGAAAAAGCCAATGCAGAAAGAAAGAGTGGCAACAGATTGATTTCAAATCAGTATTCTCAAATAGATGTCTATGTAATTCCTACAAACGAAGAAGTGATGATTGCCAGAGATACAGTTAGATTATTGAATCTATAAGAGCTTAACGCGCAAGCGTTAGCTCTTTTTGTTTTTTTATTGTAGGTATGATAATATGCTAGTGGAGGTTAGTTTATGGATAAAATAATTAAAAAAATACAGGATTACTCTCAGATCCTTCTTTATAGACATGTCAATCCAGATATGGATGCATTTGGAAGCCAGCTCGGTTTCTATCATTTTATTAAGGAACATTTTCCAAGCAAGCATGTCGTCTTGATGGGCGAATTTACAAGTGCGCTTGCACCAATGTTCATCAATGAAGAAAGAGAAGAAATAAGAGATGAAAAGAGTCTTGGTATTGTATTAGATACTGCCAACAAGGAACGTATTGATGGAGATCTTTCTTTATGTGAATATGTCATTAAGATTGATCATCATATTGTAGTAGATTCATATGGAGACATTAATATTGAAGATGTATCCGCATCCTCATGTGCACAGATTGTCTCTCTTCTTTTTAAAGAAGGAGGCTTTATGCTTAATAAGGAAGCTTCACGTGCTTTATATATTGGTATCATCGGTGATTCTAACCGATTCCTTTATAGAAATACCGGTGTTAAGACTTTTGAAGCAGCTAGCTATCTGCTAGAAAGCGGTATTGATATTGAAGCTATTTATCAGGATATGTATCTTCGTGAAGAAAAGGATCTTAATGTGACAAGATTTATCTTGAATCATTATGTAAAAGAGGGACGTATTGCCTATTATGTTCTTAAAGATGAAGATCTAAAAGAATTAGAAATTACAAGAGAAGAAGGTTCTAATTATGTTAATACGCTCTCTAATATCAAAGAGTTTGATATCTGGATGGCTATTACTGAAAATATAAAAGACAATAATATCCGCGTCAGCATTCGTTCTAGAAAGACTGCCATCAATGAGGTGGCAGCACAGTTTAACGGGGGCGGTCATGCGTTGGCAAGCGGGGCTAAGCTCTCATCGTTTGATGAGCTTCCTGAACTTATAAAAGCACTGAAAAATGCGCAGGAATGTGGTTGTTAAACTGGGATTTGTCATAGGCAAAAAATAGTGATTATGGTATAATACACTAGAATGGGTGGTGAATGCAGTGAAATCCAAAATTATGATTGTAGATGATGAAGCAAGCATTAGAGAGCTTGTTCGCTTTTATTTAGATAAAGCTGGTTTTGAATGTATTGAAGCAGCTAATGGAGAAAAAGCTATTGAAATTATTGAAAACCAATATGTTGATTTAGCACTTGTGGATGTCATGATGCCAGGTATGGATGGCTTTGAACTTGTTGAAGAGATGAGACAGTATAAGGATATTCCGGTCATTATGTTAACCGCAAAATCACAGACAAAAGATAAACTCAGAGGATTTAATCTTGGCATTGATGACTATGTCACAAAGCCATTTGATCCTGAAGAGCTTTTAGCGCGTGTACGTGTAATCTTAAAACGCTATAGTATCAATACAAGCAATATTGTCACAATTGGTGATGTGGTTTTTGATGGAGATAAGTATGAAATTAGATATCAAGATGAAGCGCTGCATCTGCCATTAAAACAATTTGAACTTGTTTTTGAACTTGCGAAGAACCCTAACCAGATTTTTACAAGAGAACAGCTGATTGAAAAAATCTGGGGAATGGATTATGAAGGATTTGATCGTACTGTAGATGTACATATAAAACGAATTAGAGAAAATCTTAGAGATCTTCCAGGATTCAAGGTTGTCACAGTCAGAGGATTAGGATACAAGCTTGAGGTAGAATAATGAAATCCATTTATGGAAGACTCTATTTTGCATTTTTTATGACCATTCTTGTTTCATTCTTATTAGCAGGATTCTTTGCGATAAGAAGAACGGATGATAATACCAATCAGATTGCTTACTCTGAATTGGAACGTGCCAGCAAGCATATTGCGGATCTTATTGAACTTGTTGGTCCTAATGATCAAAAGAGTGTATTAAGTGACTACTCTCAATCCTCTGAAATGTCATTTAATATCTACAATGAAAATATCGATAAGACCTATGGTCATATGAATAAAAAATCACGATTTAGTGAAGCAGAAAAGAAAGCGATGCTTACGGTTATTAATGGGAAGAAGACCACAAATACTTCTTCTCTTGTCGCTTATGCAAAGACGTATGAAATAGAAGGAATACGCTATGTTATCAGTGTACAAAGAGACAATACGTTAAAGAAGTCTACTTTTGTGACATCCTATATTGTTTCAGGACTCATTCTTCTGCTTGTCGGCAGTGTTGTTTTCTTGATTATTTCAGACTTTATTGTGAAACCTATTTCCAATTTAACTAAGGCTACTAATGAGCTTATAAAGGGGAACTATAGAGTCAGAGTCAACTATGCTGGAGAAGATGAGATCAGCAAGCTTTATAATGCCTTTAACCAGATGGCTATTCAGCTTGCAAAACAGGAAGAGACAAGGCAACAATTTATTAGTGATGTCTCTCATGAGTTCCAGACACCATTAACTGCTATTTCAGGATTTGCGAATATTTTGAAATCAGAAAATCTTCCTGATGATCAAAGAAAGAAATATGCATCCATTATTTCAAGCAATTCGCAGCGTCTTTCTACCTTATCAAAGAATATGCTGCAGCTGACACTTCTTGAAGGAGAAGACACAAAGCTTGATATACATGAATATTCCTTGATTGATCAGTTAAATAGAGTCATTGAAACTCAGGATTATACCGCATTATCTAAGGATATTGAGATTGAATTTATTAAACCTAAAGGTGAAATCTTTGTTGAAGCAGATGAATCACGTATGGAACAGGTATGGATCAATCTTATTAATAATGCAATTAAATATACAGAAGAACACGGTGTTGTCACTGTGGAAGTAAAAAGATGGGGAAAAGATATCAGCGTATTGATTCATGATACTGGTATTGGTATGTCAGAAGAGACGATTTCTCATATCTTTGAACGTTTTTATAGAGATGATAAATCAAGAGCTGTTGAAGGAAATGGACTTGGCTTATCAATTGTTTCAAGAATTATTGCTTTGCATGGCTTTAAGATTGATGTAACTTCCGAAGAGGATGCAGGTTCAGTCTTTACTGTAAAGATGCCTCTTTCTACAAAGAGTTATGTCAATAAGCTCATTGTTAATAGAAAGGATTAAGATGAAAGAATTAGAAGAATATATTCAAAAAGGAGAAGTGATTGCCCCTGATATTGTAAAAGTGGATCATTTCTTAAATCATCAGATTAATATAAAGCTATTAAAGAAGATTGGTGAAGCCTTTAAAGAGCGTTTTCATGATGTTTCTATTGATAAGATAGTAACTATGGAAACAAGCGGTATCGCGGTTGCTGCAATTGTTTCACTATATTTTGATGATGTGCCTGTAGTCTATATTAAAAAAGAAAAGAGTGCTATTACTAGCAAGAATATGCTAGAGGAAAAAGTACACTCTTTTACTAAAAATAAGGACTATATAGCTTGTCTAGATGGACGCTATATTCAAAAGGGAGAACGTATTCTTCTTATTGATGATTTCCTAGCCAACGGTGCAGCCCTTAAGGGGATGATTTCACTAGTGGAAAAAGCTGGTGGAACATGCGTAGGTGCAGGAATCGTTATTGAAAAAGCATTTATGAATGGCAGAAAGCCATTTGAAGAGAAAGGTTATCGTATTGAAGCTCTCGCACGTATTGAAAGCGTTGAAGAGGGCATTGTTAAATTTAAGAAAGGATAGCGCACATGTATTTAAAAAGAGTAGAGCTCCAAGGGTTCAAATCGTTTGCGGATAAGAGTGTGATTGAGTTCAAGCAGGGCATCAATGGCATTGTTGGTCCAAACGGATGTGGAAAATCGAATATTACTGATGCCATTCGCTGGGTTCTTGGTGAGAAGTCTGCTAAAGCAATGCGTGGTGACGCTATGACGGATGTGATCTTTTCAGGATCCGAGGATCGTAAACCGCAAAATCTTGCGGAAGTGACTTTGGTTTTTGATAATGAAGATCATCATCTTGAATATGATGCTAACGAGGTAGAAATCACAAGACGATTGTATCGTATTGATAAAGAGGCAGAATATTTTATCAATCGCCAGCCATGTCGATTAAAGGATATTACTGACTTGATTATGGACTCTGGTTTAGGTAAAGGTTCATTATCAATCATTTCTCAAAATAGCATCAGTGCTTTTGTTTCATCTAAGCCAGAAGAAAGACGTGTTCTTTTTGAAGAGGCTGCCGGTGTAGCAAAATATAAGAAAAGAAAGAGAGAATCTGTAAACAAGCTAGAACGTACGACTCATAATCTAGAAAGAGCAGAGGATATCGTCAATGAGCTAGAAAAACAGATTGGCCCTTTAAGAAGACAAAAAGAAAAGGCTGAACGTTATTTATCTTTTAAAGAAGAACTTCAGGATATTGAAGTATCTGTTCTTGTCAAGATGATCAAAGACCATTCTTTTACTTTAAAGAAACTCAATGCATCACTTGATGAATTAACACAGATGCAAGCGACAAAAGAAAGTGGCATGGTTGTTAGAGATCATCAAAGTGAAGAGATTTCTAAAAAGATGTATGCTTTAGATCAAGAGATCAATACGTTACAAGGAAAACTTCTTGTAGCTATGAACAATGTGACAAATCTAGAGACACAGAAAGTAGAAATTGATGCCAATAGAAAACATTTATTGGAAAGTGATAACCAGAAGCATCTAGAAGAAAAGATAGACAGTCTAAAAGCCATCCTTCAGGATGTCATTAGTGAATATAATGACCGTGTAGCACGTTTAAACGTGTTAAAGGAAGAAAAGGATGCATTAACAAAAAGACAGGCTGATAATGGGAAAAAGAAGGATCAGCTTAGAAAAAGCATTGAAGATATGAATATTGCTTTACATCAATCTCGTGCGACAAGAGAAAGACTTAAGGATGAAATAGAAAATCATTCACGATACAGTCAGGGTGTTCGTGCCATTTTAAAAGCGAAAGCTTCGCTATCTGGAATTAGAGGAACCATTGGTGATCTTTGTGAAAGTGAACCGGGGTATGAGACAGCTTTAAGTGTTTCGCTTGGTGGGGCACATCAGTTTATTATTACCGATGAAGAAGATGATGCGAAAAAGGCTATCAGTTTCCTTCGTCACAATAAGGCTGGTAGAGCAACATTTATGCCTAAGAAAACAATGAAACCTAGAAGCTTAAGAGATCATAAAATGGTCGTTGAAGCGATGCCGGGATACTTAGGTGTCATGAGTGATTTTGTAAATTATCCAAGTGATATTGAAAATGTGATCTTGAATCAATTAGGACATATCATTGTGGCAGATTCTTTGGATCATGCAACGATGATTGCGAAAGATATTCATCATCGCTATAAGGTGGTTACTTGTGAAGGTGATGTCATCAATGTCGGTGGTTCATTGACAGGTGGATCATTGCATAAAGCACATTCTCCTTTTATAGCGAAAAGAGAATTAGAGAAAATTGAAGAAAAGATCAAGAATGAAGAACATTCACTTAATGAAAAACGAATTCTTTTGCATGAAAGTGAAGATCTTGGCAGAGAGTTAAGTCAGGCTCTCATGCAAAAGCAGATGTCCTATGCAAAATTGGAACTTGTGGCGACAAACAAGAAAAATGAATTAGGACTTAGAAAAAGTGAATATGAAGCATTGACACATGAGTCAGTGGAACTTGAAGACCTGTCTTCAGGATCAACGTCTTCTAAATTGATTGATGAATTAAATGAAGCCAAAAGGTTACGTGATAAACTCAAAGAAGACATTGCGACAAAGCGTGAAATTCGTATGGGGTATGTCAATGATAAAGAAGCGATTGATTCATTGTTAAAGCAGTTAAGAAGTGAGCTTAAGGATCTTGAACATGAACTTACAAATCAGAAAATCAAGAAAACAAAGCTTGAATCAGAGATTGAAAACTATCTCATGAGACTTAATGATGAATACAAGATGACCTATGAACATGCACAATCCATTTCAAGAGAAGATCTAGAAATTGATAGTGCCAAAGATCGTGTACGTGATCTTCGTCAGCGTATTGCCTCATTAGGAAATGTCAATGTGGAAGCTATTGAACAATACAATGAAGTATCTTCACGTTATGAAGAATTAAACAATAATCGACTTGAATTAATCAAGGCTCAAGATAGCCTGTTGAAGGCTATTGATGATATGGATCATATCATGATTGAAAAGTTTACTTCCACTTTTGAAGCAATTAATGTACAATTCAATGAGGTGTTTAGATATTTGTTCGGCGGGGGACATGCGTCATTACATTACAGTGATCCATCCAATATTCTTGAGACGGGTATTGAAATAGAAGCGCAGCCACCGGGCAAATCCGCAAAGCTTCATTCTTTCTCCGGAGGGGAGAATGCTTTGATTGCCTTAAGTTGTCTATTTGCGATTATTAGTGTACGACCTGTACCGCTCTGTATTCTTGATGAAGTAGAAGCTGCCTTGGATATTGCCAATGTAGAAAGATTTGCAAAGTATTTAAGACAGTTCTCTGATAAGACACAGTTTGTGGTTGTTACGCATAGAGAGGGGACTATGGCGGAATGTGATCTGTTATATGGTGCGACCATGCAGCAAAAAGGCGTTACTAAGCTAGTGAGCGTACAATTGAAAGAGGCTGTAGGCACAAATGGATAAAGGAGGAATTTTATGGGATTATTCAGCAAGATTAAAGAGACTTTTGTAGGAAAGTCTACAAAACAGAATGAGAAATATGTAGCTGGTCTTGATAAATCATCAACTTCTTTTTCAGATAAAATCAATTCATTGGCAGCACGTTATCGTGAAATCGATGATGATTATTTTGAAGAATTAGAAAACATCCTTATCATGAGTGATGTTGGCGTCAACATGGTTATGACCATTGTCGATGAAATCAAGAAAGAAGTAAGAATTGAAAATATTAAGGATCCAAAAATGATCAATGATATCATCGTAGATAAGATGTTCGTGATCTATGCAAATGATTCTTATATGACCACAAAGATCAATTATGCCAAAGAGGGACCAACTGTCATCTTGATGGTAGGTGTCAATGGAGCTGGTAAGACAACAACGATTGCTAAGCTTGCTCATAAGATGAAAGAAGAAGGCAAGAGCGTCATGGTGGCTGCTGGAGATACATTTAGAGCAGGTGCTATTGATCAGCTTGATGTATGGGCCAATAGACTTGGTATTACTTGTATCAAGGGAAAAGAAGGTGGAGATCCTTCTTCCGTTATCTTTGATGGTGTTAAACAGGCTAAAGAAGCTGGGGTTGACGTATTGATCTGTGATACAGCAGGACGTCTTCAAAATAAAGTAGGATTAATGAAAGAACTTGAGAAGATGAATCGTATCATCAAGAAGACAATTCCAGAAGGTCCTCATGAAACACTTCTTGTCATTGATGCGACAACTGGACAAAATGGTGTCAATCAGGCCGAAGAGTTTGCGAAAATTACTGATATCACAGGTATCGTTTTAACAAAGATGGATGGAACTGCAAAAGGTGGTATTGTGCTTTCTATTAAAGATAGCTTAAATATTCCAGTGAAGTTCATCGGACTTGGAGAATCTATGAATGATCTTCAGGAATTTGATCTAGAACAGTATATCTACGGATTATGTCATGATCTTATGGGGGAATGATTTTCGTGGAAGACTTATTAGAAAAAAAAGAACATGTGATTCTATTGATGGATTGTTATAAAGAGATGCTGACGGATAAGCAGAAGGAATATCTTGAACTTTATTATGAAGAAGATCTTTCGCTATCAGAAATTGCGGATGATCTAGGCGTATCAAGAAATGCAGTTTATGATAATCTAAGAAGAGCTTTAAAGAGCATGGAGCGTTATGAAGAAAAGCTTCAGCTGCTTGAAAAGCATAAAGAACGCATGGCGCTTATAGATAAAATCGAGCAGGAAAGTACAAAAGATTGTGACGAGATAGAAGAATATCTTGAAATGCTGAGAAGAATCTAGGAGGTTAATTATGGCTTTTGAATCCTTAACGGATAGACTTTCTGAAACCTTGAAAAAGGTCAGAGGTCAAGATCGATTAACAGAAGAAAATATGGACGAGATGCTTCGTGAAATACGTTTAGCGTTACTTGAAGCAGATGTCAACTTTACAGTCGTTAAAGACTTTATTAAAAATACAAAGGAAAAAGCATTAGGACAGGATGTCCTTGGCTCATTAAAGCCAGGACAGGTTGTTGTTAAGATTGTCCATGATGAATTAGTAGAATTACTTGGTACAGATGTTTCTACTGTAGATTTCTCTAAGAAGCCTACAATTGTAATGATGGTAGGTCTTCAGGGTTCAGGTAAAACAACTACAACTGGTAAGATTGCTAAGTATATTAAAGAAAAGAATCATAAGAAACCATTATTGGTTGCTGCTGATATTTATCGTCCAGCCGCTGTAGAACAGTTAAAGACTATTGGTGAACAGGTAGATGTTCCAGTATATAGTGAAGGTGTGGATGTATCTGCACAGCAGATTGTAAAGAACGCTTTAGCTAAAGCGGAAGCTGATGGCAATGATGTCATCTTGATCGATACTGCTGGTCGTCTTCAGATTGATCAGAAACTAATGGAAGAACTTAAAGAATTAAAGGGTATTGCTAATCCTGATGAAATCCTATTGGTTGTCGATTCATTGGCAGGTCAGGAAATTGCCAATGTGGCATCAAGCTTCAATGAACAGCTTGGCATTACCGGAGCAGTTCTTACAAAATTAGATGGTGACTCTCGTGGTGGGGGAGCTATCTCTATTCGTTATTTAACTCATGTACCAATCAAGTATATCGGTACTGGTGAAAAATTAGATCAGATTGAATTATTCTACCCTGATCGTATGGCAGAAAGAATCTTAGGTATGGGGGATGTTGTTTCCTTAGTAGAAAAGGTTCAGGATGTCTATGATGAAAAAGAAAGCATGAAAGCTTTCAACAAGATGAAATCAGGAACATTTGATCTTAACGATATGTTAGATCAGATGCACCAGCTTAAAAAATTAGGTCCACTTTCTGGTTTATTAAAGATGGTACCAGGTATGCCTAAATTACCTAAATTCTCTGATGAAGATTCTAATGCGAGATTAAAAGAAACTGAATCATTGATCTACTCAATGACAATGCAGGAACGTCAGCATCCAGAAATCATCAATATGAGAAGAAGAGAAAGAATTGCAAAAGGGGCTGGGAAGACTGTTGCAGATGTCAATAGACTATTAAAACAGTTTGAACAGGCTAAAAAGATGATGAAGCAGTTCTCTAATATTGATCCTATGACAGGTATGCCAACACAAAAACCACAGCATAATGGCGGTTATAATCCAAACCCTAACCGTAAGAAAGTACGTCATAAAAAGAAGAAAAAGAGATAAAAAATGAAAGTGTTAAGTAAAAGTACTTGACACTTCTTTTTTATATGTTATTATGATTGAGTCATAAAAATAAAAATTAGTTTACGGAGGATATATACATGGCAGTTAAATTAAGATTAAAAAGAATGGGACGTAAGAAATCTCCTTTCTATAGAATCGTAGCAGCTGACTCTAGAATGCCTAGAGATGGTAGATTCATTGAAGAATTAGGAACATATGATCCAAGACAGAACCCAGCTAAAGTAACTATCAAGAGAGAAAACGTTTTAGCTTGGTTAGGAAATGGTGCTCAGCCTTCTGATACAGTTAAGAACATCTTATCTAGAGAAGGAATCATTAAAGAATTCGCTGAATCTAAAAAGGCAAAATAATTATGGATTATGTAAAAACATTACAAGATATCTGTGTTGAGTTAGTCAATAACAAAGATCATCTTGAAGTCAGAGAAATGCCTTCATTAGATGAAGACACAATTGTTCTTTATGTTTATGCTGATCACAATGATATTTCAAAACTTATTGGTCGCAAAGGTGTAATGGCTAATTCTATTCGTAGAATGATGTCTGTTGCTGGACGATTAAACAATAAGCATCTGGATATCAAATTTGAATCTTATGGTGAAGAATAGGATGCGTATTTACACATCCTATTTTTTATTAATAGGAAAAGTCATTTTCATTTTCTAAAAATTTGTATATCATAAAGATAACGAGGTGTAACTATATGGAAAATAAAGTAAAAGTTGGCAAGATTGTTAATACGTTCGGTATTAAGGGAGAACTTAAGGTAAAAGCCATGACTGATTTCCCAGATGAACGTTTTGCGAAAGGTGCACATGTCTTTCTTCAGTATCATGGAGAAACACTTTCATTTGAGATAGATTCTCATCGTGTACATAAAGGATTTGATATGATTTCATTTGTCGATATGAGAGATATCAATCTCGTAGAAAAATACAAAGGTCTCATGTTATATGCCAATAAGGAAGATATCACATTAGAAGATGATGAAATCTGGGCAAGTGACCTTATTGATTGTGAAGTCTACGATAAAGGTGTACTTATCGGTACAGTCAGTGACTTCTATAATCAGGGAGTACAAGATCTTCTTGTGGTCAATCATAATGGAAAAGATATTATGATTCCTTATGTAGATGCCTTTATTAAAAATAAAGACGTAGAAAACAAAAGAATTGATGTAGAATTGATTGAGGGATTTATCAATGAAGATTGATATTCTATCCTTGTTCCCAGAGATGTTTGAAGGTTTCCTTCATACATCCATTATTAAAAGAGCTATAGAAAAAGGTGTAGTAGAAGTAGAAATTCATGATTTCCGTGAATTTGCTTTAGATCGACATAAAAGTGTTGACGATACACCATATGGCGGAGGTCAGGGTATGGTACTGATGTGCCAGCCGTTGCTTGATTGTCTTAAAACGATCACAACCGATGATTCACTAGTCATTCTTATGTCCCCACAGGGACAGACATTTTCTCAGAAGATGGCTGTAGATCTTTCAAATGAAAAACATATTATCTTTATTTGTGGTCATTATGAAGGATTCGATGAAAGAATCAGGGACTATGTGGATATGGAAGTATCCATCGGTGATTATGTTCTTACTGGTGGAGAACTTTCTAGTATGGTCATAAGTGATGCGATTATTAGATTATTGCATGGGGCAATCAGACAATCCAGCCATGAAGATGATTCATTCTCCAATGGGCTATTAGAGTATCCACAGTATACGCATCCTGCAGAATATGATGGAACACGTGTTCCAGAGGTACTGCTTTCTGGTCATCATGAAAATATTCGCAAGTGGAGATTAAAGGAATCATTAAGACGTACAATGATCAGAAGACCTGATTTATTGGAAGGTAGAACATTTACAGAAGAAGAATTAAAATTACTGGAAGAAATAAAAGAAAATTATTGATATCCGTGATAAAAGATGTTATTATACCTAAGTCGTATGACACAGAAGCTCCGCTGATGACACATCATGAACTTCCAAGACTACAATTGATATAATAGGAGGAAAATTGATCATGAACATGCAGTTAGTAGATCAGATCACAAAAAACCAGTTAAGAAGTGATATTCCAACTTTCAAACCTGGTGATACTTTAAAAGTATACGTAACTATTCAGGAAGGTAACAAATCACGTGTTCAGTTATTTGAAGGTGTTTGTATCGCAAAAAAAGGTAAAGGTATTGGTGAAACATTCACTGTTAGAAAAATTTCTTACGGTGTAGGTGTAGAAAGAGTATTCCCAATTCATTCACCAATTATTGATCATATTGAAGTAGCTAAGATCGGTAAAGTACGTAGAGCTAAATTACATTACTTACGTAACTTATCTGGTAAAGCAGCTAGAATTAAAGAATTACGTAAATAAGAAAGAATGGGGGAGATATCCTCCATTCTTTTTTTCTCTTTGAAAGTAGAGGTTTATTAATGAAAAAGAAAGTTATAGCAGTAATTGCGGTTCTTGCCCTTGTAGTACTGGTGAGATCCTGTCTATTGCCCGTGACTGTCAGCGGGACATCGATGGAATCCACATTACAGGATGGAGAATTTGCGATTATGTCTAGAGATTTTAGTGTCATTAAACGTTTTGATATAGTTGTTTTAAGCTCTGAAACACTGAAAGAGACAATTATTAAAAGGGTTATTGGCTTACCTGGAGAAACAATTGAATATAAGAACGATAAACTCTATGTCAATGGGAAATATGTGAAGGAAACGTTCTTAGATCAAAGTTTTAAGGAACAAAAGAAAAGAGAAATGGAAAGTCCACTTTTTACTAATAATTTTAAAGTCACTCTTAAAAAGGGAGAATACTATGTGTTAGGTGATAATCGACTTAACTCTGTAGATTCTCGTGCTTTAGGTACTTTTACAATAAAAGATTTTAAGGCAAGAGGTGGAATTATACTTTATCCATTCAATAAAATGGGAAGGACTGAGTAATATGGCACAAATACAATGGTATCCTGGTCATATGGCGAAAGCAGAACGAGAAATTGAAAGCAAGATCAAACTTATTGATATTGTTATTGAACTTGTAGATGCTAGAGCACCATATTCTTCAAAGAATAGGACATTTGATCGTATTATTAAAAACAAGCCAAGACTGATTGTTATGACGAAAAAAGATTTAGCAGACAATCAGGTGACTGAATTGTGGATTGATGCTTTTAAGAAACAAGGCTACGAAGCAATGACCGTCAATCTAAAAAGCTTTAATGAATATAAAAAGATTATCAATAAATGTAAGCTGGTACTTCGTGAAAAAATGGAAAAAGAACGAAGCAGAGGCTTAAAGCCAAGAGCTATTCGTGCAATGGTTATCGGTGTGCCTAATGTAGGGAAATCTACATTTATCAATCAGCTCGCTAAAAGAAAAGCAGCTGTCACTGGCAATAGACCAGGTGTCACTAAGGCACAGCAGATCATCAGGGTGGACAAAGATTTTGAACTCTTTGATACACCGGGCGTATTAGCTCCAAAATATACAGATGAACAGATTGCCAAGAACGTAGCGTTGATTGGTTCAATCAAATTAGATATTCTTCCTCGAGATGATCTATTCATCTATGCAATCTCATATTTAAATAAGTACTATCCATCAGCTCTTAAAGAGCGTTATGATTTATCATTTGATGAACAGGAAGACTGGGTACTTCCAGTATTTGAACAGATTGCTAAAGTGAGACATCTTAAGAAAGTGAGAGGAGAAACAGATTACGAAAGAGTCATGGATCTATTCTTTAAAGATCTATTTGATGGTGCTTTTGGATCTGTATCATGGGAAAGACCAAATGTGTGAAAGACTTGAATTTGAAAAGAAAGCAAGAACATTAGGCTACCATACAATCATAGGATTAGATGAAGCAGGAAGAGGTCCAATGGCTGGACCTCTTGTTGTTGGAGGTGTTATTTTTCCAGAAGATTACTATGATGAACGCATTAATGATTCAAAAAAATTAACAGAAAAGAAAAGAGAAGCATTATTTGATATTATCATAGAAAATGCTTTAGCTTATAAAATAGAAATAATTGATGTAGAAGAAGTTGATTCACTTAATGTCTATCAGGCTTCAAAAGAAGGGATGCTACGCATTATCAGAAGCATTGACAAGAAACCTGATTTCGCATTGACAGATGCTATGCCATTAGGAAATGAGCTTCCACATGAAGCAATTGTCAAAGGCGACAGCAAGTCACAATCGATTGCTGCAGCAAGCATTTTAGCCAAAGTGACAAGAGATCGACTAATGAAAGAATATGGAAAAAAATATCCAGAATACGGCTTTGAAAAGCATAAAGGATATGTCACAAAGGCACATAAAGAGGCACTTAGAAAATATGGGGTTACACCAATTCACAGAAAATCTTTTGCGCCAGTTCAAGAAGTACTTAATGAGCAATTATCTTTATTTGACTTTAATGATGTTGATTAATGTTAAAGAAGTGGTATAGTAAACATATCATTTATAAGGAGAAAGCATATGATTACATATTTATTAAGCCTATTCTTTGGAATTGTAGAAGGAATTACAGAATGGCTACCAGTAAGTTCAACAGGTCATCTGATTATTCTTGAATCATTTCTTAATATGAAAAAAATGCTCGGAGCAGACTTCTACAGCATGTTTGAAGTGGTGATCCAGTTAGGAGCAATCATGGCCGTTGTCGTTATTTTCTGGAATGAAATTTGGCCATTTAGAAATAAACAGGAAGAAGAAGGTATCAAGCGCTATGTTGATTTTGAAATCATCAATCTATGGCTAAAGATCCTTGTAGCCTGTGTACCAGCTGCCATTGTTGGTGTTCTCTTCGATGAACTCTTTGAAAAATGGTTCTATAACCCACTATGCGTCTCAATCGCATTAATTGTATTTGGTGTTGCTTTCATCGTTGTAGAAAATAAAAATAAAGATATGAAACCACGTGTTCGTTCTTTAAAAGCAATCAATGGGAAAACAGCTTTCCTTATTGGTATGTTCCAGCTTATTGCCGCAATCTTCCCTGGTACATCTCGTTCAGGTGCGACTATTGTCGGAGCCTTAATGATTGGTGTATCAAGAACAGTAGCAGCAGAATTTACATTCTTCCTTGCTATTCCAGTCATGTTTGGTGCAAGTCTATTAAAGATGGTAAAATTCGGCTTTGCCTTCACTTCAACACAGCTTATTACTTTAATTATTGGATGTGTTGTATCATTTGCGGTATCAATGGTGATCATCAAGTTCTTGATGGCCTATATCAAAAAACATGACTTCAAGGTCTTCGGATGGTATCGTATCATTCTTGGTATTCTTGTATTGCTGCTAGGAGTCATGGGTGTTATCACTACACATTAAACTGATCTATCAAGATCAGTTTTTTTATGAGAAAAAAGGCCTCTTTTTATGAATAAAGATAATAGGAGGTTACACCATGAGTTGTCTACTTTATCTTAAAATATTAGACAATAAAGAATTCGTTATCTATTATAAGAAAAGAAACTATTATTACATATGTATGCGTTATTTCTTGGTCTATCCTTTATCAGAAAAAGACTATGTCTACATTGATAATTTAGCTAAAGAAATAAGAGAAAAGAAGAATGTGAAAATGATCAAGGCTATCAAATCATGTTCTTTTTCTTTATGGAATAATAATGGAGAACATATCTATGTTGTTTCTGCTAACGATCAATTGTCTTACATGATTATTGGGGCAAGCCTTATTGGTTTATTGTTAACGCCAAAGAAACAAAGAATGTTTATAAAAGAGCTTTCTTATAAAGATGAGTGATGGTAAAAATGACATATGGAAGAAATACTTGTTTATTTTGCATTAAAGTACAACGGAGATTTTGATCTTATTTTAAAAGCTTTAGAAGAAAAGGAATATGTGGAAGAGGAAGATAAGAAGAGGATGCTTTCAAAGGTAAAAAGCAAGTACACGACTATTATCAGTGAAGATTATCCTGATCAGCTTAAAGAGATTACCTGTCCACCTTTTGTATTGTTTTATTATGGTGATTTAAAGATTCTTAATAAGAAATGTATCGGCATGATCGGTACCCGTCATCCTTCTTGTTATGGGAGAAAAGCGACACAAACATTGATTAGTCAGCTATCTCATGAAGAGATCACTATCATTTCAGGAATGGCCATTGGCATTGATGGAGAGTGTCATCGTGAAGCAATGAGGAATCATCTTCATACCTGTGCTGTTCTTGGCAGTGGGATTGATTATTGCTATCCTAAAAAACATGAAGAGATGTATCGTCAGATGAAAGAAAATGAACTTGTCATCTCTGAATATCCATTAGATATGATGCCAAGAAAAGATTGTTTTCCAAAAAGAAACAGATTGATATCCGGCCTTTCTTCAAAAGTGGTTGTCATGGAAGCACATCGAAAAAGCGGTACGATGATTACGGTAGGATTTGCGTTAGAACAGGGAAAAGATGTATTGGCAGTACCAGGAAGAATAGATGATCCACAGGGCTGCAATGAGCTTATTGCACAAGGTGCAAAGATTGTTTTGAAAGGTGAAGATATTATTGAAGAGCTATATTAATGTTGACAAATATTTGTTAAATGTTTAATAATAGGAAAGCGTAAGGAGGCGATACACATGAAAAATCTCGTCATTGTGGAATCACCATCTAAATCAAAAACTATTGCTAAATATTTAGGGGAAGATTTCATTGTTACATCTTCTAAAGGGCATATTCGCGATCTTGCAACGACAGGAAAAGGCGGTCTTGGTATTGATCTAGAAAATGATTATGCTCCTAACTACTCTATTAGTAGAGGAAAAAAAGATGTAGTGAAAGAATTAAAGAAATATGTAAAAGATGCTGACTATGTCTATCTCGCAACCGATCCCGATCGTGAGGGAGAAGCGATTTCTTGGCATTTGGCACAGGTTCTTGATATTGATATGGATCAAAATAACCGTATTGAATTCCATGAGGTTACTAAAAATGCAATTACACAGGCATTGGAACATCCAAGAAAGATTGATCAGAATCTTGTAAAATCTCAGGAAACAAGACGTGTTCTAGATCGTATCATCGGTTTTAAGCTTTCTAAATTATTACAAAGAAAGATCAAATCGAAATCAGCAGGACGTGTACAGTCAGTTGCATTAAGATTAATCTGTGAAAAAGAAGAAGAAATCAAGGCGTTCGTACCAGAAGAATATTGGAATATCACAGCGTCTTTTGAAAAAGATCATACAAAATTTGAAGCTCAGCTTACAAAACATAAGACTAAGAAATGTGAAATCAAGAATGGAGAAGAAGCACAGAAGATCTTTGATTCATTGTCAAAAGATTTTACTGTTGAATCATTAAAGAAGAGCGTTAAGAAGAGAAATTCTAAGGCGCCATTCATTACTTCTACATTACAGCAGGAAGCCTCTTCTAAACTTAACTTCAAGGCAAAGCGTACAATGTCCATTGCTCAGAAGCTTTATGAAGGTATTGATTTAGGAGAAGATACTGTCGGTCTTATTACCTACATGAGAACGGACTCCATTCGTTTAGCACCTGAGTTTGTGGCAGAAGCAAAAGACTATATTACAGAAAAATATGGTAAAGAGTACGTTGGTCGTGCTAAGGTTTCTAAGAAGACTGAAAATGTTCAGGATGCCCATGAAGGGATTCGTCCAACTAGCATCAAGAGAACACCTGAGAGTGTTAAGGAATATTTAAGTGCTGAACAGTTTAAGCTTTATTCATTAATATACGCACGTGCTATGGCATCACTTATGGCACCAGCAAAAATGGATGCGACTTCAATTGTTCTTGATAATAATGACTACAAATTCAATGCATCAGGAAGCGTAATGAAGTTTGATGGTTACTTAAGAGTCTATGGTCAATATGAAAAAGCAAGCAATGAAGTATTGCCAGCTTTAAAAGAAGAGGAAGTATTAACTTCAACTGATATTGATAAACAGCAGCATTTCACTAAACCACCAGCACGCTATACTGAAGCGAAGCTGATTAAAGAACTTGAAGAATTAGGAATTGGTCGTCCATCTACATATGCCTCAATCATTGATACTATCGTGACAAGAGACTATGTACAGATTGACAATAAGTCATTCATTCCTACTGAATCAGGCATTCTTACTAATAAGAAACTGCTTGAATATTTTGATTCTATCATCAATGTAGAATACACAGCTTACATGGAAAATGCCTTGGATGAAATTGCGAACGGACAGGATACCTATGTCAATGCTATCTCTAAGTTCGAAGAAAAGTTTGAACCACTTCTAGAAAAAGCATATGATGGCATGGAAAAGATTGAACCAAAGAAAACAGGAGAAAAATGTCCTGAATGTGGTGGAGATCTTGTCGTACGTAAAGGACGCTATGGAGAATTTGTAGCTTGTTCAAATTTCCCTGAATGTAAATACATCAAGAAGGATGAAAATGATAAGACCGGAGAACCAACTGGGGAAACATGTCCTAAGTGTGGTAGCCCTATGGTCTATAAGAGAGGACGCTATGGTATGTTTGAAGCGTGCTCAAATTATCCAAAGTGCAAGCACATTAAAGGACAGGAACCTAAGGAAACAGGAGAAAAATGTCCTAACTGTGGAAGTCCGATTGTCATTAAGCGAGGACGATTTGGGGAATTTAAGGCTTGTTCTAACTATCCTAAGTGTAAGACAATTATTAAAGATACAAAGAAAACTGACGAATAATGGACTGCTTTGCAGTTCATTTTTCTATTTTTTCATGATAATATGAAGACGGTGATAAATATGGAAAAAAGAGTAAATGTAATCGGGGCAGGACTTGCTGGGGTAGAAGCTGTTAATCAGCTTGTTCGTGCAGGTATTCCTGTTAACCTTTATGAAATGCGTCCTGTCAAAAGTACAGATGCACATAAAACAGAATTTTTTGCGGAACTTGTATGTTCCAATTCATTAAGAGCTGACGGATTAAAGAATGCGGTGGGTGTCTTAAAAGAAGAAATGACAATGAATCATTCATTGATCATTGAATATGCCAGAAAACATGCGGTACCCGCTGGTGGATCATTAGCAGTAGATCGCTTTGGCTTTAGTGAAGATATAACGAATTATATTAAGAACCATCCATTGGTTAATGTCATCAATGAAGAAGTAACTAAGATTCCTGAAGGACCTACTATCATTGCTTCAGGACCTTTGACAAGTGATGGCTTATCTAAAGAAATTGCTAAACTGTTAGGAATGGAAGAATACTTCTATTTCTATGATGCAGCAGCACCTATTGTAGAGAAGGATAGTATCAACTTTGATATTGCCTACTATAAATCACGTTATGATAAAGGGGACGCTGAATATATCAACTGTCCAATGAACAAGGAACAGTTTGATGCTTTCTATGATGCATTAATTAATGCAGAAACAGTGAAACCACATGATTATGAAGAAAAATTCTTTGAAGGATGTATGCCATTTGAAGAAATGGCCCGCAGGGGAAAACAGACATTATTGTTTGGTCCAATGAAACCAGTAGGACTTGAAAGAGATGGTGGCAAAAGAGATGAAGCAGTTGTTCAGCTTCGTCAGGATAATGCGGTTGGCAGCCTTTATAATATCGTAGGATTCCAGACTCATTTGAAATGGGGAGAACAGGATCGTATTATTCATATGATTCCAGGATTGGAAAATGCCAAGATTGTCAGATATGGAGTTATGCATCGTAACTGTTTCTTGAATTCACCAATGTTTTTAAAACCAACATATCAGTATAAAGATCGTGAAGATCTGTTCTTTGCTGGACAGATGACAGGTGTAGAAGGGTATGTAGAATCAGCACAAAGCGGAATGGTTGCCGGTATGAATATGGTAAGATATCTTAAAAATGAAGAACCAATCGTCTTCCCAAGACAGACTGTCATGGGATCATTGGCTTACTATATCACTCATGCTAGTAAGACTGACTTCCAGCCAATGAAGGCTAACTTTGGTATTTTGCCTGATCTTGAGTTTAAGGTGAAGAAGAAGGAAAAGAAGGATGCCTACGCAAAAAGAGCGATTGATAAGATGAAAGCATTTATTGAAGGTAACTATAGTGAATAAAGAAAGAGATGCATTTTTGCATTATCTTAAATATCAAAAGCGATATTCTGATTTGACTTATCAATCGTATCAAAGAGAAATAAATGATTTTATTAGCTATATGAGAAGAGAATCGCTTTCTTCTTTTAAGGAAGTAGATTATCTTTTCATTAGAAGCTATCTTGTCTACTTGAATTCAGAAGGATTATCACATGTGACAATCAATCATCGATTGAGTTCTTTAAGAAGCTTTTTCAAGTATCTTGCTAGAAACAATGACATCAAGATGAATCCTTTCTTATTAGTTAAATCATTAAAGACAGGAACCCACAATCCAGATTTTCTTTATGTAGAAGAAATGATGGGGTATCTTGACAGCATTGAAACCAAAGATGATTTGGGCGTAAGAAATAAGGCGATGCTTGAATTAATGTATGCTTCAGGATTAAGATGCGCGGAAGTTGTTAATCTTAGATTAGAGAATGTTCATCTTGATGAATCTCTTCTTCTTGTAGAAGGGAAAGGCAACAAGCAGCGATATGTACCATTTCATTCTTATGCCAAAGAATGTCTTGTAAAGTATCTTGAAACATCAAGAAGAGAATTGATGGCAGCCTATCATGAAAATCATGATTATGTCTTTGTCAACAGAAGAGGAAAGAGACTTACAAACAGAGGAGTGGAAAATGTGGTCGATCGCACAATGGCTCACTATGATCCACTAAAGAAAATTCATCCTCATACTATTCGTCATTCCTTTGCGACACATCTTTTAGATGCAGGCATGGACATCAGGGTGGTACAGGAACTCTTGGGACATTCCCACCTCTCTACAACGCAGGTCTATACGCATGTGTCAAAGAAAAAACTGCAGGAAGTGTATGAGCGTGCCTGCCCAAGAGTGGCTTTAGAAAAATTAAGCAATAATTCTCAATAAAAATTAAAATTTTCAATTGACGAGCTAGTTTAAAGATGGTAGTATACTTTTGTTGTAGACCTCTAGCTACAACCGCTCATAAAAGGTATTAAAGCAATCAGCTGCCTTGGTTGGCGAGTCTAAGAATATTTACAAAAGGAGGTACATCAATGTACGCAATTATTGAAACTGGTGGAAAACAGTTAAAAGTTGAAGCCGGAGATACTATTTTCGTAGAAAAATTAGATGTTGAAGCTGGCGAAACATATACTTTTGATAAAGTATTATTAGTTGGTGACAAGACTGTAAAGATTGGTAATCCTTATGTTGCTGGTGCTACTGTAACAGCTACTGTTGAAAAACAGGGTAAAGAAAAGAAGGTTACTGTCTACAAATATGAACCAAAGAAACATTATCATAAAAAACAGGGTCATAGACAGCCTTATACTAAGTTAACTGTTAAAGAAATCTTAGGTTAATATGATAAAGGTTCATTTTACCAGCCGTCAAAATCATGTAAGACTTACAGTAAGTGGTCATGCTGGTTCTGATGAATATGGTAAAGATCTCGTTTGCGCAGGCGTGAGCACTGCAGTGACTGGTGTGTGCAACACATTAGCAAAGTACGGTTTTTTAGACCGTGGGACAATCGAGATGCAAGAAGGTTATGTCTGTATTGAAACGGATAACGCAACACGTGATGATCAATTAATACTAGAGACTTTGATGATTACATTGGCTTGTGTAGAAGAATCAAATGGGCAATACATTCACATAAAATATGAGGAGGAATAAGACAATGTTATTCAAATTAAATTTACAGTTATTCGCTTCTAAGAAAGGTGTTAGTTCTACTAAGAACGGCCGTGATTCAGAATCTAAACGTTTAGGTGCTAAATTATCAGATGGTCAGTTCTGTACAGCTGGTTCTATTATCTATAGACAGAGAGGAACTAAAATCTTCCCAGGTACTAACGTAGGTAAAGGCGGAGACGACACTTTATTCGCAAAAGTTGACGGTGTTGTTAAATACGAAAGAGTTGGAAAGAAAAAGAAACAGGTTTCTGTATATCCAGAAGCTTAATGAAAAGGAATCCCAACAGGGGTTCTTTTTTTAGTGATAATGCAGTAAAATAATTATAAAGTAAAAGAGGTGAACAAATGAAATTTATCGATCAGGTTAATATCTATGCTGAAGCTGGAAAAGGTGGCGACGGTGTTGTTGCATTTAGACGAGAAGCCCATGTTCCAAAAGGTGGACCAGCCGGAGGAGATGGCGGAAAAGGTGGCAGCATTGTTTTTCATGCAACTAATTCCCTCACAACATTATTAGATTTAAGATATCAAAGAGAATATAAAGCTCGTGCTGGACAGAACGGTATGGCTAAAAAGATGTATGGTGCTGATGCAGCCGATCTTATTATCAAGGTTCCTGTAGGGACTGTTATTTATAATGCAGATACTGATCAGCTATTAGCTGACTTAGTGGAAGATGGACAGCATGCGACAATCTGTAGAGGTGGTCGTGGTGGTAGAGGTAATGCAAGATTTGCATCTTCTAGAAACCCTGCTCCAACAATCTGTGAACGTGGTGAACCTGGGGAAAAGATGAATCTTAAAGTCGAACTTAAGCTATTGGCTGATGTTGGATTAGTAGGATTCCCTAGTGTTGGTAAATCTACATTCCTTTCAGTTGTCACTAAGGCAAAACCTAAGATTGCAGATTATCATTTCACTACTATTGTCCCTAATTTAGGTGTTGTTCAGGTAAAGGATGGCCGTTCATTTGTTATGGCGGATCTTCCTGGTCTTATTGAAGGTGCATCTCAGGGACGTGGTCTTGGACATCAGTTCTTAAGACATATTGAAAGATGTCGTGTTATTGTTCATATCATCGATATGAGCGGTAGCGAAGGCAGAGATCCATATGAAGATTATGTTCAGATCAATAAGGAACTAGAAGAATACAATTATGGATTAATGAATCGTCCACAGATCATCGTAGCTAATAAGATGGACTTGGATGAATCAGAAGAAAATTTACGTCGTTTCCAGGAAAAAGTAGGAGAAGATGTAAAAATCTATCCAATGATTGCACCTATTCATGAAGGTTTAGATCAGATCTTATATGCTATTGCAGATACGTTGGCAACTGCTCCTGAATCTGTTATGGAAGAAGAGGAAGACAGTGTTCTTTACACATTCGAAGAAATGGATACACCTCCATTTGAAATCCATAATAGAGGAAACGGTTTATGGATTGTCACTGGTGAAAAAGTGGAAAAACTTGTACAGATGGCTTCACTTTACACAGATGATGGATTCAAGCGTTTCGCTAGACAGATGAGAAATCTTGGTGTCGATGAAGCGTTACGTATTTCAGGTGCCCAAGATGGCGATACAATTCGGATCATGGACTTTGAATTTGATTTCTATAATTAAGTATGATGATTATTCATCATACTTTTTTGTATCCATTTATGATAGAATAGACAGGAAGTCTAGGAGGATACGTATGTATAGCTATATTAAAGGATTGATTGTCGCACTTGCGAGTGATCATATTGTTATGGATAATAATGGGATAGGTTATCTTGTCTATGTACCTAATCCTTATGCTTTCACAAGAAATAAAGAAGCGACAGTTCATATTTTTCAAAGTATTACTGAAAATGATATGCGCCTTTATGGATTTGAAACAAGTGAGCAGAAGGAACTCTTTTTAAAGCTTATTAAAGTAAAAGGAATTGGACCAAAGAGTGCAGTGGCTATATTGGCAACTGGCAATGTTAATGATATTATTCAGGCTATTGAAAACAGTGATGCCAAGTTCCTTAAGAGTTTCCCAGGCATTGGACCAAAAGCAGCACAGCAGATTATTCTTGATCTAAAAGGCAAGTTCGATGGTGTTGAACGTATTGAAGCATTAAGTGGAGATGCGAAAGAATATGAAGAAGCAATTGAAGTGCTAGTTGCATTAGGATATAAACAGAAAGATGTAGAAAAAGTCATGAAGACAATCAGAAATGAAAATCTTGATACCAATGGCTTTGTGAAGAAAGCATTAGCTTTAATGACTAAATAAAGAAAGGAAAGGCATTATGGATCGTGATGTATATGATATTGATGAACATATTGAAGATGAAGAAAGTAGTCTAAGACCAATTTCTTTTGATGAATATGTTGGACAGACAGATCTAAAAGATAATTTAAGAGTCTTTGTAGGGGCGGCTAAGCTTAGAGATGAATCACTTGATCATGTCCTTCTCTACGGCCCTCCAGGACTAGGTAAAACGACAATGGCGATGATCATTGCCAATGAGATGGGGTCGCATATTAAAATTACAACAGCTCCAGCTATTGAGAAGACAGGTGATCTTGTCGCTATTCTTACATCATTAAATCCTGGTGATGTATTGTTTATCGATGAGATTCATCGATTAAATAAGGTTGTAGAAGAAATTCTTTATCCGGCAATGGAAGACTATTGTGTAGATGTTGTCATCGGAAAAGAAAATACAACCCGTTCAGTACGTATTGATCTTCCACCATTCACATTAGTAGGTGCGACAACGAGGGCGGGAGACATCTCCGCACCGTTAAGAGACCGTTTCGGGATCGTCGCAAAGCTCGATTATTATAGTCAGGATGAACTGACACAGATCATTTCAAGAACAAGCGGTGTCTATGGAATGAACATGGATGAAGAAGCAAAAGTCGAGTTAGCTAAGCGATCGAGAGGGACACCACGTATTGCCAATAGGCTATTTAGACGTGTCAGAGATTTTGCTCAGTATTTTGGAGATGACATCATTACCCAAGACAGAACCAAAGAAGCCCTCAATCGTTTAAAAGTTGACCAGCTTGGATTGGATGACGTCGATCGCCGTTACCTGTTAGGTATCATCAATCGATTCCAGGGAGGACCGGTTGGTCTTGAAGCCTTAGCAGCAAGTATCGGGGAAGAATCTGTTACATTGGAAGATGTTTATGAACCATATCTTTTACAAAAAGGTCTAATAAAAAGAACACATCGTGGAAGAATCGCAACGCAGGCTGCCTATGATCACTTTCATATACCAAGAGATTTTGATGAATAATCAGAATCTCTTTTTATGTTTATGAAGAAATTAAAATTTATTGCCTTCATTCTCTTGAGTATCGTATCAATGATCTATTCCTATAGACAGCCTGCTAAAATGGATCAGACTCAAGAAAAGGCTCTCTATATTACCTTAGAAGGAGCATTTAAAAAGACAGGGGACTTTGCGATTAAGGAAGGAATGACAATGAAGGATGTGATCAAGGAAGTAGGAATCAAGAAGAATGCCAACATTGATGCATTGCCATTAGAACGCAGTGTAACGGCAGAACAGACAATCTATCTGCCTTATAAAAGAAATGGTCTTATTTCCTTGAATCATGGAACAAAAGAAGACTTTAAGAAACTTTCAGGAGTAGGAGAGAAGATGGCTCAAAGAATTATTGATTATCGTAAAAAGAATCGCTTTAATTGGATTGAGGATTTAATGAATGTTCCTGGCATTGGAGAAAAGCGATTCTTGAACTACCGTGATTATATATGTTTATAAGATATCATCTCTTTTATTATGCTCTCTTTCTTATTCTTGTCATACTTGTAAAAGATTCATGGGTCTTCTTGATCTTCTTGATTCCTTATCTTTATTTCTTTTATAAGAAAACCTCATGCATGTCTATAATAGTGGTTGTCATCTTGTCATTTATAATGTTAAGACCAGAAAATAAGATCTATCTGCCACATTATATAAAAGGACATGTTGTGGATTGTCGAGGAAAATATTATCTTCTTAAAAGTGATTATGGGAAAGTAAAACTTTACTGTGATCATAAGCTTACCTACAATGATGAAATCATTGCCCGCATTCATCCTCTTGCTATTCGTTCTCCAGATAATGATCATGGCTTTGATGAACGACTTTATCTTAAATCTCAAAAGATCGTAGGAAAAGCAAGTGTAGATGCGATTGTATCGATTAAACATCATTTTTCTTTTGCGAACATATTAGAAAAAAGCTTCTCTTCATCTGCGACCATAAGAAGTTATCAGCGCATGTTTTTATTAGGATATAAGGACGAAGGTATTTCAGAAGACTACAAGGAGATGACAAGCTTATCCATCGTTCATCTGTTTGCACTTTCTGGGATGCATATGAGCGTATTGTTTACTTTTCTCACAAGAATTCTTTCCTACCTTTTATCTAAGAAGAAAAGTGAAAACGTCGCTAAGGTACTCATGGGTCTTTATGTATTTTCAATACCTTACAACATCTCCTTATATCGTGCCTATCTGACACTGGTAGGTAATGGGGCATTAAAGAAGTACTTCAATAAGCTAGATGTACTTTCTTTATTGGTGATCATCAATCTTCTTTATAATCCCTATATCCTTTATTCCACATCTTTTCTTTTTTCCTATTCCATTTACTTTGTGATTCTGATGACGCAATCATTATCTATTCGTACTTTGTATATCTATTTATCTACATTGCCCATTGTGATTATGATGAATCATTCTATTAATGTGTTTTCTTTTTTATTGGCACTACTATTAGAACCCTTTGTAAAACTGTTTTATATTTCAACACTCTTATCAATACTTTTTCCTTTTCTTTCTCTTTTCTATAAAGCAATCATTATTGTCTTTCAAAGCATCCTTCATTTTTGTCATGCTTTTCCTGTTACCTTAGTCTATGAACACCCTTCCTTGTTTTTTATAGTCATGTTCTACTATCTTTATTTTTCTTATCTTTATCATCAAAACCGTAATGACAAAAGACATTTTTTAGCATTTTTATGTGCACTTCTTTTTATATCTCATATTCATTCTGTCTATAAGATCTATGGGGAAGTAGGAATGATCAATGTGGGACAAGGGGACTGCAGCTATATTATTCTTCCATTCAATCAAGGGAATATCTTGATTGATACGGGTGGGAACAAAGATTATGATCTTGCGGTTTCTACGATCATTCCTTTCTTAAAAAGCAAGGGAGTTGATCATCTTGATTATGTCTATGTTTCCCATCATGACTATGATCACTATGGTGCATTAAAAAGTCTAAAGGAACATTTTCCAATTTATCATGTCATAGATCATTATGAAAAAGAAAGACAGATCGGTGATCTTAATATACGCATGTTAAAGACAAGTAAAAGTGAAGATAAGAATGATAATTCATTAGTTATGTATTGTCACTATCATCAATTACATTATTTATTTACTGGAGATATCTCTTCACATAAAGAAGAAGAGCTCTATCAGGAATATGGCAAGCTTAAGGTTGATGTATTAAAGGTATCTCATCACGGAAGTCCAAACTCTTCAGGCGTAAAGCTGTTTGAAATGATCCATCCCCGTATTGCCTTTATTGGAGTAGGGAAACACAATCGCTACGGACATCCTGGTAGAGTGGTCATCAATAGACTAAAGGAGAGAGGCATTATGATTTTAAGAACCGACAAGGATGGAAACTTCTGCATTCGACATTATGGAAATGACTATTTTGTTTATCGCTAATGGATTGTCCTCATATAAGAAAAACGATATAATAAATCCTGGTGATGAAAGATGAACATTGTAATACATGGTGTAGAAAGACTTCTGATGGAAAAGAAGCTCGACGAATTAAAAAAGAAGTATCATTGCTCAGTAGAAGAGATGAATCTCATGAGCTACTACATGGGTGAAACACCTATGTCTCAGGTTTTGGAAGATGCCAAGACACCACCTTTTTTAACAGAATATAAGATGGTTATTATGAAAGAACCATTGTTTCTTACGTCCAAGAAACAAAAGACGGTCAATGAGAATGATGTAGCGATGTTCATTGACTACATTTCACATGATAATCCCACAACAGTATTTGTGATTTATCATGATGAAGGGAATTTTGATGAACGTAAGAAGGTCATGAAGACATTAAGAAAACATGCACAGTTTTTTGAAATGAATCATGTATCATTTAATCAGCTTTATAAGTCTACAAGAGAAGCTATTCGTTCAAGAGGATGCAAGATTGAAGATGAAGCTTTGACATTATTATTAAATCGAATAGGAGAAGATCTCTATGAGATCTCTCATCAGGTAGATAAGCTTTGTCTTTATACTAAAGATATTAAAGTAGAAGATATCAATAAGCTAGTAGCAGCACCGTTAGAAGAGGATGTCTTCGCTTTAACAAATGCGATATTAAAACATGATTTAAATAAGACCATGATGATCTATAAAGACTTAATGGTAACCAATCATGAACCTATTGCACTTATTGGGTTAATCGCTAATTCATTACGTAATCTTTATCAGGTAAAACTTCTTTCTCGAAAAGGATATCAGGATAAAGAAATAGCACGTATGTGTGGATTAAATCCAAGAGCTATTTATCCTATCAGAAAGAATGGGGAAGGTTTCGAAATCAATGAGCTTCTAGAAAAGCTCAATGCCCTTTCTGAATTGGATATTAAGATCAAGACTGGCTTAATAGATAAACAGCGAGGTCTTGAATTATTTTTATTGAATATGGAGTCATAGAAACATGCTGTCATTAAAAGAACTATATAAGATTGGAGTTGGTCCTTCTTCTTCACATACAATGGGACCACAGACTATCGCAAAGATTATCAAGGAAGAATTTCCTCAGGCTACCCATTTTCATGTGGATCTGCATGGATCGTTGGCACTGACAGGAAAAGGACATCTTACTGATCATATTATTGAAAAGACCCTTTCTCCTAAGCCTTGTACATTTTCATTTAAGGCGGATGCCTTGCCTTATCATCCCAATGGGATGATTGTTCATGTGTATCATGGAGAAGAATGCATCAAGAAAGTAGAAGTCTATTCCATTGGAGGAGGGGATGTCTACTTTAAAGGTGATATGGAAAAGGTGCATAAGCATGTCTATCCGCATAAGAATATGCAGGAAATACTTTCATATTGTGACGAAAAAGGCATTTCTCTTTATGATTATGTTATTGAATTTGATGAAGAAGATATACAGGATTACCTTATTAAAGTATTAGAAACGATGTTTGAATGTGTCCAAAGCGGACTACATAAAAGTGGTGTACTACAAGGAAAGCTACAGATCAAACGCGTTGCTAAAGATATGTACAATCAGGCACTCAATACACACAATCCTATGCAAAGAGGAAGATTGTTTGTATCAAGCTACGCCTATGCGGTTGCAGAAGAGAATGCGGATGGCAATACAATTGTTACCGCACCGACATGTGGTGCTAGCGGTGTGGTACCAGCAGTGCTCTATTATGCTTATAAGGAACTTAATATGAGCAAGAAAGATCTTGTGAAGGCTCTAGCAATCGGTGGATTGTTTGGCAATTCGGTAAAGATGAATGCGACAGTATCAGGAGCAGATGGTGGCTGTCAGGCGGAAGTGGGCACAGCGTGTGCGATGGCTTCTGCAATGATGGCATGGATCATGGAACTCAATAATGAGCTCATTGACTATGCGGCAGAAATGGGGCTAGAACACAATCTAGGCTTGACCTGCGATCCTGTCGGAGGCTATGTGCAGATTCCTTGTATTGAACGTAATGCCTTTGCTGCGATGCGCGCGGTGGATGCTGCAATGCTGGCAAGCCAGCTAGGATATGTGAGAAAGAACAAGATTTCCTTTGATGCGGTTGTACGGGTTATGAAGGAAACGGGAAGTGACTTGAATGTAGCCTATAAAGAAACATCGCTTGGAGGATTAGCGAAGGAGATGAACATACATGCAGACTAGCTCCCTGTATGTTCATATTCCTTTTTGTGATCGTATTTGCAGCTATTGTGATTTTGCGAAAGTCTTTTATCGAGAAGATCTTGTCGATCACTATCTTGATCGACTAGAAGAAGAGTTAAAAGAACTACCTGCTACAAAGATGAAAACAATCTATATTGGTGGCGGAACGCCAAGTGCTCTTCAGCTTCATCAATTAGAAAGATTGTTTCAGATGCTTTCAAGCTTCTATGATGAAAAAACAATCGAATATTGCATAGAAGCAAACCCAGAGTCTTTGACTCATGAAAAAATCGATCTGATGATTGCTTATCATATCAACAGGTTAAGCTTAGGTGTACAGTCCTTTAATGAAGAACTGCTTAAGAAGATTGAACGTGTTCATAATAAGGATATGGTAGAAGATGTTATCTTTTATGCCTGCGGCAAAGGGTTAACTAATCTTTCTATCGATTTAATGTATGGACTTCCAACACAGAGCAAAGAGGATATTCTTTATGATCTAGAAGTCGCAAGCCATCTCCCTCTTCAGCATATTTCCTACTACTCATTAATATTAGAAGAAGGAACAAAATTAAATAATGAGCATTATGAAGGATTAAGTGAAGATGAAGATGCCTACTATTCAGATCTTATTGTCAATGAATTAGAAAAGATGGGCTATCATCAATATGAAGTCTCCAATTATGCTAAAGGAGATCATGAATCAGAACATAATAAAGTATACTGGCATTATGAAAACTATTATGGTGTAGGCAGTGGTGCATCGGGAAAGATCGATAACACATTAATTGATCATAGTAGAGCACTGTTTCAATATATTAAAGGGAAAGATACAAGAAGCTATACGACATTAAGTGAAGAAGATACGATGTTCAATCATGTCATGATGTCATTAAGACTACTTGAGGGATTGGATCTTTGTGATTTCTATGAACGCTATCATAAACATGTAGAAGAAGTCTATGGCAAAGCTATTGAGAAGAACAAGGATCATCTTGTGATAGAGAATAATCATCTTCATTGTACAAAACAATCTTTAAAGATATTAAATACTATATTATTGGACTTCCTGGATTAATCCAGGGGTCTTTTTTATGGCAGATAATATTTAGCACTAAAATGTTGACACTGCTAAAAAAACAGGTATAATGAACTTAGCAATTGAATTAGAAGAGTGCTAAAGAGGTGAGAAAGATGCTTACGGCAAGACAATTACTGATATTCAAATATATTGTAGAAGAGTTCATTGCGACAGGTGAGCCAGTTGGAAGTAAGCTTCTTATGACAAAGTATCAATTACCTTACTCGAGTGCCACAATCAGAAATGAAATGAACTTTCTTGAAAAGCAGCACTACCTTGATAAGACGCATACGTCTTCAGGAAGAGTGCCATCCAAGAAGGGCTATCACTTCTATGTGGAAACACTGCTTCAGCCGGATGTGGATGAAACAGTAAAGAATCAGGTATCTACCTTGTTTGCGGATACCAACCGCTCGCTAAATGAAATTATTCAGCAATGTTGCGAAATGTTAAGTCAGCTGACTCATTTAACAACAGTGGCGCTAGGACCTAATTCTAGCTACGAACGTTTTCAGAATGTTACACTTATTCCTTTAGGGAGAAAGAGTGCAACGGCGATTATCGTTACGGATAAGGGACATGTCGAAAACAGAACATTCCCAGTGCGTGATGAGAATATGATGGATGACTTAAGCGCCTGCGTTGATGTCATCAATGAAACGTTAAGAGGAGTTCCCATTAACAATGTTATTGAGAAATTAGAAAATGATGTGAAGCCAATTCTTAATGTGAAAGTGAAGGAACATGAAGTATTGTTCAATGCCTTCTTAGAAGCATTCATGAAGTTTGCTAAAAACAACATCTACTTCTCAGGAAAAGATAACATGCTTTATCAGCCTGAGTACAATGATGTCAATAAGCTAAGAAAGCTTGTCACTGCTTTTGAAAATTCACAGACATGGAATCTTCTTGAGCCATTGACTCAAGAAGAAGGTGTAACAATCAGGATTGGAAATGAAACACCATTTGATGACTTAAATGATGTGTCTGTCATTTCTGCATCATTTGATACGGGAAGCCGCTCGAAGGGCTCTATCTCGGTGATTGGACCAACGCGTATGCCATATGAAAAGGTTGTATCACTAGTAGAGTACATTAGTAAGAATATTGAAAGTCTCATCTTAGATGAGCAAAGAAAAAATGATGAGAGGTAAAACTATGGCAGAAGAAAAGAAAGTCAATGAGACAGAAATGGAAGAAGAAACTGTTGAAGAAACAGTGGATACTCCAGAAGAAAAAGAAGCTGATCCTGAGGCTGAAATCAAGGCCTTAAGTGAAGAAGCAAATAAGTGGAAAACTGAATACTATAAAGTATTTGCAGATATGGAAAATACAAAAAAGAGAATGAACACTGAATTTGAAAATCAGAAAAAGTTCATGATGCAGTCCTTTGTAGAAGAGTTATTGCCAGTCATTGATAACTTTGAAAGATCATTAGCTGCAGAAGCAGGAGATGAAAATCTTAAGAACTTCCTTAAAGGATATCAGATGATCCATGATCAGTTATTAATGATTCTAGAAAAGAATGGTGTAAAAGCCATTGAAGCTGAAGGTAAACCATTTGATCCAAACTTCCATCAGGCAGTAATGACTGAAGAAGTTGAAGGAATGGAACCAAATATGGTTGTAGAAGAACTTCAGAAAGGTTATATGTTAAAAGATCGTGTTGTAAGAGCAACACTTGTGAAAGTAAGTCAGTAATAGGAGGATAAGACTATGAGTAAAATTATCGGTATTGATTTAGGTACTACAAATTCATGCGTTTCTGTAATGGAAAACGGAGAAGCAAAAGTAATTGCAAATGCAGAAGGGGCTAGAACTACACCTTCAGTTGTTGCATTCAAGAACGGAGAAATTATTGTTGGTGAAGCAGCTAAGAGACAGGCTGTCACTAACCCAGAAACAGTGTCTTCAATCAAGAGACATATGGGTACTTCTTATAAAGAACATGTAAATGGTAAAGATTATACACCAGAAGAAATTTCAGCTATGATTCTTCAGAACTTAAAGAAAACAGCTGAATCTTACTTAGGTGAAACAGTTACTAAAGCAGTTATCACTGTTCCTGCATACTTCAATGATGCACAGCGTCAGGCTACTAAAGATGCTGGTAAGATTGCTGGTTTAGATGTAGAACGTATTATCAACGAACCAACTGCAGCAGCATTAGCATTTGGTATTGATAAAATTGAAAAAGAACAGAAAGTTCTTGTATATGACTTAGGTGGAGGAACATTCGACGTTTCTATCCTAGACTTAGCAGACGGTACTTTCGAAGTATTAGCAACTGCTGGTAACAACCACTTAGGTGGGGATGACTTTGATAAAGCTGTAATGGATTGGATGGTATCAGAATTCAAGAAAGAACAGGGTATCGATCTTTCTTCTGATAACATGGCTATGCAGCGTGTTAAAGATGCAGCTGAAAAAGCTAAAAAAGATTTATCTGGTATGATGCAGACTCAGATTTCATTACCATTCATCTCAGCTGGTGCAAATGGTCCAGTACATTTAGATATGACATTAACTAGAGCTAAATTTGATGAATTAACTTCAAGCTTAGTTTCAGCAACTGAAGGACCTGTAAGACAGGCATTATCTGATGCTGGTATGCAGCCATCAGAAATTGATGAAGTATTATTAGTAGGTGGTTCTACTCGTATCATCGCTGTACAGGAATCAGTTAAGAGATTATTAGGAAAAGAACCTAACAAGTCAGTTAACCCTGATGAAGTTGTATCTATGGGTGCTTCTATCCAGGGTGGTGTCATCGCTGGTGATGTTAAAGACGTATTATTACTAGATGTTACTCCATTATCATTAGGTATCGAAACTATGGGTGGTGTAATGACTGTATTAATCGAAAGAAATACAACTATCCCAACTACTAAATCACAGATCTTCTCAACTGCAGCAGATAATCAGCCAGCTGTTGATATCAACGTATTACAGGGTGAAAGATCTATGGCTAAAGATAACAAGCAGTTAGGTTTATTCAAGTTAGATGGTATTGAACCAGCTCCACGAGGTGTTCCTCAGATTGAAGTCACTTTCAACATCGACGTAAACGGTATTGTTAACGTTAAAGCAAAAGATATGAAGACAAACAAAGAACAGTCTATCACTATTCAGAACTCAACTGGTTTAAGTGATGAAGAAATCGATAGAATGGTAAAAGAAGCTGAAGCTAACAAGGCTGAAGATGAAAAGATGAAGAAAGATATCGAAACTAAGAACAAAGCTGAACAGATGATCAATGAAATTGATAAATCATTGGCTACTCAGGGAGATAAGATTTCTGCAGACCAGAAAGCTCAGGCTGAATCATTAAGAGATGAATTAAAGAAAGCTTTAGATGCTAACGATATGGCTACTCTTGAATCTCGTATGAATGAATTAGAACAGATGGCTCAGCAGATGGCAGCATATCAGTATCAGAATGCACAGGGCGGTGCTACTCAGGATGCAGGTGCTACAAATGCCAACAATAACAATGATGATGTTGTAGATGCTGATTTCACTGAAAAGAACTAAAAATATAAGCCAAGGGGGACCTTGGCTTTCTACTATATTATAAGGAGGTTCAATGATGGCAGATAAAAGAGATTATTATGAAGTGCTTGGTATAGATAAGAGTGCTGATGCAACTACCATCAAACGTGCATATCGTAAACTTGCCAAAAAATATCATCCAGATGTCAATAAGGCACCGGATGCTGAAGAAAAATTTAAAGAAGTACAGGAAGCTTACGATGTCCTTTCCGATGCAAATAAGAAAGCAGCCTACGATCGTTATGGACATGCTGCCTTTGATCAAAATGGCGGAGGCGCTGGCGGATTCGGTGGTGGATTTGGCGGATTCGGTGGCTTCGATGATGTCGATCTAGGTGATATCTTCGGTTCATTCTTTGGCGGAGGTCAAAGAAGACAAAGACCAACTGGTCCTCGTCAAGGTGAAGATCGCTTTATGCAGCTTGAAATTGATTTCATGGATGCCATTAAAGGTAAAAAGACAGAAATCAGAATCAATTTCGATGAACCATGTAAAACATGTCATGGTTCAGGTGCAGCTTCTCCACAGGATGTAGAAACATGTTCTCGCTGTGGTGGTAGCGGTACAGTCAGAATGCAGCAGCGTTCACCATTTGGTACAGTCGTAAGAGAAGCTGCCTGTCCAGATTGTAATGGTACAGGTAAGAAAATTAAGAAGATCTGTCCTGATTGTAAAGGAAAAGGATATAACAATAAGAACATCACTGTAGAATTAACAATTCCAGCAGGTATCAATACTCATCAGCAGTTAAGAGTACCAGGAAAAGGTGGAAGAGGAATCAACGGTGGACCTAATGGTGACTTATATGTAGAAATCTATGTAAGACCACATAAACACTTTGTAAGACAGGGAGATAATATCGCAATTGAAGTACCGATTTCTCCTGCTGATGCCGCATTAGGATGCAAGGTGGATGTCCCAACTGTTTATGGTGATGTCAGCATGACTATTCCAGAAGGAACACAGCCAGGTGCTACATTAAGATTAAAAGGTAAAGGTGTTAAATCATTAAGAGGAAATACTTACGGTGATGAGTATGTCACTGTTAAAGTTAAGGTTCCAACTAAGCTCACTAAACAAGAAAAGGAACTTTACAAGAAATTACAGGATGCCTCTAAGAAATCTAGCATCTTTGATCAGTTCAAAAAATCATTTAAATTATAAAAAGAAGGCTTAGGCCTTCTTTTTTGTGCTTATATATAGAAAAAAGGATATGCACTGCATATCCTTGCTTCTATTATCTAGCGTTTTTTCTAAGTGTTCTTAATTCTCTAGCTGTAAGTTTTACTTTAGTTGGCTTACCATCAATAATGATAGTTGCTTTCTGTAAGTTAACGTTCCATCTTCTTCTAGTAGCGTTTAATGCATGAGAACGATTGTTACCTGTCATAGGTCCTTTACCACTTAACTGACTTTTTCTTGACATTTTCTTCACCACCTCTTAAGCTTTCACATACCTTGACATAATACCATTGCAATTTAGAAATTGCAACTACTTTTGCGAAAAAAATCATAATTTAAATAGAAATGAGAGTATTCAAATTATAAAATAATCTTATCTTTGTTGCCTTTTTAATAGCCATACTTTATAATAAAAACGCATATTATGTTAGAAAAAATATTTTAAATATCAAACATAATGGTAGAGGAGGATAATTATGATTCAAAAATCAACAGAACTTGGACATATTGAATTATCTAATGATGTTATTGCAACTATTTGTGGTGGAGCTGCCACTGAATGTTACGGGGTAGTTGGAATGGCTAGCCAGAAGATGATCGATGGGATCTATGATCTTCTTAAGAAAGAAAACTATTCAAAAGGTATAAAAGTTGAAAATGGTGAAACAGGTGCCATTATTTCACTATATGTAATTGTCGGATACGGCGTAAAGATTTCTGAAATCGTATATGAAGTTCAGAAAAAAGTAAAATACGTTCTTGAAAAAACATTGGACATTAATATTGAAGCAGTTAATGTTTATGTACAAAGTATCAGAGTCATGGATTAATGGAGGAAGTTATGAAAATCATTGACGGAAAAATGTTTAGACAGATGATTGTCACTGGGGCAACTGTTCTCCATAACAATCATCCTGAAATTGACGCGTTAAATGTATTCCCAGTACCTGATGGCGATACTGGTACTAATATGTCATTAACTTTTACAAGTGGAGCAACTGAAGTTGAACGTCTACAGAGTGAAAGAGTTGATGAAATTGCAAAAACATTATCTAAAGGATTATTAATGGGAGCAAGAGGTAACTCAGGTGTTATCCTTTCTCAGATCTTTAGAGGTGTTTCTAAATCCTTAAAAGGAAAAGAAACTGCTAATGCCAACGATTTAGCAGATGCTTTCATGCAAGGATCAAAAGTGGCTTATAAGGCCGTAATGAAACCTACTGAAGGAACTATTCTTACAGTCATCAGAGAATCTGCAGAAGCGGCTAAGGCTTATGTAACAGAAGATATGGAAATCGAAGATTATTTCTCATACTTCGTTAAAGCAGCTAATGAATCATTGGATCGTACACCAGAATTATTGCCAGTTTTAAAAGAAGTTGGCGTAGTCGATTCAGGTGGAGCAGGGCTATTATTAGTATTGACTGGTTTCATGTCAGCATTAGCTGGTGAAGAAATTGAACGTGTTGATATTAATGAAGAAGAAGTTAAAAATCAGCAGGCTCTTGAAAGAGCTGAAAAAGCTGGCATCAAGGCTAACTTTGGCTATAGAACAGAATTTATGCTTGATATCGCTGAAGGAAAAGAAAGTGCCTTTAATGCAGAAAACTTCCAGAATGAATTAGAAAGAATTCCAGGAGAACGTATTACAATCGTTCAGGATGGCAATATCGTAAGAGCTAAGCTTTATACTAAAAAGCCAGGTAATGCCTTAAATATTGCTCAGCGTTTTGGTGAATTCTTAACAGTAGATATTGAAAACCCTAATGCTAAAGATGTAGAAAAGAAAGAGATTGTCGAAGAAGTTCCTGAAAAGGACATTGCGGTCATCTCAGTAGCTGCAGGAAGCGGTATTAAAGCAACATTCGAAGAATTGCACTGTGATCATGTCGTATCAGGTGGACAGACAATGAACCCTGCTACAGAAGATCTTGTTAAAGCAATCAGAGGTGTACATGCTAAACATGTTATCGTATTGCCTAATAACTCTAATATCGTTATGACAGCTCAGCAGGCTGCTACTGTCTTAGAAGACGAAATCGATGTGATCGTTATTCCTACTAAGACAATTCCTCAGGGATTGTCAGCTTGTATCATGTTTAACCCAGAAGCATCATTAGAAGATAATGTTTCAGAAATGAAAGATGCTATGGAAAACGTGAAAACAGGACAGGTTACATTCGCAGTAAGAGATACAAACATTGATGGTGTAGAAGTAACAGCTAACCAGTATATGGCTCTTTGCAATAAGACAATTACTGCCTGTGTACCAGAAAAGATGGATGCTTTAAAGAAATCATTAGAAGGATTAGTCGATGACGATTCAGAAATCATCACATTAATCTGTGGTGAAGATGTCACTGACGAAGAAAAAGAAGAAGCACAAGCATATATTGAAGAAACATATGAAGATGCTGAATTAGAAATGATCGATGGTCTTCAGCCAGTTTATTCATTTATTATTGGTGTAGAATAATATAAACCCCCTAATAGACAGATGTCTATTAAGGGGTTTTTTATTCAATCAATAAGGATAACAGTTTAATAGAATACTCATAAGAAAAGAGATCATCACTATCTTTTAGATTAATATGAAAGAGATCTTTCATCTTAGAAAAACGATAGAACAACGTTGACTTATGAATAAATAACGCTTTAGCTGTTTCAGGAGCATTCCGATTACATTTCAAATAAGTCGTCAAGGTCTTAAGATATTCTGTCTTCTTCTTTTTATCATACCTATTAATTTGATGGCAGGATGAATAGAAGCTTTCATTTCATCTTGACGATTACTCAAATAGAAAATATGAGTAAAATAGAATTCACTGTAGTTATAGGTAACATTCTCATCATATCTAATTAAATTGTATTTCAGCTGTTCAATAGATTGAGAGGCATAGATATTGGCATGAAGAAGATTAGTGAAGCTATAGCTGATAGCAGCTTTCATAAGATTCATCTTCAAGAAAGAATCAAAGCGTGTCTTTATTGAAGAGAGATACTTATTGTAGTCATTAGAAGAAACTAAGGTAATAAAATAATTCCCATCAATATTGGTAAGAGCATTTCTAAATATTGAGTTCAATTGAATCCAGTAATAGTTAGAAGGAAGACGCTTGTGTCTTACATCTACAAATCCACTGACAATAAAGAAATACTTTGTTTGTGGCTTCATCTTCAATTCAATTATCGCCTGTTTAATTTCTTCTTGTGTATCAAAGTGAGAAGATAATAGATTCTTAAAGAAGATATCATGCTGAAGGGCAAAAGGATTTTGATAGATATCATCTTTTTGTAATTGAACAGAGATCATCTAACCCATTTCCAGCATGCAATACACTAAATAAGGCCTGCTTGCTTTGCATAATACGGTCATATTTACTTAAAAGATCAGAGATTGTATTGTAGAGATCAAAAAGATCTATGTTTTCTTTTATATACAGCACTTCTTCTTTTAGAGGAAGTGCTGTATTGACATAGACTGTTACAAAATGAGCGGTAGCTCATTATCCATTGTCTTCTCTCTTGCGGTAGGACCCATTACCTTGATTGGGGGAGGAAAGCTCATAAAAAAAGTGGGAACAAGCGTTCTTATTATTGTTGGCAGTATCTGGTTTGGTCTAGGAATGATCATTTCAGGTTTTTCTAACAGCAAAATAATGCTGATGGGGGATTTGGCTTATCCTGTGGATTAGCAATGGGACTTACCTATGGCTGTGTTGTCAGCAATTGTTGCGTGAAGTTCTTCCCAGATAAAAGAGGTCTTGTAGGTGGTATTACAACAGCCTCTTATGGATTAAGTTCGGTCATTGTTCCTCTGATTGCCAATCGTATCATAGCGAATGCCGGTGTTCCTAATGCCTTCAAGATATTAGGTCTTGGCATTATCATTAAAGATGGGGCGATGGCTGTTTCCATCTTGGCTTTATTCAACACGGGAGGAAGAATCATTGGTGGCTTCATCTCTGATCGTATTGGTCAGCTTAATATGCTGATGAGTTCAGTAGCTGGTCTTTTCTTATTAATGATTTCTAAAGCCCATCAAATTATTCCATTTTATGATATGGCTAATATCATGATATTAAGTTCACTTTCTCGTTTCATCCAGTTCTTGGTTGTCCCATTAAGTGTCATTGTTTTCTACTTTAATCTTAATAAAGAAGAAGTACTCTCTGCTACAAAGAACTTTGCAACTGATGTCATTATTCCTGTAGCTGCCATCATCTTCTCATTATTCTTAGTCATCAAGTTTGACTGGGTTTCACAATTTAGTATTGTTTCAACAGATGGAACATCTGTCTTAAATATTGCTGCGATTGTTGCAGTAGTGATCAGCTATATCATCTTGCCAGTGGTATTGCTGATATGGAAAAATACACGTAAAGCATAAAGAAAAGCTGTGGATTAGAATCTTTCGATTTCTTCCACAGCTTTATATTTTTCTTCTTCGTAGTATTCATCAAGGAAACTGTATGTTTCACCATCTTTTTTCCAGTTCATCACACAGTCAAGATTGACATTATGCATCGCAATGAAGATATTCTGCGCTACTTTTGGATTTTTCTTTTCCATGCGCTTGATAAGTGTCTTCATTTCTTTACGTTTGCTTGTACCATCATCAATAAGTGAGCAGCCTTCAGTAAAGCGGCAGGCACAGTTGATGAATGTCAAGTCATTAGCATTTCTCCAATTGATGATTGCTTCTTCTCTGACCTTAAATAAAGGACGAATAACTTCTAATCCATCATAGTGATCACTATGAAGCTTAGGCATCATAGTCTTGATTTCTGAACCATAGAACATTGACAATAATGTCGTTTCAATAACATCATCAAAATGATGACCAAGGGCAATCTTATTGCAGCCAATAGATTGCGCATGCTTATAAAGATAGCCACGTCTCATCTTGGCACAGAAGTAACAAGGCTGTTTAAATGCACCACCGGAAACAGAATCAAAGATATCTGTTTCAAAGACTTCTAGTGGAATGCCCATAAGCTTGGCATTATCTTCGATGATTCCTCTGTTGTATTCATTATATCCAGGATCCATGCAGACGAAATGGGCTTCAAAGTGAACCTTTCCATGTCTTTGAATTTCCTGAATACATTTCGCTAAAAGCATTGAATCTTTTCCACCGCTGATGCAGACCATGATCTTATCGCCTTCCTGAATCAGTTCATATTCAGTGACAGCTTTACAGAAAGGTCTCCAGATGGCTTTACGATATGTTTTGATAATACTTCTTTCTATTTCTTTAATCTTATCCATTTTCAAATATATCCTTATAACAAATTGTAAATGCTTTAAAGAAAGCATCAAGTTCTTCTTCTGTCGTCATATAAGAAAGACTTAATCTTAATGATGTACTAGCAAGCTTCTTATCTTTAGTTAAAGCAAAGACAATCTTGCTTGGTGCATTTGTAGGACAACATGAAGTCTTTGTAGAAAGATAGATTTCATGTTGCTCAAGCATCTCACTAAAAGCTTCAGCACGTACTGATTTGACAGAAAAATTGACGACATACGCATCTGAATAGCGCGTATTGTTAATATGAATCATTTCATAAGAAGATAGGAACTCTAAAATCTTGGTCTGTAGCTTCTTGACATAGACTTCTCTTTCTTTTTGATGAGTCATTGCCAAATCTAATGCAACATCACATGCAACAACATTGGCAAGCATCGGTGTCCCACTACGATAGATGGAAGTGCTCTTTCCGCCATCCATCTGGATCTTTAAGCCGATGTTCTTCTTTTTGACAAGAACACCAGTACCATTGATGCCACCAAATTTATGAGGAGTAAAGGTGATGAGATCGACATCATCATAGTTGATATCAACTTTCCCAATAGCCTGAGAAGCATCTACATGAAAATAAAGCTGAGGATAATTCTTCAAGAATGAAGCTAATCCTTCAATATCCTGTCTAATGCCAAGCTCACTATCTACTGCCGCAATGGCTACGAGGATGGTATCATCTCTGATCATCCATTCTAGTTCATCACGATCAATACGTCCATCTTGATCGACGGGAGCTAGTTCTACTTCAAATCCCATTTCCTGCATGCGCATAGCACTAGAAACAAGTGAGTTATGTTCCATAGAACCAATGATAATATGTTTTCCTTTATTTCTGTATCTCTCGCAAATTCCTTTAATCGCAAGGTTGTTGGATTCAGTTGCGCCTGAAGTAAAAATCAATTCATCCCTTGTCACATTGAAATAGTTCGCAATGTGATCAGCGCTCTTATTTAAAAGATCCTCTGCTTCACGTCCCAGCTTGTGAATAGAATTAGGATTTGCATAGATGTTTTTAGTGACTTCATAGAAACGATCTAGAACCTGTTGTTCTACTGGAGCGTTTGCACAATAATCTAAATAAACCAAATTCATCCCCTCTTTCTTACAAACACTATAATTATATGAATTCATGAAAATATGTCAATAAATCAAACTAAATAAGTGATATAAGCAAAGCGAGAAAGGTAATGGCGGGGATTCCAAGAAGAACACGGATAAGTTCCTGTCCATTTCTTTGATGATGACATCTTCCTGTTGCCTCTTTATGCATATATCTTCTATAGACCCATCGATATATTTTATTGATAAGAAGATCATCAAGAATAAAATCATCGTAGAGTTCAGCACAAATAAAAATAGAAAGCATACGAAATACAATGGTAAAGAAAGAATGCTCATTGAGTCCTGATAAGATGAAAATAAGACAAGTACAAACAAAAGTGAATATCATAAAAACATAGCCCAATGTCTTATTGAAATCACTGCTTTCAGGATAATCAATTTCACCTAGTTCATGCAAAGAAACATGCTTTGCAAGAGAAGGGAAGAAACGATAGATTGAAAAATATTGTACTGTAGATAAAAGCAGCTGAATGCTGATAAAAAGAATTGTTTTCATATAATCACCTATCAATAGTGTAGGTATATTTTTCAATCTTGTCAAAATAATATATAATAGTTGAAAAAGGAGGTGTGCATATGGATGAATTGAAGAAACTTACAACAAGTGAAAAGAGAAAATCTCTTTTTTTAGAAATGGGCATTTCTACCTTGCAGGATGTCGTGATGCACCTTCCTTATAGATATGATGAAATAGAAGAATGCTTTGAGGATGATAAAGTTATCGCAGAAGGAACTGTGCTAGAAAATGCGAAAGTGTTCTTCAAGGGAAGACTATCTAGATTAAGTGTTAAGGTTCTTATCAAGAATGAAGAATATACTGTGACGATCTTCAATAGACACTTTTTACGACAGCATCTTTCTTTAGGAAAGATTGTCACTATCATTGGGAAAAAAGAAGGTCATCGCATTACCGCAAGTCAGCTTTTATTAAAGGGGCTGGATGAACAAAAAGGAATGCATTCTGTCTATTCTTTAAAAGAAGGAATGACGGATAAGATGTTTTCTGGATATGTAAAGAAGGCTTTATCGCTTATCGGTGATAAACTAGAAGACTTCGTACCACTTGACTATAAAAGAAAATATGGCTTTAAAGATAAATATGCATCTCTTATGAAAGTCCATTTCCCTAAGAACAAGGAAGAAATGATAGAGGGGATGAAGCATCTTAAATATGAAGAGTTCCTCAAGTTTCAATTGACGATGCAGTATATTAAATTAGAAAGAGAACAAGAAGCAGGCATTGCCAAGATATTCTCACATCAGGAGATGAATGCATTTATTAAGACATTGCCATTTAAGCTCACTATCGACCAGCAGAAAGCTTGTCTAGAAATCTTTGCGGACATTGAAAAGCCAGCCATGATGTATCGCTTTTTACAGGGAGATGTAGGAAGTGGAAAGACGGTTGTAAGTTCACTTGCTTTATATGCAAACTACTTGTCACATTACCAGGGAGCATTGATGGCACCAACGGAAGTGCTTGCCACTCAGCATTATGAGACATTGAAGTCTTTCTTTAAAAATACAGATCTTTCATTGGCGCTTCTTGTTGGATCACTTTCTATAAAGGAAAAAGAAGATATTTATGAAAAGCTCGAACAAGGGGAAATAGATATAATTGTTGGGACACATGCGCTTTTTCAAGAAAAGGTCAATTATAAGAACTTAGGATTAGTCATCACTGATGAACAGCATCGTTTTGGTGTAAGACAAAGACAGGCTTTAAAGAATAAAGGAAAGAATGTGGATTTTCTGTTAATGTCAGCAACACCAATTCCGCGTACATTGGCTTTAGCTATCTTTGGAGATATGGATGTATCAGAAATTCATTCTATGCCAGCAGGAAGACTGCCGGTGAAGACGAAGTATTTTAAAGGCAACAGCATGAAGCCTTTTCTTTCTCATCTGATTTCTTATCTTAATGAAGGAGGACAGGTCTACGTCATTACATCCATGATTGAAGATAATGAAGATTATCCTTTAAAAAGTGCAACTCAGGTCTATGACGCAATGAGTCGTTATTTTAAAGGTCATTATCAGGTAGGATTATTGCATGGAAACATGAAAGAAGAAGAAAAAAGACAGGTCATGAATGATTTTCATGATCGAAAGATCCAAATTCTTGTTTCTACTACCGTGGTAGAGGTAGGCATTGATGTAAAGAATGCAAATATGATGATCATCTATGATGCTGAGCGTTTTGGCTTGTCATCAATTCATCAGTTAAGAGGTCGTGTTGGCAGGGGAGGCGAACAGTCTTATTGTTACCTGTTGTCAAATGCGACAAATAAGGAAGCGATTGATCGTCTTCAGTTTATGGAAAATCATACGGATGGCTATGAGATTTCACAGTATGATCTAGAAATCAGAGGTCCAGGGGAAGTATTGGGTCAAAGACAAAGTGGGGTTAACCAGTTTGTTTTAGGTGATGCAATCAAGGACTTTGATCTATTGAGAATGGCAAGAAACGATGCAATCGAGATGATTGAAAGCTATTATAAGTATAATGAATATAGTGAATATCTTTCAGTCATAAAACAAAATATAAAAACAGGTAATGAATATGTGGATTAACTGTGGTATAATCGCCAATGAGGTGAATGCAAATGAAATTAGCTATTGATGCTATGTCAGGTGACTTAGGGTGTGCACCTGTCATTGAAGCTTGTGAAGGTTTTGCAAAAGATCACAAGGATGTAGAACTCTTTGTGACAGGAAAAAAAGAAGAATTAGAAGCATTGCGTGTTTTTGATAATATTACAATTGTAGATGCCAGAGATGTTGTTAAGATGACAGACAGTCCTCTTGGTGTAAGAAGACAGAAAGAGTCATCAATGGTAAAGGCATTGATGATGGCACGTAATAACGAAGTAGATGGGGTTGTCTCATGTGGATCAACAGGTGCCTTCTATACAGGTGCGATGCTCTTTGTAAAAAGAATTGCGGGTGTTGAAAAATCATGTCTTATGGCCACATTGCCTACTTTAAATAAAAGAGGAACTTGTCTTCTAGATGTAGGTGCCAACTCAGAAAACACTGCTGAACAGTTGAAGCAGTTTGGTCTTATGGGTTCTTTATATAGTGAACTTGTAAGAGGTGTTAATAAGCCTAAGGTTGCCTTATTGAACATTGGTGCAGAAGACCATAAGGGCGATGAAATGCATCAGGAAGCCTATAAGCTTCTTAAAGATTCATCACTTAACTTCGTTGGCAATATTGAAGGTAGAGAATTATTAGATGGTGATGTAGATGTTGTCGTAACAGATGGATTTAGTGGCAATATCGCATTAAAATCAATGGAAGGTACAGCTCTTACAGTCATGAAGATTGTCAAGAATGGTTTGCTTTCTTCTACATTAAGCAAGATTGGGGCACTTCTTGCAAAAGGTTCATTAAAATCAAGTCTATCAGAATTTGATTATAAATCAGTAGGGGGAGCCCTAATGATGGGATTCACTAAAGCTATCGTAAAAGCGCATGGTGGATCTGATGCTAAAGCATTTAGAAGTGCGATGGAACTTGCCTATACAATGGTAGAAAATGATGTTGTAGAAAAGATGAAAGAGGGATTGGAGTAAGTGAAAATATTAGATTTCTTGCAAAAAGAAGGTATTCCTTTTAAGCGTTTATCTCTTTATAAGGAAGCTTTCACACATTCATCCTATGCTAATGAAGCTTCAAGAAACATTCGTGATTATGAACGTTTAGAGTTCATGGGTGATGCTGTCTTACAGCTTTATGTTTCTGATTATATCTTTAACAAGTTTCCTTCTTATCCAGAAGGATCACTAACAACATTGCGTAGTAAGCTTGTAAGAGAAGAATCATTATCTCGTTTTGCGGTTGAACTTGGACTAGATGACCTTCTTCTTCTTGGTGTAGGAGAAGAACGTACTGGTGGAAGAAAACGTTCAAGTGTTCTATGTGATATCTTTGAATCATTTGTGGGTGCTGTCTATCTTGATTGTGGTAAAGATGAAGTTATCAAGATATTAGAGAGAACTGTCTTTAAGCATGTTAAAGATCTTGATGATTATGATGATATCAGAGACTACAAGACAAGACTTCAGGAACTTATTCAGGCTGATGAAAGAAAATCTGTAGAATATCGTCTTGTCAGTGCAACAGGACCAGCCAATGCACCAATCTTTGAAATTGAAGCAATGACTGAAGAAACTGTTCTTGGTAGAGGAAAAGGAACAAGCAAAAAGCGAGCAGAACAGCATGCAGCTAAGGATGCATTAGAAAAACTTGCTAAACATAAAAGAAAATAAGAGCCAATAACTTTCGTTATTGACTCTTTTTTTAATTATTAATGTCCACTTGGAACTCTCTTGCCAAGAAGAAGACGTTCAGTTGTAAGATCAGCACGAAGCAGATTAATAAAGATTATAAATAATGGAATATCCGCAAATAATAAAACTTTTGTATGGAACTTAAGTCCAAGAAGCGAACAAAAGGCAGCACCTAAACAGAAAGAAACAACCATTCCGCCATGTCTTGTCCATTTTTTAAGATAAGTCTTTTCATATGGCTTTCTCATCCATCTTGTAAAGAAGCTGCCAGTCTGTCTTACATGATTAGTAATAAAGATGGTAGCCATTCCGATGCCTTCAGCACTTCTGAATGTGTTAAATTGCATTGCACATAAGAAGTTGATGGTAATAGAATATATCAAGGCCGGTGTATGAATAGGCGCAATAGCCAATGTCGTAATGACAAGCATATCTAAAAATACTAAAATGGTATCCCATCTTAATAGACGTTTCTTGCTGATAAGCCAGGCTGCCTGTTCAGAAATAATTGTACCGATAAAATAAGCACCAATTGATAAAAAGATGGACAATGCACTACTGAAATTCCTTGTTCCAATGGCAATGCCAAGAAGAGCAATATTAACAGTCTGAGCATTGGCAAATGAACCACCTTTTACTGAAATTGTAAATCCCCCATAAAATCCTGCAACAAAAATCAGTAATAAGAATACATAATATTTTTCACATTCTAAATATTTTTTTTCATCCATAATATATATCACCGCGTTCATTATAGTTTTGTTTTGGTAAAAAATAAAGTTATATTTTCATGTAAACGCTTTACCGCTTGATTAAATTTCATATTTGTGTTTAATAGTTATTATTAAACTAAAGGAGAAGTAGCTATGGATCAGATGTTCTGGACATGTGAGATGTGTGGACATAAAAATAGAATAGGTGAAACATTCTGCTCGCAGTGTGGTCATAAGGCGACAAACTTTGAAATATCTGAAGCTTTAAAACACGCTGGCGTGAAAGAAGAATCGGAGAGTGATTTTACACGAATCATGAAGAGAGCAGATCTTCCTCTTGAAGATAAGCACGAACAAGTTCCTTATAGAAGACGTGCACAAGAAGCAGAAATATCTGATTCTGTAAGGAAGTTAAGTGAGGAACTTAATCATAAGAGACATTATCCTATTGTAGATAAAGCCACAAAGATCTTGCAGATTATAAGTGTTATTTGTTTATTGTTCTCTGTTGTCATGTATATAGTCAATGGCTACTACAATGGCATCGGAAAGATTGCTCATAATATTTATTCATCGATATGGCATTTGTTTGTTAATACGTACAATTATTTCTTTAATATTCAGTTTAACAATAATATGGTTGTACGCTTCTTCGCATTGATCTTCAAGAATCTTTCTAAGATGATTGAAATTATCATTAAAAATATTACCAACTTAACAAAGTCACTGTAGGAGGTACTTATGTTTTCATTGTTTTATAATTTAGCTAAAATCATCAATTTCATTAATGCTTCGGCAGTGATTGCCTTGCTTGTCATGATTATTGTTTCATTGTTTAAGCCAGTCAAGCTACCTAATTATGATGATATCTACGACTATGTCAAAAGATGCTTTATGGTATCACTTATTTTCATGTTTGCATCATGGCTTGTCGTTTCAGCACAGGATGAAACATCCATATTCAAGATGTATTCCACAATTGCCGGTGGATTTAGAGATATGGGAATGTTCTGGTTTGTAGTAGCTATCACGTATATGATTACACCTTTTGTGATCTCTATTGCTGGAAATGGAAGAGAAGAATTAAGAAAACCATTTAATCTCTTTAGAAACCATGCCTTTATCATGGGTGCAATTTGTGCGCTTATTTCGTTCTTATTAAAGATTGATTAATCTCTCTCATGAGAGATTTTTTTATAAAGTTCCCGACAGAAAACCCACGTGCCTTTAGACCGTGGGATGAATGACGGTTAGAATATATATTTTACTAGAATAAATATCAGTAAAATATATGGTATAATATACATACAGGAAATCCTATTTCCGAGTCTTTAGAAAGGAGAAAGCTGTATGCATCTTACCGTAAAACAACAAGTAAAGCGTCTTTCAAAGGAAGATTACAGAACTATAAGAGAACTGTGCCATATAGCAAAGAATCTTGCCAATGAAGCCATTTACAATGTAAGACAGTATTACTTTTCTGAGGGCGAGTTTTTAAAATACGAAAAGAATTACACTCTTTTAAAGAACAGCCCTAACTACAAAGCGTTAAACTCTAACATGGCACAGCAGATCCTGAAAGAGGTTG
>NZ_JNKN01000006.1 GCF_000702065.1 Kandleria vitulina DSM 20405 | reverse complement strand
CATCAAGCACTGCAGCAGCGGCTACTCCAACTGGCATCGCTTCAGAAACAGGGTACTGCTCTGCCTCAACTCAGAGACAACATTCTTCCTGGAACCCCAGCCAACAAGCAGGGAATGGATAAACGAAAAGAAAAAGCGCACAAAAAAGGACTGATATCTGTACTGATATCAGTCCAAACCGATAATTTCGATTTTATCTTTCCGCTTTCGTGGGAAAGGCATTTTCCCTCAATTAGTGACACCCCATCAATCAGGATAGCCCGCTACTTGGAAAAGTGCCTCTTTTAATAAATTGTCTCGTATTCTGCTTCACCATTGAAGCTGCCATCATACTTGATCAATTCCTTTACTTCTCCACTTGAAGAAACATTACCGCCTTCCTGTGTCAAAGAAGCAATCAATCCCTTATTGATAAGATCTCCACCACTTATACGTAAATCAGAGATATCCTTATTATTTACAAGATGTCCCTTTTCCTGCATATAAGAATGAATCATGCCATCATTTGTACATGTACCATCATTCATTAGGGCATCCAATTCTCCTTTATGAGTCAGTACGCCCTCATTGACTAACGTACCAAATATGTTGGCATTTGTATAAAGTGTTGCCTTATTGACAATATCAACATTAATATCGCCAATACCTTCACTTTTATCAGATAAGATCACATCAGATAATAATTCAAGATGTTTCCCTGATAATGACCAGCCATCTATTTCAACAGTGATCGTAGATGATGGATTATTGATAACCAATTCATCAAAATGAGCATCTACATGAAGAAGAACAGTTACATTTTCTTCAGCTTTATTAGCATCATTGATAGCTTCAATAAATGAACCATAATATCTTGTACCAATAGAAGCTGCCGCATCAATATCTGAAGAATCGCCTTCGAATACCCCTTTCATAAGGTAGACATTGGAAATATCTCCTTCATTGATCACTTCTCCATTATTTTGAGATAGACCATTAATAAATCCTGAGTTTTCGACATGTCCTTTATTAATTGTCAGATCCACAATGGTACCAAGATTCTGTAAAGCACCACTATCCTGCTTGAAGATATCAATAACCCCTTGTGAGTGAACACTCATCTTGCCTTTATTGATCACATAGCTTGTCACACCATCATTAGTCATTTCTTTCTCATTAATAACCTCATTGATCTGTCCAGTATTAGCCATGACCCCTTTATTGATGACACAATCTGAAATTGTACCATCATTGACAAAGAAATCATTGTTTTCAACTGATCCTTTGATTCTGACTTCATTTTGAAGATGATTATTATTGACAATATGACTCTCAATAACACTCTGTTTATTAAGAGCTTCTTTTAAGACAACATGTCCATTGATGATGATTTCTTCACCAATCAGCTTAATACCATTCATGTTAATGGTAATATCAGTCTTATCATTTTCAATAGTTAAAGGATGATCAAGAATAACATCACGATGAAGTGTCACAAGACACTTCTCTTCTTGTGCTTTAACATTTTCAATTAAATCTTCAAATGTAGCATAGTATGTATCATTGATAGCACCTGCACCATCTGTTTCTTCAACTTGTCCAATAAAGTGACCGCCTTTTAATCTTAACATATGCACTTTTCCGCTGTTGGAAGCTGAACCATTGTGCAATGTAAGGTCTTCAATGTAACCAGAAGTATCCAATGTTCCTTCACTCATATGAAGAGTAGCGATTGTTTTCTTATTGTTGACTTTTCCAGTTTCAGAAACAGCATCATCGATTGTTCCTTCATTAGTTAATGACTGATAGTTAATCAATTCATGAATACGACCCTTATTAGTCAATGTACCCTTATTGATAACCGTCTTCATTTCACCATCATTGATGCATGTCACTTCATTTTCTACACGACCAGTCATTTCACCATGATTGATAAGTTCTGTCTTACTGAAGATTTCACCAGAAAGCTTAGCATCATTTTCTAGACGACTTTCATTTTCAATGACATTAGCAACTTCTCCTTCTTTAGTGGCATCCACGAAAGAAAGTGGAGTCTTCACAATAATCTTTTCACCAGTGATGACATGTCCATTGACATCAATACGTAGATCATATGGGCAATCAACAGTAAATGGTTCTTTAAGTTCAAGATCACCAATCAATACCAATGACTGATTATCACAAGCATCAATCGCATCTTCTAGTAAAGCAAAATACTGTTCACCAACACGTAATGATGTATTGGTTTCTTCTACTTTACCAACAAAACGTCCACCACTTATTGTTAAGTCATGAAGTGAACCAGTAGAAAGTGCTTCTCCTGATCTTAAAACAAGTGTTTCCATTGTGCCATTGTTTTTAAGCTGTCCTGCACTCATGACCATATCATGAAGTTCCCCTTCATTGTAGGCTTCTCCTTCATCATGAGTAAGATGTTCCATGACTCCATGATTTGTGATCATGGCATCATTGATGACATCCTGCATTTTTTCTTTGTTAATCAATTGATTATGGTTAACAAATGGTTCAGTGATTTCGCCTTCATTATCAAAGATTGCATTGTTTACAATCTTTCCTTCTAGATAAGTCTTATTAATACAGTGTGCTTCATTGATAATATCATTATGAATGCGTCCTGTTCCTTCAATTGTGACAGGCAAGCTGAAATGAAGTGTTTCCCCTTCTATTTCATAGCCGTTTGTATCAATAGTGAGCGCAATATCATTAGATGATGCAAATGTCATTTCTTCTAATTGAAGATCATCTTCAATAGTAATCACCAGATTTTCTGATGCATCTTTCATATAATCAAGAGCATCCTGAAGTGTACCAAAATGATAATTACCAATAGAAGCATGACAGAAGCATTCTTCAGCATTTCCAATGAAAAGACCACTTGCGATATCAGCTTTTTCAATTTCACCTTCGTTGACACTCTTTCCATTGCTCATTAACGAAGCGACATGTCCTGTGACTTCATTAATCAATTCACTATTGTTTACTAATTCATTGATAAGTCCTTCATTGTTTAATGTACCTTGCTTGATTGTCATCTGATCAATTGTCGCATGTTCATTATTGATGACTTCACCAACACTGTTTAATGAAACAATATGTCCCCTGTTTTCTAATGTACCATTGTTTGTGACTTCACCTTCTAAATGAATATGGTTTTCAAGATGACCATTATTCATGATGACATTTTTAATGATTCCATCTCCCATCAGCAACATATTAGCCGCCAGGATAATTGAACCACCACTTAATGTATGTTTATTGCATTCTAAGCTTAAGACTCTTCCCTGTGTTGTAAAGAGGAGATCTTCTTTTGCTTCGACATCATTGTTAAGAATAATGCGTAGTGAATCACTTGAATCCTTAACATAATCTAATGCTTGAGATAATGTCATATAGTACTTAGAAAGAATACGACACTGTGAATTGGTCATGGCTGGTGCTGTTCCATTGAAGATTCCTTTTTCTTTTAACAATTCAAGGTTTTCTACTTTACCGAAGTTATGAACTTCTCCTTGATCCAATCTTAGATGATAGATCTGTCCACCTTCATCGTTCAGTAGTTCACCCTTAATAGCAGTCGCTTCTCCAAAGACACCTTTATTGACACTCTTTCCATTATTGATAAGGAGCTTATCAATATGACCTGTTTCTTCATTTTCTAATGATTTTTCATTCTGAAGAGTTTTCACGATACCATAATTGACTAATGTCCCATTATTCAATAATGTATCACTCATTACACCCTGGTTATTGAATGTTCCTTTATTTTCCATCGGACCATGGATTTCACATTGACTAATGAATTCTCCTTCATTGATGATCGTGTTTTCAACTTGACCATTCATAATAAGAATATGTCCATTTAATGTTAATGTACCACCATCAATCTTATGCTGATGGAGATCAATAGTTAATGAACCCTTTTCTTTTTCAATTGCTAATTCATTAATGACAATATCATCATTGCATGTGATTGTAACATCATTATCTTCTATTGATGCCAACGCATCTTCAAAGTATGGGAAGTAATGATTGCCAATACGCGCATAACTATTTGTGCTTTCTACTTCACCGATGAAATCACCTTTTGTTAAATCTAAGGTATGAACTGTCGCCTCATTTTCAAGCGTACCGCCCTTCTGTGAGACTCTTGTCAATGTACCGCTGTTCTTTATTGAACCGGCATTCATGATCACATCACTGATAAGACCACTGTTGTCAGTCTGCCCTTCATTTTGTGTATAGGCACCAAGAGTTCCTTCATTATAGAAATGATCATGGTTTAAGAGTGTGTTCATTGCTGATTTATTTGTCAAAGTTCCTCTATTGACAACATGTTCCTTGATAGTCGCATAGTTAGTCAATGTACCACTGTTCATGATTTCTCTAGCATAATTGATTGAACACTCAAATGCTCCCTTATTGATAAATGGATTGCCACATAATGCATATCCTTTCATAATAAGCGTTCCTTCATTGGTAATCGTATTACCATTGATGCTCTTTGTTCCACAATCAATAGTTAATGGGTAACCATTATTCTTGATGCATAATTCTTCTTCAATATAAGCATTATCATGAAGCATGATCGTCATAGCACCCTTTTGATTATTGAAGATTTCAATCGCATCTTCCAATAATGGATAGTAAATATTTTCAATACGTGCAACCGCATTGCTTTGATCAGCTTCACCTACATATTCACCACCATGCATTGAAAGATTAGCGACATGTTTCTTGTTTTGAACTTGTCCACCTAACTGTTCAAGATGCTGAAGTTCCCCTTCATTGATAAGCGTACCATCCTTTAAGACTACATGATCTAGTGTTCCATTGTTGAAGAACTGTCCTTTTTCCAGGATTGCTTCTTTAAGATGAGCATCATTGACACATTCACCTTCATTATTGATCTTAACAATCTCTTTCTTATTAATCATTTCTCCCTTATTAGAAAGAGTAGAGATTGTACCTAAGTTAGTCGCCTTAGCCTCATTAATAAGCTCCGCAATCGAGTACAGATTCATAAGTGTGCCTTTATTGGTTACACTTGTAAAAAGCTGTGTTTCTAAAGTCAGATTACCTTCATTTTCAATCTTGTTCTTGATACCTGTTTCATGACCTTTAATACGTAAAGTTCCTTTAGTGATAATAGGTGTACCAGAGATGGTCTTTTTACCAAGATCTAAGATCAAAGAGTGTCCTTCTTGTCCAACTTCACACTCTCTTGTCAAGATGACATTATCAATAAGATGCATTGTCGTATTATCTTTAGATTGATTGAAAACCTGTAAAGCTTCATCAAAGGTTGCATAATAGACATCATCGATATATGCAGGCGCATTAGTAGAATGAAGAGGTCCTTTAAATGTCCCTTTTAACATATTTAATGTATCAACTGTTCCCGTATTGACAATTGATCCATCATTTTGAGAAATAAAGTGGATATCCCCATTTGATTCTACTTTACCCTCACTCTTTAATGAACGAATTAACCCTTCATTTTTCACTTCATTTGTAGAAATGACACTATCCGCAATCGCATCAGCCGTATTGATGAAGGTTCCACTGTTTTCTACACTCTTGAGTGAAGAATGGTTAGTGAAGGTTCCCGTATTTTCAACCGCATTCACAACAGCGTAGTTTGTCATATGACCACTGTTGGATACAAATCCACCAACGGTATCCTTGATTGTCAATTCATTTTCACTTGTAATTAATCCTTGCGTTGGCAAATCAAGAATAAGACGTCCACTGCTTAATAGATCCAATGAAAGAATAGATTTTTCTTCATTATGATCAGTTAAAATAACACGTGATTTTACCTGTAAAGGTGCACCGTTAACTTGATGCTTATTAAAATCTAAAGTAACAGTACTATCAGGATTATCAATGATTACTGTCTCATCCAATGTTAAATCCTTATTGAATACCACTGTACAATTTTCTTTCGTATTCGCTACTGAAATAGCTTCATCTAAAGTTGGATAGTACGTATCTTCAATATAGACTGGCGCATTTGTTTCTTTTAAATGACCTTTAAATAATCCCGCATAGATTTCTAGATGTTCCACTTCTCCATCTGAGATGATTTCTCCACCCTTTTGAGAAATGACTTCCATCTTTCCATGAGAAATCAGCTGATCTTTTAAGAATGCAGTATTCTTTAATGTACCTTCATTTAAAATCGTACCGCTCTTTCCCACCAATGTATCAACAGTTCCTGTGTTATGGAACTTGCTTTTATTATTGACACGCTGAATGGTTCCATTATTGACAAGTGAATCAAAATTCTTAACTTGATTTTTGATAATCGCATTGTTTTCTAATTCACTTTCATTCTGTATTTCATTTTCAATACTTCCATGATCAAGAGAAACAGGAGATTTGAAAATCAGTTTTTCACCTTGAAGAACATGATCACCTAAATGAATATGAGTCTTTCCTTTTAAATCAATAGTTAATTCTTTATCTACTAAGACATTATTTAATAATGAAATATCTACATCATCTTCAATCTGCTTTAATGCTTCTAAGCATAAATCAAGTGATGTGTAGTAATCATCATTGATGGCGATAATAGCATCAGAATGTTCAGGTGTTTCTCCTTCAAGATGCGCATGGTTTCCTTTAATGACAAACTGAGAGATATCTCCATTATTGATAGTATCACCATCATAAAGTGCCACTTCAGTAAGCTTGCCTTTATTATGTAATTCTCCTTCTCTCATTTCTACATCTACGATGTTATTGAAGTTATGAAGAAGATGATGGTTTTCTACCCTATTGATATGACCATTGTTTTCAATTGTGCCGTAGTTCTTTACTCCCGTCAGCAACATGGCATTGTTGACAAGTGTGCCTTTATTCAATAGATCCGTATTGAATGTTCCTTCTTCACCGCTGTTTTCTAAGATGACATGATGAAGTGTTGTTAATGATGCACCTGATAATGAATGTCCATTCAAGTCAATACGCATAATACATCCTTCTTGCCCAATCGCAAGAGGTTCTTCTAAGACATAGTCCTTAATTAAACGTAATGTATGTTCTTTACCTGTAGAATAAGCATAAGACATAGCACCATCCAATGATAGGAAATAAATTTCATCAATCATCACTTCACTGTTGATTGTATTCGCTTGCCCTTTGAAGATAGCTCCTTCACTCATGAGTGTCTTATTGATCTGACCCTCGTTGTAGCATTCTCCTTTTTCAAGCTTCAAGTAAGGCATCTGTCCTTTATTGGATAATTGTCCTTTATTGATAACTGTTTTTCTAATTTCTGTTTCATTTGTTAAATGTCCGTCTTCTTCAATTATGACATTATTGAAGAGTGAGCCATTCTGGCGCTTTGTGGAATCCACAAGACGGACATTGCTTTTAACAATGACATCTTCTCCAGATAACTCATAGCCATTCATATCAACTGTGATATTGGCTTCTTTATTATCAAATGTTAACGGGCTTAACAGCTTAAGATCTTTGTAGAACTTTAATGTGAGATCCTTCTTGCTGGCATTGACAATAGCAATAGCCTCATAAGGATCTCCATAATAAGTGTGTCCAATGGCCGCCTTACATTCAATGGCTGTCACTTCCCCACTGTAATGTCCACCTAAAACAGTGACATTTCTAATAAGTTTTGTAGAAGAAGCTTCACCACCACGAACATAAAGATAATCCATTGTTCCTTCATTGATGATAGTCCCTTCTGATATCAATGTATCTGTTACTTCCCCATCTTCCTTATTGATCAATGTACCAAAGTTACTGTTGGTACCAGAGATACGGTCTTCATTGATGACTTCTCCTTCAATGCTCATGTTACCAGAGACATCTGCTTTTATTGTAAGTACCCCGCTCTTTGTCACTGTAACATTACAAATAAAAGAGCCCGAATGTCTTTTGCTTGTATCGATAAAGCAAGCTTCTGTTTCTACTTGAAGGTTTCCCTGTAAGAAGGTGTTTCCATTTAAATCAATGGTAATAGTTGCTTTTTCATTATGAAGATTGACAGTTCCACTTAACTGATGACGATCAAGTAAAGTAATGGTCTTATCTTCATCAGCATTATTGGCAACCTCAAGGGCTGACTCCAATGAGCCATAATAAAGATCATCCATGACAATTACACTATGAATATCATCTTTATTACCTGTTAATACTCCACCCTTCAATGTTCCTGTAATAATCTTTCCCTGATTATCACATGAACCATCTTCCTGAATAAAAGAAACAATTTCACCTTTGTTAATAAGAGTCCCATTATTGGTAAGTGTCCCTTTGATGTCAGCATCAATTTCTAATGTTCCATCATTGTTAAGAGAAGACTGCACTGATCCCTTATGTGAAGAATCCATAATCGTGCAGTGTGCTGTATTGTTTATTGTATGTTCAAAAATAGAATGTCCATTGAGATCTATTGTTAAGTCCTTATCAACAGTCTCAATAGATTGAATCTGAATATCTCTTAAAAGTATTAATGTTTCATTTACTTTTGCGTACTGCAATGCTTCCTGTAAAGTAAGGTACAGTTTTTCTCCTACTCTAACTTCCGCATTGTTTTCATCTACAACAGGTGGTAATTCATTTATTTGTGTCTGTGTTTCGTTCATTAGCTATCACTCTCTTTTATCAAATTACTTATATTATATAAGATTTTGCCTATTATTGAAATGTCTCTAACTTAAAAATTAAATCATTTCGATTGAAATTTCTATTTAGATTGTATAAAATATAATTGTATCAAATTTAAAGGAGGGCATTTCTATGTCATTTTATGATTATTCTATCCCTACCCCTAAGGGAGAAGATTTCCCGTTATCATCTTATGAAGATAAAGTTGTACTTGTAGTTAACACTGCTACTGGCTGTGGTTTTACTCCACAGTATAAGGATCTAGAAGAACTTTATGAAGCTTATCATGATCAAGGTCTAGAGATTTTAGATATCCCTTGTAACCAGTTTGCGAATCAGACTCCTGAAGATGATGAAGCTATCCATGAATTCTGTACACTCCACTACAATACACAGTTCCCTCAGATGAAGAAATCAGATGTAAATGGTGAAAACCAGTTACCTCTTTACCGTTTCTTAAAAGAAAAACAGCCATTTACTGGCTTTGGTAAATCACCAAAAGCTTTAGCAATGGCTGCCATGTTAAAGAAGATTGATAAGAATTATAAATCTAACCCTGAAATCAAGTGGAACTTTACAAAGTTCCTTGTCAATCGTCAGGGAGAAGTTGTAGCTCGTTTTGAACCAACTGAATCTATGAAAAAAGTAAAAGAAGCTGTCGCTTCACTTATCTAAAAAGATCTGGCTAGCCAGATCTTTTATTATGCTTATATCTTAATAAGGCGTTGATGATCATTTCAACACCAAGAACACGTACGTGGAAAATAAAATGATGATATGGTTCCCATAGCAACATCAAGGCAAGAACGGTAGAAATAATAATTTCAACACATTCAATAAAGCTGAAATCATGGGGATACATATCATTGAAGTCTTCCGCAATATTGGTCAAAGAAATAAGTGCCCAGATTGTCCCGATAACACCTAAAGCATTATTTCCCTGAAACAGGATCATGCCTCCAAGAATCATGAAAAGAAGACATCTTCCCATATCATAGTGAACACGTTCAACACGTCCAATAACAATATGGAATGGACCATATAGAAACATGGCAGAGCCGATAATATATGGCAGAGCATTCGTTAATGAATGTGTAAAGAATAGACAAAGTAAACCAATAAAGACAAAGATTACAAGATAGATATTATAATCAATGCTTCTCATGTATTTTTTTAGATGAAAATCATGAAACATGACATATCACTCCTTTGTCCTTATTGTACACTTTTTTACAATGCCCGTCTAATCACCCGTGGAGGAAGAATCATATCACGATTACCAATATGAATGGTGATCTCGTCTAATCCTTCGTTAAGAAGAAACAGCGGACCAAATCTTGATGTAGTAGAAATAAAAGAAATACGTTCTTCTTCTATCTTATAAGCAAAATCCTGATAGGATGTTGGCCCGATAATTACACAATCATCAAACATGCCCATTTTGATCGTACAGTTTTCACTGTAGATCGGATTCGTCTTTCTAATAATAGAAAGACTTTCAAATACATGATCTTTTTGATCATTAAAGGTAATCAGGACAGCTTTCTTCTCTTTCAGCAGTGCTTTCTTATCATTTGCCTTTTCTTCATAGGCATGTACTTGTGAAGCATGAATTCTTTCTCTTAATACAGTTATCTCATCTTCTGATAAAAGATCGCCTCTGACAAGCAGATCAAGATCTGGATTGTGAGAACCATTCTCCAATCTTTTATGAGAATAATAATAGCATTGATATAAAGAACCAGAGACTGTTTCAAAACACACATGGTCTACTCTAAGCACCACTTCCTTTATTTTGCTTGTCGCAATAAAAGAATGATCTCGATAGCGATCATGATTAATGACCTCCCCTTCAAGATGATGTCCTACAAAATGCCAATTTTCTAATAAAAACATAAATCAAACCCCTTAGTAAACATGAAAAAAAGGAGAGTGCAGCCTCTCCCTTTTTCAACGAGACAGAAGGAAACCAGAAACATAAGATCAAATACAACTTTATTACTTTGAGCGTCTATAAGTTAGGAGTACATTTTAAGACTACAAGGTTTCCTCCCACTAATCACAATTTATCAAAAGCAATGTTCAAAGTAAACAAAATATGAAAGTTTTTAAAAAATATTCTGGCTTCTTGCTTCATTTTAACAAAATTTTACTTTTTTTATTTTTCCTATTGCATTTTATTTCATTCAATGTTATATTAAGTGTCCCTTGTGGCATATCAACCTTACCATAATATATTCTTTCCTATGTATCAATGATATGCAACAAGATATCCCCCCCGACGTGCAGTCATAATAACTGTACGTTTTTTCTTTATCTATGACACATGATGCTTAATAAAATGCATGATGTGTTTTTTTATTTGTGAATATGTAAATGTAGCCAAAACGGCAACTCCAATATGTATTAACATAAGCATCTCTCCTTTAGTTAGCTTTGCCTAACTAAAATATATCATACTTCATATTTTTGTACAAGCAATATAAAAAGGAGTTTTCACTCCTTAATGTCTATTGCCAAATTTAGCGGCTAATGAGGCAAGCTGATCTTTTGAGATATTAAAACGATCACATAAGTCATCTAGCATACCGTTTAATTCTTCTGGTGATTTATTTTGCAGATCATCTACATCAATGCCAGTCATTGACTTGATTGTATCTTTATTGTTGGCATACATATCTTTCACTTGATCGAACATCTGATTTTCTTGTTCATGCATCTTCTTTGATGCGTCTTCTAATTGATCAATTTCTTCACTATCTAATTCTAATTCTTCTACAAGCTGCATCACGCGATCTACAAGCAGTTCCATTTCTAGACGATAGTTTGTTTCATCCAATGTTTTTGCATTGTTAATGATGTCTAGATATTCTTTTAATTGTTTATTTTGAGTATCATTTAAAACTGTATCTTCATAAAGATCATCTCTGATATCTTCAAGGATTGTCTTGGCATTAAAGTAGATGGTATCAAATAGATTTCGATCATATTCTACTTCTTTATCTGTTAACGATGTTAATGTTTCAATTATTTCAGGGATATCTTCATTGAATAAATGATGTACACCTTCAGCGATAATAATCAGCTGATCATCTTTTCCTCTTTCTTGTTTTAATTTAATATGTTCAATCTGAGATAATGTGATCTTTACAGCTCTTAGCATATTGCAATACATTGTATCTTTAGTAATGATGATGCCATGTTCTCCATCTTTTTCTAAGTAGAGCACAATATCTCTGATATTGGCGTCCCCGTAAGTATAGATAGCCTGTCCAATTGTAGCTGGAAAATCTTTTGTATATTTTTTCATATCTTCACCTTCCGCTTCTTATCATACAAAGAAAAAAAACCGACTGCAAGTCGGTTTATGATTCATAGGCATATTCTTTAACTTCTTTAGCAAAGAAGGCTTTTGTTTCTTTGACAACAATGCCGTTCAAGGCGAAGATTGCGATCATATTAGGGAAAGCCATCAAGCCATTAAAGATATCAGCAATTGTCCAAACAGCGCTGACACTCATATATGGTCCAATAAAGACAGCAAGAATATAAGCCCATCTAAAGATAATTAATGCTTTCTGATTTCCACCAGTCAAATATTCAAGACAGCGTTCAGAGTAGTAGTTCCATCCTAAGATTGTCGTAAAGGCAAAGAATACCAGACAGATCATTAATAGGAAGCTCGCAAACTGTGCTGAGAATGGCAATCCCTTCTGGAATGCATAAGTTGTAACCTGAACACCCTGAAGATTTTTAACCTGCCATGCTCCTGTAAGTACAATGGATAGTCCTGTCATCGTGCAGATAACGATAGTATCAATAAATGTACCTGTCATAGAAACAAGCCCCTGTCTTACTGGTTCTTTCGTCTGAGCTGCGGCTGCCGCAATTGGTGCACTTCCTAGACCGGCTTCATTTGAGAAGATTCCTCTCGCAATCCCTCTTTGCATAACAATCAGCATGCTGCCGATAGCACCACCAGTAATAGCACGTGGATTAAAGGCACCTTCAATGATGATCTTAATCGCAAATGGAATTTTTGTGATATTAGTAAGAATCAAGACAAATACGCTTACACCATAGATGACTGCCATAAATGGCACAACTACCTGTGAGACATTAGCGATACGCTTGATGCCTCCAATAAGCACCAATGCGACACATACTGTCAATATAATCGATGAAATAATGACCGTATAAGTATATGTTCCTAAATATGGAATTGTAAGTGTCTGAGCAGAATTTGGATCAAAGAAATTCGTTAACGCACTTGAGATTCCATTGACCTGAGTAAATGTCCCATTACCAAATAGACCAACACATACACCAAAGAAGGCAAAGATCTTTGCTAAAAAGATCCACTTCTTACCAAGACCTTTTTCTATATAGTAGAAAGGGCCACCTAATGCATGTCCATTTTCATCTACTGTTCTAAATTTGATAGCCAAGAATCCTTCAGCATACTTTGTTGCCATACCAAACAAGGCCGCTAAATTAATCCAGAAGATAGCTCCCGGTCCTCCTGTTGTCACTGCTGTCGCAACACCAACAATATTACCAGTACCAATTGTAGCTGAAAGAGCCGTACACAATGCCGCAAAGCTTGATACTTCTCCCTCTCCATCTTCTTCATTGCTAAACATCCACTTTAATGCCAGCGGAAGTCTTCTGATCTGTAGAAATCCTGTACGAACACTAAGCAGAATACCACCTACAAGAATAAGTGCCATTAGCGGAATGCCCCAGACAAGATTGTCTATCGAGACCAATAAATCATTTATTGTTTTCCAAACCATAAGCTGTTCCTTTCAAAATACAATAAAACCATTTTAATAACTTCCTTTTTATCCGTCAACAAAAAGCATGATTATTAAGGGAATTACTAAAATACGAAAGAAAAAAAGCAGTAAATCAAAAGATTTACTACTTGATCACATAATTTCTCTTCTTTCTAGGAGCAGCTTTAACTTCCTGATCAGGATATCCAATGATGCAATGACCAATTCCTTCATATTCCCCTTCAATACCTAAATCAAGAAGAAGCTTCTTATACTTATCCATTTCAAACTCTTCTTTAGCACGATGAATCCAGCAGCTTCCAAGTCCTAACGCATCCGCTGCCTGCATCAGATTTCCCATGACAAGACTGCCATCATAAACATAAGTAGGACGTTCTTTATTAGCGAGTACGACAATCACTGCAGGTGCACCATAAAATGGATCAAAGTCTTCTTTCCATCCTCCAATAAGACAGTTATCTCTTGATAGTTCATCTCTTAACTCCTTATTGGTAATAGTTAAAGTAATGACTGCTTGCTGACCCTTACCGCTGGCTGCATATTCCCCTGCTTCTACAATCTGATTCAATAGTTCTTCACTTACAGGATCACTCTTATACTTGCGAATACTACGACGATGCTTTAAAGCTTCAATAACATTATTCATATAATATTCCTCCTGTATTTATTATAATACAAAATAAAAAAAGGTTCCAAAGAACCTTTTGCTTTTTAAATGGTGTCCCCTCACGGGCTCGAACCGTGGACCCTCTGATTAAGAGTCAGATGCTCTGCCAACTGAGCTAAGGAGACATCTCTTGTTGACTGCTCACATATAATATCATTATTAAAGTGGTCCGTCAACACTCATTTGACATTTTTTTGTACAATTATTTAAACATAGAAACAAGTTCAATAAGGTCCCCACTTTCAATAAGATGAACCCCTTCTAGATTGTGTGAATGCATATCTTCTTTACTATATCCATCGGTATTTAAAAAGACACCTGTAATACCCACCTTTTTGGCAATCGCCATATCTGTTGTAAAATCATTGCCGATCATGACGCTCTCTTCTTTATGAAGATGATGTTTATTCATCAGTTCTTCTAAAAATGAGGGATGTGGTTTTTTTATATGATAAGAGGAAGAAATAAAAATATCATCAAAGTAATCATACAACCCAAGTTCCTTTAATTCAGGAAGAGTAAAACATGCTTGTGCATTGGATAATAAGTAGACATGTTTTCCTTCTTCTTTAAGATACTCAAGTACTTTCTTGGTATTTTTAAAGCAGGTAATATAATCAGTAGAAGCTTTTCTAAAGTATAAAGCAAACTCATCTGCATACTGACCAGCAATCTTTTTAAACACATTCATGAGTTCTATTTCATAGAATTTATCTTCATTTTCTTCTTCATGAACAAGATTAAGATAAAGTTCTTTTAATTCTTTTTCTTTATAAGAATATCCTCTTTCATTAAGATATACACACAGCTTCTTCCAAAAGGATAAAGACTGCTCATCTGTATGAATATCAATAAGTGTGCCATATAGATCAAAAATATAGTTTTTCATAATTCTCCCCCTAGATATATGAAAAAAAGGTTCCGAAGAACCTTTCATTTTTCAAATGGTGTCCCCTCACGGGCTCGAACCGTGGACCCTCTGATTAAGAGTCAGATGCTCTGCCAACTGAGCTAAGGAGACATCTCTTGTTGACTGCTCACATATAATATCATTATTCATACTCTTCGTCAATATGGTTTTTTATATTTTTTTCAAGGATAAAAAAACGCATAGATTGTCCTATGCGTTTTAGGGGGATTATTTCTTTAGATTATAGAAGGAATGAATTCCTTTATATCTAGCCATTTCACCTAATTCATCTTCAATTCTTAATAACTGATTGTATTTAGCAATACGGTCTGTTCTTGAAGCAGAACCAGTCTTGATTTCACCAGCGTTAGTTGCAACAGCGATATCAGCGATTGTTGTATCTTCTGTTTCACCTGAACGATGTGAGACAACTGCAGTGTATCCTGCTTCTTTTGCCATTTCGATAGCTTCTAATGTTTCTGTTAATGTACCGATCTGGTTAACTTTGATTAAGATTGAGTTGGCATCTCCTCTTTCAATACCTTTAGCTAAACGTTTAGTATTTGTTACGAAGAAGTCATCTCCAACAAGCTGTACTTTATCACCTAATTTTTCTGTTAGGTAATCCCAGCCTTCCCAGTCATCCTGATCTAATCCATCTTCAATTGAGATGATTGGGTATTTATCTACAAGTTCAGCAAGGAAGTCTACGAATTCTTTATTAGTAAATGTTTTTCCGCCTTCTCCTGCTAATGTATATTGTCCATCTTTATAGAATTCAGAAGAAGCAACGTCCATAGCGATCTTTACATCTTCACCAGGTTTATATCCTGCTTTTTCTACAGCTTCAATGATAACCTGAATAGCTTCTTCATTTGATTTTAAGTTAGGTGCAAATCCACCTTCATCACCAACTGCAGTATTCATGCCTTTAGCATGTAATACAGCTTTTAAGTTATGGAAGACTTCAGCTCCCATACGAATTGCTTCTTTAAATGTATCAGCACCTACTGGCATGATCATGAATTCCTGGAAGTCCACATTATTATCTGCGTGTTCTCCCCCATTGATGATATTCATCATAGGTGTAGGAATAACATAAGCGTTTGCACCACCAATATATTTATATAAAGGCTGACCTAATGAATCAGCTGCAGCTTTAGCTACTGCTAATGAAACACCTAAGATAGCATTAGCACCAAAGCGTCCTTTGTTTTCTGTTCCATCAAGTTTGATCATCTTATAATCGATTTCTCTTTGAGAGAATACATCCATTCCAACAAGTTCAGGAGCAATTTCTTCATTGACATTCTTGACTGCCTTTAATACCCCTTTCCCAAGATAACGATCTTTATCGCCATCACGAAGTTCAACTGCTTCATGAACACCAGTTGATGCACCAGAAGGTACGATGGCGCGTCCAAATGCACCTAATTCAGTAGAGACTTCTACTTCAACTGTTGGGTTTCCTCGTGAATCAAGAACCTCTCTTGCGTAAATGTTTGAAATTCTATCCATATTTCTTTCCTCCTTAAATGTTAGGTCTTTCTAACTATTTGTATAGTATCATTACTGTTCTTATTAAGCAAAAGAAATGCTCATTTTTTTATAAAATATGTGGTCAAAAACTTTTTTAAAAAAAGTTTTTTCATTTCTTATCGATAAATAGAACACTTTTTAAACAGCGTTTAAAAAAATGCAATATTCTTAAATTTCCTTGTTGCAATCGAGTCACACGTATGCTATTATATGTGAGCAAGCTAACCGATGCGGATTTACTCAAGAGGCTGAAGAGGCTCCCCTGCTAAGGGAGTAGGTCGGGTAACCGGCGCGAGGGTTCAAATCCCTCAATCCGCGCCATTGGAATGCAACACTCTCTTCGAGAGTGTTTTTTTATATATCAAGGAGGATCTTATGGATTATCAGGTAAAAAATCATCAGCATTTTCATTTAATTGGCATCAGAATTGATATCAATGTCGATCTTGCATTTAAAGAGATTCCACAGTTCTGGAACGATTTTAACAAGAAAATGAATAGCGACCCCACTTTCAAAGAATATGTTCTTCATAATGAAATTGGTACTTATGGTGTAACGATCAACGATGAAGAAAATATGAATCTTATTCATTATTATATTGCTGGTATTAAGAAAAGTGATTTCCTATATGAAGGGATTGAAGAGCTTCATCTTGAAGATTCCTTATGGGCACACTTTCCTACAAAGGGATCATATCCCGCCTGTCTTCAGACATTAAACTATAAAATCTATTCTGAATGGTTCCCTCATAGTGATTATACTTTCCATTATGATGCAAGCATTGAGTATCTTCCTTATGGCAATCGTCAAAAGGATGATTATCAATGTGAATTATGGATTCCAGTTATAAAGAAAAACTGATTTGCGATGCAAATCAGCTTTTTTATAGACTTAATGTTGCTTCTCCATCTGCTTTCTTTAATGCATCAGCAAGAGCATCTCCATCAATGTGTCCAAGTTTCGTATATTTGTAAGATGTTTTTACATCTTTATAAAAGATAACTAACACATTCCCCTTGTAAAGCATAACATCCCCTGCCTTGATTGTTACACTTTGATCATGAGCATTTAATGAGTTATCAAGTTCAGCATAGTATTCATTGTTATTAAGTGATGCCATTGATAATTCTAATGGTAAAAGACTTAATAAAGATTGTGTTGATTCATTGTCTTCAAGCGTCATCTTAAATACCTGTGATCCAATCTTCACCTTAATGGTTTTTGCAGATGACTTTTCTTCTACCTTCACATTCTGGGAAGAGTTTGTATCCTTTGTAGATTGAGCAACAGATTTTTTCTTTGTCTTTGTTGTAGTGCATCCACTCATCAATAGTAGACATAAGCACGCGATGAGAATTCTTTTCACATTCTTCATCTCCTTTCTTTCCCATTATAAATCAAAAAAGGGATGATGACATCCCTTATTACAATAATTCTGCAATATCCAATACAAGTTTTTCAGTTTTTTCCCAACCCAGACATGGGTCTGTGATTGATTTACCGAATACACCTTCGTCTACGCTCTGGCATCCATCTTCAAGATATGATTCAATCATTAAACCTTTTACTAATGATTTAATTTCTTCTGATTGACGTCTTGAATGAAGAACATCCTTAGCAATTCTGATCTGTTCAAGATATTTCTTTCCTGAATTGGCATGGTTTGTATCTACGATAACTGAAGGATTAGCAAGACCTCTTTCCTGGTAAAGATCATAAACCTTCTTTAATGTTTCATAATGATAGTTTGGATAAGATACACCATTTTCATCAACATATCCTCTTAAGATTGCATGAGCATAATCATTTCCAGCAGTCTTAACTTCCCATCCACGATAAATGAATTTAGCTGGAGCCTGTGCTGCAACAATTGAGTTCATCATAACAGTTAAGTCTCCACCAGTTGGGTTCTTCATTCCTGTAGGAATTCCGACACCAGAAGTAACAAGACGATGTTCCTGGTTTTCTACTGAACGTGCTCCAATGGCGATATAAGATAAAAGGTCTGAAAGATAACGGTGGTTCTGAGGGTAGAGCATTTCTTCTGCACATGTGAAGCCTGTTTCCTGTACGACACGCTTATGCATATGTCGAATGGCGATAATACCAGCCAACATATCTTCTTCCCCCTTAGGATCAGGCTGATGAAGCATTCCCTTATACCCTTTTCCTACTGTTCTTGGTTTATTAGTATAGACTCTTGGAATTATGAAGATTTTATCTTTCACTTTTTCCTGCAAGTCTTTGAGTTTATGCATATACTCCAACACAGCATCTTCGTTGTCAGCTGAACATGGTCCAATGACAAGAATAAACTTATCTGATTTACCAGAAAGGATGTCACGAATTTCTTCATCTCTTTCCTGCTTAAGCTGTTTCATTTCTAAAGTAACAGGATACTGATTCTTGATTTCCTGTGGTGTTGGTAGTTTACGAATAAATTCCATCTGCATATCCATATAATAATTCCCCCTGTTTTTTTATGCTTGTACCAATAATACTTTAAATAAGTTAAGAAAGCGAGACTTTTTTAAAAAAATTATGAAAATATTAGTATATTGTATAAAAATGTCAATTTATTTTAGAAATAATAAAAAAAGTGCTCATAAAGCACTTTCTTCTATGAAATATAATCTTGAAAAGAAATCTGGATCAAAACGAACGTCTTCATTAAAGCCCGTAGCGCTAAAGCCTTGCTTTAAAAAAACACCCGCATTCATAAGCAGACTACCGCTTGCATAATAATTTTCCTCTTCTCCTTGAAGATGAACAAACTTTGAAATAACCCTATGAGACAATGATCCCTGCTTAATATGAATAGGCGATGCTGTATTGATAAGACTGCCCATTTCTTTTATATCAAAAGTCATCTTCTGATTATAGAAGTGATATCTTTTTAAAGGATCAAGCCCCTTGCATTTAAAGACGACAGTTTTCTTGCTTAATTCATTAATTGGCTTAAATAGCATTCCAACAGCATGGCTTCTTTTTTCATCAACAGCCATCCATCCCATATCTATGCGATACATATTGCCAAACTGAAACAATGCACGCTGTTTCTTATAAATGATGATCTGCTGCTTGATATCTTCCTTTTCTTTCTTGCTTAGATCTAGAAGATTCACTTCATACCCCAATAATCCAAAAGCCGCAACATGAAAACGCAGAGCGAGCGGTGTCACTCTTAATGTCTGATGATTAGGAACCCCAGACACATGATTCGTAAATGTACTTTGTGGATAACCATAGCTATAGCTGTTCTGAATATCAAAGCGACACCAGCTATCCGTATTGTCACTTGCCCAGATCTGTGGGAAGTAGCAAAGAATGCCTAGATCAAATCGATTTCCTCCTGAAGCACATCCTTCAAAGAGAATATGAGGAAAACGTAAAGTGAGTGTATCCATCATACGATAAAGTCCACATATATAACGGTGGAAGACTTCCCCTTTTCTACATGTAGAAAAGACATCACTCATGACCCTGTTCATATCCCATTTGACATAGTCAATCTGACAAGATGAAAAGAGTGCTGTCATTCTAGATATCATATCATCTACAACTTCATCATTTGATAAATCAATAACATACTGATGTCGTCCTAATGATTGCATTTGTCCATCAATCTTAATCACCCAATCAGGATGTTCACGATAATAGTCAGAATTTTCATTGGTCATTTCTGGTTCTACCCAAATACCAAACTTCATTCCCATCTTATGAATCTTTCTTGAAAGATGATCAAGTCCTTTTGGCAGTTTTTTACGATCTACCTCCCAGTCACCCAATCCTCTCGTATCATCCGCTCTTCCTTTAAACCATCCATCATCCAAGACAAACAGTTCAATTCCCATCTCACTTGCTTCTTTTGCGAGAGAGAGAATTCTTTTCTCATTGACATTAAAATACATCGCTTCCCAGCTATTGATAAGAATAGGTCGCTCTTTATAGGCCCATTCTTTTTTTATGATATGTTCATTAACAAAACGATGGAAGATGTTAGATAACCCATTGAAGCCAGCATAAGAATATCCCATTATGGCTTCCGGTGCTTCAAAGACCTCTTCACTTTTTAGGCAGTAAGAAAACTGTTCATTATTAATACCTGTCACTATTCTTGTCTTATGTGTAGAAGAGACTTCCACAACTTCTTTATGATTGCCACTATAAATCAGATTAAAGCCATAGACTTCTCCTTCATCTTCTTTTGCAAAGCGAGACAGCATCACAAAATTTTGTGCTCTTGAAGAAGAAGTTCCCATACATGACGCATTGACAATCTTCGCAGAAGAAAGATTATGAATATGCTTATGCATTTCATCTGCCCATCCACCATTGAAGGTAATGAATTCAAATTGATCATCTTCAAAATCAAGACAGAGACTCATAGCTCTTTCTACAATAAGATCTTCTTTCATGTGATTAATGATCTTTGTGGTTCTTGTGATTACATCTTCTTCATAGATGTAATAGTCAAGGATCAAATCTACATCATGATTTCTTTCTTTTAATCTTATATAAAGATGATCACATTCTCCATGACTTGATGGCAATGTATGCAATGGTTTCTTCTCTTTATTATAGGTTGCATAATCAAATAGAAAATCAGTTGTAAAAGTATGATCAGGAAAAACAAGTTCCACTAACGGTTCTCTAAAATCACCTTTCCCATACCCAGAATATTCTAATCGCATATTTTCTAATGAATAGGAAGACTCTTCATCATAGGCAATCTGATTTCCTAAAGGAAAAGCATGCTTCTCACTTAAAACAAGAAGATCCTCTTCCTTGTCTGCTTCTATTCTTTGACCATAGTATAAGTGTTCCAGTTGTCCTGTAGGCAATACTCTCATCGCATAGCTAGTATTATTAGTAGATAAGAGAAATGCACTGCCAAGCACTTTAATCATGTTTCTTTTCCTCTATTTCATTAATAATAGTTTTCATATAGTTATCATCAAGTTTGTAACGCTTCTTAAACAACACATTCGCCACAACTAATCCAATCAAAGGAATAATCGTCATTGTCATACGAAGACCTACTAAAGACTGATAAGACATCTTAACAATATGACCCGTTTCACTTGATGAACCAAAACTGAAAACCGCAAGACATATTGCAGCAACCAATGCAGCTACTCCACTAGCAAGTTTTACTACAAATGTCTGCATGGAAAAGATGACAGATTCATCTCTTCTTTTATTTTTATATTCACCATAGTCAACCGTATTAGCCAAGAATATTGTCGTCAACACCAAAAGCATTCCGTTGGCTGCAAAGATAAAGAATGCAGGTACAAAGAGAATATAGATATTCATTGGCATAAAAGTAATCACAAATAATGTGATATATCCTACTATTGCCATCCATAAGGCAATATGGAAAATTTTGATAGTGTTAAAAAACTTTCTCATCAATGGGAACAACAGCATCATAGATAAAATCTGCGTTGCACCACCAAATGTATTAAAGCTTGTAAAATTATAATACCAGGATTTACCTCCAAGATCATACTTGAAGAAATAAATGACAAGGTTGCTTGTAATATAGACTGATACATTAACCAGTACAATCGTTAATACAATAATCAATGCCTGATCATTATTAAATAAAGACTTCAGCATATCCTTAATCGTAGAAGTCGGCATATCCACAGTACTTTTTTCCTTGATGCTAAAGCAGGTCATACCAATAAAGAGCACAAAGATAATACCAATAAGCAAAGCTACCAACCTAAAGCCAGCAACTTCATTGCCTTTTCCTAACGCATAGACAGCCATCATCGTAAACACCTGAACGAGAGCACTTCCTACACCCGCACATGAACGTCCTAACGCTGATATGCCTTCACGTTCTTTTCCCGCTTTTGTAAAAGCAGGAATCATGGACCAGAATGGAATATCCATCATCGTGTAGGTCACGCCCCATAGGATATAGATTACTCCCGCCCATACAATGAGACCCGCCCCTTTTATGGATGGGGCAGAAAAGAGCAGGTAGAGACATAGCGCATTAAGTAAACTACCAGTAAATAGCCAAGGACGAAAGCGTCCCCATCTCGTTTTTGTTTTTGCGACTATTATTCCCATAAATGGATCATTAAGAGCATCAAAGACTCTTGCTACAAGAAGGATGATTCCCATAGCTAAAGCATTGATATGTAAGAGATCCTGATAATAATAAAGAACAAATGTTGCAGTTAACATATAGACCATATCTTTTCCTACGGCACCTACTCCGTAGGAGATCTTTTCTTTTAAGTTAAGTTCCATATTATTCTCCCTTCATTTTTATCGCATATTCAACAGCTTTATAGGCACCATCATAAATACCTAATTCTTTATTGTGGATAATGTTATGGCACATATCTTCTAGATAATGATCATTATGTAAGAACATATCAATCATCTGTAAAGTGTGATCGATATCACGACATTCCAATGTACCATCCCCTATTTCCGCTGAATGAATAGCTCCCCACATTTCATGTTTGCCAACTCTTTTAATAAACAGCTTAGGAACAGGATAGAAAGCCAGTTCACTAGGCTTAGTGACAAGGACATCACAGCTTCTCATCAATAGATTAGTTGTATAGACTGCCTCAAATATATTTTCATGACAGAAGCCATGAATGCCTTCTATTTCATCTGTTAAAGCTTTCTTAGCAAATTCTCTTGTTTCATTAAAATCATTATCATGTTCAACAACAAATGCTTTCATGGAAGGTATAGACTTCTTCATCTTCTTCCACACCTTCTTATAGTCTCCCACATTGATATAAAGCACAACTTCTTTTCTCTTAATATAAGGAAGAAGGGCCTTGATGATTGCTTCAAAGATTTCTCTTTGCGCACCGGCTCCCCCAATTGTCAGCAAGAAGCGCATCGCTTTCTTTTCTTTTTTCCTGTCGATTCTCTTTTTACAATCTTCTTCAATATGAGCAACTAGCTCATGATCAATATAGTGGCCTACATATTGTAAAGCTTCATCAGGAAGAGGCTTTAAGACATGCTTCTTATCCATGCCATTTAAGATCTTATAGCCATTGTAGGCATTTTTTGTCTGTACAAGATGAAGACTTCCTTCCGCATAATGCAAAGCCATTGGCCAATTGTCAGGAATCGCATTAACCACATTTTTCATTCCCGCATGAACAGCTGCCTGTGCTCCCCATACATGCGTCGCAATGACTGGCATCGTTTTAGGAATATGGCGATAGACAGGAGCCATAAGCTCCGCATTCTTTTGATCGATGGCATTATAGCTTAAGGCTCTAAATCCTTCATAATTTAGCGGTTCCCAGACATACTTGTTAAACAATCCATTCTTGCTTAATCTAGACCCCAATGAATAAAGCTTATTTTGATGAGCAATAACCTTAGTACATGTCGTCTGTTCAAAGCTATTTAAATCCATCCAATATGGTGTATATCCTAACGCATGAGCTGCACTCGCCATCGCTATTGATATACGATAATGCCCAAAGCCCATTCTTATATTTCCTAAGATGATTCCTTTTTCTAAATCAAAACTGTCATCTTCCTTTTGATCACTTGGCAACATGACATCAATCAATGAGAAATCATCACCTAATACAGGATTCTTTTTTAATGAAACATAATATTCCTTGTCACTATCATCACCAAACTTTTTGATATACTTTTCTTTTGACTGACAGGCTTTCTTATATGTCTTTTCACTTATTTCATTACCAAATATACATCTTGAACGATCAATCATTTTCTTTTACCCTTATCCCTTCTACTAGAATAGAAACAATTTCCGTAAGTGCCTCATTATATGTCAAATGACTTCTGACAAGCACATCTCTTTTAAAGAACTGTTCCAATGAAGCTTCAAAGATACTCTTAAACAAAGGCAAAGACACATTTCTTATGACACCTTCTTCTTGTCCTTGTTCAAGCAGTTTCATAGTCACTTCCCATCCACTTTCTAGACGTGCTTCTACTTTCTTATAAGTCAGCGGATATTTTTCTTTAAGTACATAAAGCTGTGTAAGATCTATATCAGCATAGGTAGAGGGCATTACCCCTAAAATCTTCTTTATCTTATCTATAGTAGAAAGAGAACGATCCTCTATAACTTCTTTTTCACATTCTTTAATAGAATCAAAGCAATAATCTACCATTTCATTGATTAAAGCCTTCTTATCCTTAAAGATCACATAAATCGTCTTCTTACTTATAGATAACTCCTTCGCAATATCATCCATTCGAAACTTGATTCCTTTTTCCTTATACACATCAAGTGTTGCTTTTAATATTCTTTCTTTATCCATTTAGACACCTCGGAAACTATTTTTCTCTTTTCAGTTTCCATTCTAACACAATTATGTAACCGTTTACAAGATGAGACATAAAAAAACGTCAACTTTATCAATAAAGCTGACGTCCTTACTATTTTATAATGATTTTAAACAAGAAAGAAATCACGCAAAAGACACTCCCATTTTTTGCGAGATCAAGTGAGATTCGATACTTTTTATTATCTGTATTGTTCTTGATGATATAATACACCACTCTAAAATAGATCAGAAACAATAGAGATACAAACGATGGCGCTTTTAAAACTAATGATACATAACAATGAATAAAAAAAACAATTGATGAGATAACATCCAATATTGTCTGTGGATAACCTAAAAAGACGATCAGCGGAAAATCTCTCTTTTTTAACAATGTTTCTAACATAATAGTCTCCTACCATTTATATAATAAGTTTTTCTATGTATATTTTATCATGTATTTATTTTGAAATCTAACATTATAATAAAAAGACGACCATTGGTCGTCTTATTGAATTACTTCTACTACTTCAGCAATATACATGTTATGAAGGTCTCCATCTTTATAGAAACGTTCTTGCATGTCTTCGCTTAACTGTGATAATTCCATTCTTTGTTTATACATTGTTTTGCATACTAGCGTAAGCTTTGCTTCTTTAAAGCTCATTCCATGATTAACACTCATTGGTGTCAATGATGTATGAGCAATCTTGTCTTCATCTCTTCCTGATACTCTTCCAAGATAGCCAAGATCTTTTTCATGACCTTTTGGGAAGAATGAGACAGTAAAGTATTCATTTTTATCAAGATACTCTTTTGTATATCTTGAATCTCTAATATAAATGGTACATGATGGCTTCGCCCACATTGTACCAAGTCCACCCCATCCAATGAGCATTGTATTGTAGTCTTCTTTTTCACCACAAGTGACTAATGCCCAATCTTTAGAAAAACAGGTAAATACATCCATGTTTAAGTTTTCCATTTATTTCACCTCTTTGTCTATTTTATGTCATAGGGATTAACTTTGCAATAAGTGAAATCGAATGCAGTTCTTGCCATCTTTCTTGCTTTGATATAATGCTTCATCAGCACGTTTGTACATTGATAGGAATGTATCATCTTTACTTGAAAGCGTAACGCCTAAAGAAAGGGTTACATCTTTTCCTTTAATATGTTCATGAGTGATTTCTATCAATCTTTTTTGTAGATGACCTAAACGAGAAAGAACGTCATCCTGGCTTCTGACATCTTTCATAAAGATCACAAATTCATCTCCACCAATACGTCCAATAATATCAGATGTTCTAAATGTCTCTTTCATTGATTGCGCAACACATTTGATGATTTCATCTCCAAAGATATGTCCGTGTTGATCATTGTAGAACTTGAAGTTATCAATATCAGCCATAATCATAGCATGAAGACCATCATCATTTAAAATGTAGTTAATACGTTCTTGAACAGTCTCTCTATTCAAGAGTCCTGTAAGATAATCCTGTTCCGCTTTCTTTTCTAATTTAAGATGTTCATCTACATGCTTAGTAATATCAATGATGGACATAATGACAAAAATATCTTCTTCTTGCGAAGTCAGATATGCGGTTGCACGATACCAGCTGATCTCATTGGTGCGCTTATCTTCAAACTTAAATTGATAAGTAACTTCTTTTTCTCCTCTTTTATAAGTTTCAATGAGCTTATCTCTTGCGAATAGCTGAGCTAATTCTTCAGTGATATTCACATTAGCGAAAAGAGAAAAGGCACCTTTCAATAGTTCCGAATAGCTTTTTTTATTCTTGATAATATGATCAGTGTGTGCATCATAGGAAATGACTTCATTTTTACTTAAGTTAGCTTCCCAAGTCAAATGATTTCCTTCATTAACTGCTTTTTTATACTGTTCAAACTGTTCTTCAGCTGTTTTTTGATCATTGATATCTTCTAAAAAACTAATCGCCTTGATAGGTGTCTTATTCATATCAAAGATTGTCTTGTAATAAAACATATACCAATTCCATCCTTTATCGATGGTCTTAATTCTTAATGCTAACTTACCAGAAGGTGAACCTCCATAAAACTCCTTAAAGAGATTTATGTAGTTTTCACAATCATCGGGGTGGATAATGCCAAGCGCCACAATGGAATAGGGCACATCCGTGATATGGGGCGCTTTGAGAAGATTCTCATTTTCTTTTTGAAATTTAAACAATGTATGGTTAGGAATGTCAATTACAGAAATAACATGGTCAGTGAGATCAAGAGCCGCTTGGGCTATCTCTTTTTCTTCTTTGAGCTTATTGTATTTTTTCAGCAATTCATCGTATTTTTTTTGTAATGTAGCCATGCTTTTTACCTTCCTTTGTCCTCAGTATCTCCTGTAAATGACTATTTGTCAACGTACTTTAGGATATTAGATAGTATATGACAAGTATATGACCAATTATTATGAAAAAAAGAGCCCTTAGGCTCTTTTAAGTGCATCTTTGATAATATCTTTATGATCAAATGCCAGATCATCCAATGTAAGATGAAGATCACCAGATACAAGTGTCATATCATCCATGATGGTAAACCATCTTGCATCCGCAGCATCATCTGCTGCTTTAACACTTATATCTTCCTTGTTGATAGTAGCTTTATAAGCTGTAGAAATAACCCATCCGCGTGGATCTCTTCCTGGCTTTGAATAAACACCAACAAGAGAAAGAGAAACACCTGTAATACCAGTTTCCTCTTCTAACTCTCTTTTAGCAGTCATCACCAATTCTTCATTCTTATTGGCAAACCCACCAGGTGTTGCCCATTTCCCCATAAAAGGATGATTTCCTCTTTTGATCAATAATATCTCATTTCCTGCCAAGATAACAATATCAGCAGTAACCGATGGTTTCGGATAGCGTGAATCATCATAATTAGCAAGATATTCTTCTTCGCTCATCATTTTATCTTTCATTAGAAGTATCGAATGATGGCATAATTCTTAACTTATGAAGATTAAGCTTATGCATGCGATCAATGCGTTCTTTTGTTTTTTCATCATCAATTTCACCAGTTAAGATGTAATGATCCAATGTTTCATAAGTAAAGCCAAGCTTATCTTCATCGCTCATGCCACTTAATCCATCACTTGGTGTCTTTTCTACTAAATAAGAAGGAAGACCAAGCACTCTTCCCAACTGACGAACTTCTTCTACCAAGACATGTGCAAGTGGACTGAAGTCTCCAGCAGCATCACCGTATTTTGTAGAATAGCCAACATAATCTTCTGAATTATTACATGTATTTGCTACACGACCACCATTAGGAAGCATCTGTGCAACTGCATATAAAGTAGCCATACGTAATCTTGGTGGAAGATTAACTTTTGTGTCATTGCTTAATTCATCTCTATTTGTGATAGCTTTTAATTCATCAGATGATTCAATCATATGTTTCATGCCATTGAATGCTTCTTCAATATTCAATTCAACATGAGGAATATCCAATGCTTCTACAAGATGACGTGAATCATCAATATCACTCTGTACCCCATTTGGCATAAGAACCCCAAGTACTCTGTCTTTACCTAAAGCTTCTTTACAAAGGGCAGCAGTTATACTGGAATCTTTCCCACCTGAAATACCAACAACGGCAGTACATTCAGGTCCATTTTCTTCAAAGTATTTCTGGATCCATGATACAATTTCATTTTTTGTCTTTTCTGGATTTTTTAACATATTCATCTCTCCTTCGAGTTGATTTTTTATGTTTTTAGTTTAATACTTTTTTATCCATGAAGCAATTATAAAGTGATACCAAATTTAGTAGGATCAATATCAAATTCTTCAGGCAAGAATCTTGGACAGACATTCTCTTTTGTTGCAATAACAGAAGAAGCAATACGTGTACCAATAACACATGATTCTCCCAATGTTTTTCCATATGTCAACCCAATAACAACACCTGCAAAGAATGAATCTCCACATCCTGTTGTATCAATAACATTAACCTTCTGAGGAGGTGTTACACCAGATTCACCAGTACAAGTAGCATAAACAGCACCTTCTCCTCCCATTGTCACAACCATTGACTTAAGCTGAGCAGTCTTTAATTTACCAGCTAAAATTCTAGCCATTTCTTCCGGTGTATTTTCTTCATAGTCTTCAGAGAAGAACATACTTGCTTCTTGAAGATTACAAACAAAACAATCAGTCTTCTTGATAAGATCTCTTCTTTCAACCGCAATACTCATATTAGAAACAATCGCATAAATGCGCTTTTTATATTTTTCAGCTAAATCAAAGAGAATATTAAGAATCTTTGGTTCCATATCAATCTCAACAACGATACTATCCGCATCTTTGATGATTTCATCACCATGTTCTTCAAGAATTGTCGCAATACCATCCAAACTTGGACGTTTAGAAATGGATGCAACAACATCACCGTCATTATCAAATACAGCTAACCATGTCCCAAGTCCATCTTCAGTTCTTAAGATATAATCAGTGTTGACCTTATGTCTTTGAAGCTTATTGATAACATCATCAGAAATGCCACTCTTATCAACTACACTGACAAATGTTGGTCTTAATTCCACATTGGCGATATCTTCAGCAACATTTCTGCTGACACCACCATGAACCTGTGTCACACGTCCTGCATTTCTTCCTGACGGAATATATTGAGCAATTGGATATCCTTTAATATCCACAAATACTGCACCTACTACTACGATTCCCATAAATCTCAATCTCCTTTTTTAATGTATACACTATATCAAAAAGAAGTACATTTCTCAATATAAAAAATGAAGACGAAAAAACGTCTTCATTTTTAGAATGGTGTATCCTCAAAATCAGAAATCTTGATAGATGATGAAGCCATCTCTTCTACCAATGTCGTATGACGATGATTATCCACATCTAAGCTTAATGCCTTCTTAAAGACCTGAGGATTTCCCAATAGATACAATTCTCTTTTAGCGCGTGTAAGTCCCGTATAGATCAAATTCTTTCTCATCATAATCGAATAATCAGGAAGAATGCTCATGATCACAACCGGGAATTCATTCCCCTGTGATTTATGTACAGACATACAGTAAGCATGCGTAATCTGAATAAAATCATTGGCGGTATATTCAATCATGATACCATCAAAATCTACGACAAGCGTATCACTTAGATACTCTTCTCCATCCTTGAAGATAATCTCTACCAATGTTCCAATGTCACCATTAAAGACATTCTCATCAGGACGATTCTTCAATTGAAGAATCTTATCCCCTTCTCTAAATAATCTTCTGCCTACCTTAAGCTCCTCTTTCATGTAAGAAGAAGGATTCAATAGATTCTGCAATGCCTCATTTAAGGCATCAATACCAGCCACTCCATTATACATTGGAGAAAGCACTTGTATGTCATTCATTTCATAGCCATCATCCAACAATGAAGAAACAAGCGCTAATGTTTCTTTAACAACTTCATAATTCAGACATGTCTTAAATGAAATATCTTCATATTGATCAAATAAAGAAACATCATATTCATCATTTCTAATAGCATGCGCCAATCTTACAATGCCGCTTCCTTCTTCTTGACGATGAATCGTATTCAATGCGACAACTTCTACCTTCTTAGAAGCAAGAAGATCTCTTAACACATTACCTGGAGCAACACTTGGCAACTGCTGATCATCACCAATAAGAAGAATTTTCTTTATATGGGTTCCTGCTTCTAGCACTCTTGCAAACAATAGACTATCCACCATGGAAAACTCATCAATAACAAGCAGATCCGTGTCCAAAGGATTATTTTTATTCATCATGAACGTATTGGCATGAAGATCCCATTTCAATAATCTGTGAATCGTTGATGCTTCAATTCCTGTAAGTTCTGACAAGCGTTTTGCGGCTCTTCCTGTAGGTGCTACTAAATCAATATGAAGTTCAGGATGCATCTGCTTAAAGACCTTCAATATTCCCTGTACAACAGTGGTCTTCCCTGTACCCGGTCCCCCTGTTAAGATCATTGCTGGTTCATTAATAAAAGTATGAATCGCATTTCTTTGTGTTTCATCATAATTGATGCCTAGCTCATCTTCTACTTCTTCAATACGTTCATCAATAAGCGATTCTTCTACTTGACCTTTAGGAAGACGGGAAAACTTCTTAAAAAGATTAGCAATGCTTTTCTCTGAATCATAAAGATCTTTTGGATAATATTTCTCAATCTTCTGAATGATCTTTTTATCCTCAATCAATGCATAAAGACTATCTTCAAATGTCTCATTATCCACTTCTGGAAGAAAACGATGAAAAATACGATGTAATGTAGAAATATCAGAATACGTAGATCCCGTTCTAAAGCATGCTTGCATTAATGCATCCGCAATAGCTGCCTTAATACGATATGGTGATTTAGGATCAAACTTCATCTTCATCGCTAATGTATCAGCACTCTTAAAACCGATACCATCTATATCATCAATCAGCTGATAGGGATTTGATTTTAAGACATCCAATGTCTTTTCCTTATAGAATCCCTGTATCAATGAAAGATGTCTCGTAGAAATACCATGTCCCATAAAGAAAGAGAGAACTTCCTGATCATAGTCCTGATTAGTTAATACATCCACAATGGTCTTAACCTTCTTCTCACTCATTCCTCTTACAATATGAAGACAAGTAGGATCCTTCTTGATCTGATTCAAACAATCTTCACCTAAAGTATCTACAATAAGTTCAGCCTGCTTTTTGCCAATCCCCTTAAACAACGGAGAAGACAAATAGCGGATGATCTCATCATGATCATCCGCTAGCAAGATTTCATACGATTGAATCTGGAACTGTTTTCCATAGCGTGGATGAATGACAAAATCTCCGGTAATACGGTAGCGATCATCAGTATTGACATAGGACATATTGCCAGTAATTGCAAATGGCTTATCTTCTTCATCAGCATCAAAACGTGCCACGATGAACTTTGTCTCTTCGCTATAAAATATAATACGGGTAATAGTTCCAGAATAAGCAATCATTATAAATATTCAATCTCCTTGTTGTCTTTATAGACTTTCTCAATAGTTCCTCCACCAAGACATACATCACCATCATAGAAGACAGCGGCCTGTCCAGGTGTCACAGCCTTAACTGGTTTCTTGAATGTCACATAGATTGTAGTGTCATCAATAAAGCGAATAGAGACATCATTATCTTTCTGTCTGTATCTGAATTTAGCAGTACAGTCAAAGTCTCCTTCTACTTTCTTTGAAGAAATCCAGTTTACATCAGTAATCAATGCTTCATCTGACAATAGCCAATCATTGGAATCTCCCTGAGCAACATAAAGAATATTATCATCATATTCTTTACCAATGACAAACCAAGGTCCACCTTTTCCACCAATGTTAAGACCCTTTCTTTGTCCAATTGTATAATACATGATACCCTGATGTTCACCAATGACTTCCTTATTTTCATAATTGACAATCTTTCCTGGCTTAGCAGGAATATAATTCTTTAAGAACTCCTTGAAATCTCTTTCCCCAATAAAACAGATTCCAGTAGAATCCTTTTTATGAGCAACTGGTAAATCAAGCTCTTCGGCAATCTTTCTTACTTCAGGCTTTGTCAATTCTCCAATTGGGAATAAAGCTTCTTTTAGCTGGAACTGTGCCAACTGACATAAGAAGTATGTCTGATCTTTATTATTATCTACACCACGTAGCATTACGCTGTCTTCACCTTCATGATGTTCAACACGTGCATAATGCCCTGTCGCAATATAATCAGCATCAATCTTTTTGGCATAATCTAAGAATGCCTTAAATTTAATATGTTTATTACATAGAATATCTGGATTAGGTGTTCTTCCTTTAGCATATTCTTCTAAGAAATAAGTGAAAACTGAATCCCAGTATTCCTTAATAAAATCAACTCTTCTGATTTCTAAACCAAGATGTTCTGCTACCTTGCAGGCATCATTGTAGTCCTGTTCTTGCGGACATACAGATGCATCATTATTTGGATTTCCTAAGATATCATTATTAAGAGAACTATCCCAGTTTCTCATAAAGACACAAATAACTTCGTATCCTTGTTTTTTAAGCAAGTAAGCAGCAACTGCACTGTCCACTCCCCCACTTAAACCTAATACAACTCTTTGACTCATATCTTATCCTCCTTGCGTCCCTCATTCTAACACATTTGTAAATATAAAAAAAGAGCTTTTATCAAGAGAAAAAATACCAGCCTATTAAGACTGGTATTCCCTGATAAGCCTATATAATTGTATCAATATTGTCGGCAACAATGCAAACAATATGACTGCTCCCCATTGCATATAGGATAGTCTTTCTACTTTAAAAAGCATTCTTCCATAATCAGTTAAAGAAACGCCCAACACAAGCACAATGCCTACCCCAATCGCATAAAAACAATACTTGTTCTTTAATCCTAAACGATAAAGACTTTCTTTTCCTCTTGAATTTAAACCATGAAAAAGTCTAGCTAATGTCAATGTCAAGAAAGCCATGGATGAAGCATGTGCGAACGATGAAGATAAGCCAACATAATAAGATGACATCACAAATACAAAAAGCAGTAGTGCTTGTATGATCATCGTTTTAATAAACACCTTATCCATCAGTGAAGCATGCGGATCTCTCGGCTTTCTGTTCATCACTTCATGTCCAGGTTCCACCCCAATAGCCAAGGCAGGAAGAGAATCTGTCACAAGATTAATGAAGAGCAGCTGTACCGCATAAAATGGCAATGGCAAAGATAAAAGCGAGGTCATAAGCACACAAAGGATGGCGGACAGGTTTCCTGACAACAGGAACAAAATGGCATTTTTGATATTGTCATAGATAACACGACCATTGCGTACCGCCTTGATGATTGTCGCAAAATGATCATCTGCCAAAATCATTGACGCTGCATCTTTTGATACTTCTGTACCAGTGATGCCCATGGCCACACCGATATCTGCTTTCTTAAGTGCAGGTGCATCATTCACGCCGTCCCCTGTCATTGAGACAATCTGTCCACTTTTCTGCCAAGCTTCGACAATGCGAATCTTGTGCTGTGGAGAGACTCTGGCATAGACGGAAATAGTGGCTATTTCCCTAGCCAGTGTTTCATCGCTCATTTCATCTAGCTCTTCACCTGTGACAGCTTTATCGCCTTCGCTAAATAGACCGATCTTTTTGCCAATCGCTACCGCTGTATCTTTATGATCACCGGTAATCATCACCGTGCGGATGCCTGCCGCTTTCGCTTGCGCCACCGCTTCTAAGGCTGAATGGCGTGGCGGGTCGATCAATGAGACGAGACCTATGAAGGTATAGCCATTTTCACTTGAGAGCGTGAGTTTTTCTTTTGATTCTTTATAGGCAAAAGCAAGAACGCGAAGTCCATCATTTGAGAAGGAATGATTCATCTTCATGATTGCCTCAATATCTTCTTTTGTAATAGCTCTTACGCCTTCACTTGTCATGATGGATTTACATCTATTTAAAAGAACATCAACTGCCCCTTTAGTAAAGATTGTCATCTTTCCTTTCATATTATGTCTAGTAGACATCAGCTTTCTTTCTGAATCAAAAGGAACTTCATCAATACGTGGCAGTAAGTCACGTACCATTCCTTCACTTAACAGATGCCCACTTTGTGGATGACGAATGCCTTTGACATGATGATACATATCAATCAGTGCATACTCCGTTGGATCCCCTATTCCTTCTCCTTCGACAATGCTTGCATCATTGGCAAGAACACAGGCATAAAGAAAACGTCGATGAATTTTCTTTTCTAATGAAAGATTATTAGGATCAATGCGTTCATGATCAAGATAGACATCCGCCACTGTCATCTTGTTTTGTGTCAATGTTCCCGTCTTATCTGAACAGATGACTGAAACGCTTCCTAATGTCTCAACAGCTGAGAGTTCTTTTACAATAGCCTGTTCTTCTGCCATCTTGCGCATGCCCATTGCCTGCACAATTGTGATGATGGAACCTAATGCTTCCGGTATAGCGGCAACCGCTAAAGCAACCGCAAATAGAAGAGCCTCCATAAGTGGTGTACCACGATAAAGCTGCAAAACTAAGACGATGGCTGATATCAAGAGAATCCCTATCGCAAGACGCTTGCTGAAGCGATCAATTGTCTTTTGTAAAGGGGTACGTTTAGCTTTTGTATCATTCATCAAGGTGGCAATCTTTCCAAGCTCACTTTGCATTCCAGTAGCCACCACGATAGCTTCTCCTCTTCCCGCCGTTACAAGCGTACCAGAATAAACCATATTGATACGATCTGCAAGAGACGCCTTAGAAATAACATCCACCTTCTTATCAATCGGTAAAGACTCGCCAGTCAAGGCACTTTCATTGACCTGAAGCGAAGCTTCGTCAATAAGTCGCGCATCCGCGCAGATCATATCCCCCGCTTCAAGCAAAACAACATCGCCTGGTACAATCTCCTTAGATGCAAGCTGATGAATGTTGCCATCACGCTTGACCTTGACATGTGGTGAAGACATGGCCTTCAAGGCATCAAGAGATTTATTAGCAACAACGCTCTGCCATGTACCAAGTGTTGCATTCAATATAAGAACCGCAATAATGACACCAGCACTTTTTACATCTTTAGTGAACAAGGAAATAATAGCCGCAATAAGCAAGATGACGACAAGAAGATCCGCAAACTGTTTTATAAAAATCATGAAGATAGAATCCTTCTTTGATTCTTCAAGCTTATTTTCTCCATACTTATTTATACGCTCCTGCACTTGTTTGCTGCTAAGTCCATCAAGAGAAGCATCGAGATATTTTAGTAGCTCTTCTTCATTCATCTGATACCAGTCTTTCATATTAACCTCCTGAGGTATGAAAATACCTTAATATATATTTCATTATATCAAAAAAGATGGGAATAATCCCATCTTATTAGTCTAACTGAGACATTGGCAACATTGCTGCTCCAATAGCACCACAGTCATCTAATTTCTTTAATAATAGTGGAATATGATTTCTCATACCTGCATGAATTTTAGCATTGAACTGTTCGTTTAATGTATCCCAGAAATAATCTCTAGCTTTCATGACACCGCCACCAAGAACGAAGCAGTGTGGATCTACTGTATGTGCAATGTTTGCCAATAAAGTAGATAATTCATCAACGGCTTCATCACAGATTGCTTTAGCCTGTGCATCTCCAGCTGCTGCTAAATCAAAGACATTACCTGCATGTTTTACTTTATCTTCCCCAAGGGCGGCAACACCTTTTCTAGTAATTGCAGTACCTGAACATTCACCTTCAGCTGCACCAGCATTTAATGCCCCCTGTTTATATCCACCTGGTTTTACAATAATGTTTCCAATTTCTCCGGCATGTCCACGACCACCAGAAACTAATTTACCATCAACGATGAAGGCACCGCCGATACCAGTTGATACAGTAATAAAGTAACAAGTAGGATATCCTTTACCTGCACCAAGAATAGCTTCTGCTAAACCAGCTACATTTGCATCATTATCTAAGAATACTGGTTTATTGAATTCTTCTTTAAGTTTATCTACGATTGGATAACCTTCAAATCCTGGCAGATTGCTTGCCATAATCATAACGCCTTTAACAGTATCTACTGGGCCTGGAACTCCAATACCGATTCCTTCTACATTTTCAAAACCATTGCAAGCATCATAATCCAATGTACGGATCATTCTTGAAATTTTAGAGCAGACATAATCTACACCATGTTCTTTTTCTGTGCTTTCTTTTACTTCGCTGTATGTCTGTCCATTTTCGTCTACTAATAAGGCACGTACATTAGTACCACCTAGATCGACTCCGATATAAAATTTCATCAGTTTATTTCCTCCTCTATTCTATTATTATACCTGTGAAATAATTTATTGAGAAGAGGTTATTTAAAGTATTTTTATGAATTCTCTACTCAATGTTCTCTTTCAATAAAACAATCGAGATAGATACAAAATACCTTATGTCATTTAAGAGAAAATATAAATTTATTTGAAATATTTTTCTTGAATCTCTTTAAATTTCTGAGGAACCTGACATGTGATTGTCTTTCCTTTCATATACTTCATGCTGCCAATTGGATTTACAAAAGATAATGAATAAGCATGAAGCAGCTGTGAATTAAGATGGAACTCTTTCTTGATTTGTTTATTCCATTCGAAATCACCGTATTTCTTATCACCCATCAAGGGATGATTGATACTAGACAAGTGCACACGAATCTGATGTGTACGACCAGTGACTAGTCCTACTTCAATCAAGGAGTAGTCTTTTGTAGAAATAAGAGCGTGCACCTTTGTATGCATCTTTAGACTGTTAGGTGTTGTCGAAGGGACAATATGCATCTTCATTTCTTTTTCATCCTTGATAACATAGTCAATCAGTTCCTGATCTTTTACATAGCCTTTTACAATTGTGCGATATGTCTTTTCAATGCAATGACGTTTTTTCATCATTTCATTAAGATCCTGCAAGGCACGCATATCCTTACCAAACATGACTAATCCACTGGTATTGCGGTCAAGACGATGAACTGGTCCTGGCGTAAAGCCAAGATCAGCTTCAGGATCATATTCGCCCTTTTGATAAAGGTATGTCAGCACCTGATTAGAAAGTGTGTTCATATCTTCATTGATATCCGGCTGCACTAGTAAGCCTGCTGGCTTATTGACAATGAGGATATGTTCATCTTCATAGACTACATCAAATGTGATTGGAAGATCGTGAATTGTAAGGGGTGAAGTATATTCTTTAAACTTATCATCATATAAGAAAAGAGAAACCTCATCTCCTAGATGAAGAATATGGTTTTCCTTGACACGTTTCCCATTTACTTTGACATCTTTTTTTCTTAGCATCTTATAGACAAGAGAAGATGGCGCTTTACACAAAAGCTTCTTTAAATACTTATCTATACGCTGATTTTCGTTATTTTGATCAATAATTAATTTCTTCATTTTTACCACCGCCAACATTATAGCATATCCGATTGACAAAAATAAAAAATATTTATGAAAGCCTTTACATCAAAACTATGTTTTGTTATCATAACTATGGGTAGAAACCATAATATGGCCCTCTAGACATCACATTCTGTGTGATCTTAGAAGAAAGCAATGCATCCCCCGCATTACTTTCTTTTTTCTTTATGTTATAATTTATAAAGCGAGGTACATATTATGGAAGAAAAATTGCGTTCTAAGACAATCTTTGAAGGAAAAGTCATCACTGTTACTCATGATGAAGTAAGACTTCCTGATGGCAATACTGCCTTAAGAGAAGTGGTGCTTCACCGTGGAGGTGTGGGCATTCTTGCCATTGAAGATGGCTGTATCCTTCTTGTTAAACAATACCGCTATCCGAATGGCATCGATACTTTAGAGATTCCTGCCGGAAAGCTTGAAAAAGGAGAAAATCCTGATGAAGCCTGCTTCAGGGAATTTGAAGAAGAGACAAACAGACGTGCTTCTTCAATGAATCTGATTTTTAAGGCTCTCCCTACTCCGGGATATTGTAGTGAAGTGCTTTATATCTATGAAGCAAAAGATTTTAAGGAAGTAGATGATTCTCTTCCTCAAGATGAAGATGAATTCATTAATCTTATTAAGATGCCATTAGATGAAGCATATAAAAAAGTCCTTACATCTGAAATAATGGATGCAAAGACAATCATGGCAATTCAATATGCCTATATAAATAAAGACCGCTAATCTTAGCGGTCTTATTCTTTATCTTTTTTCTTGTTAATAAAGTAAACAACAACTTCTACAATCGCAATAATGAAAGTATTGAAGAAATACACATTTGCGACACCAGCAGCAGCTGATGAGATAACACCATTGTTTTTCATCCAATTCGCATAGCTTGGAATTGGTGGAATAATGGCATGTAGCACTGTTAAGATTGCTGACATGAAAGCATTGGCAATATTGCTATAAACAAGATAGATATCTTTCACAAATGAAAGTACCCCATGTTCAAATGATGCCTGTAAACTTGTATAGATCAATAATCCAACAACAAGAATAACAAGTGAAAGAGAGAATGTATAAAGAATATTCATTAAAGCAGATCCCACTTTTTCAAGTGTAACTTTCTTTTTCTTTGGTTCTTCTTTATCAGTTTCTTTTTCTTCTTCAGTTTCTTTTTCTTCTTCACTAAAGATCTTATCAATAACAGAATCCAATTCACCAGTAGCCTGCTTATCTAAAGACAATGATGTTTCATCATCATCTGGGAAGAAAAATTCTTTAGGCTTATCAACTGGCTTAAATTCCTTAGTTGCTTCTTCTTCAACAAATTCTTCATCTTCTTCTGCAGGTTCTTCTTCCTCTTCATCAAGTGAAGGAAGAGAATCTTCAAGAGCCTTGAGTTCTGCTTCAAGATCATCTTCTTCATCTTCAACTAACTCTTCAGCAGCTTCTTCATTTTCCTGAGCACCACGTTCAATAGCTGAAAGCATGTCTTCTAGACCTGCAAGTTCATCTTCCAATGAAAGTTCTGATGTTGATTCTTCAGTATCATCAAGTGGAAGTTCTTCCTCTTCTTCAGCTGGTAACTCCTCAGGAACTTCTTCCTGTTGACGTTTTTCTTCTTCAAGACGTTGTGCTTCTTTTTCAAGCTCTTCTTGCTTGATGATCTTAAGTTGCTGTGTCTTAGAGATTTCATCATCTAAAGCTACCGGATCAACATTCAATTCTGAAAGTCGCCATTCATATGTCTTGTTGACGATATCCATCAAGTCATTATCTCCACTGTAGACATCTGCAAGATGTCCTCTTACGGAATGAAGCTCTTCTGGTGACATATTATCATCCATTCCAAGAATGGACTGATACATTGAGAAGTCTTCATAGCGTCCAAAGATAATGTCATTCAATGTTTCATACATGCTCTTAGATACTTCGTAAGAGATTGTATGTTCCTTATCTCCAGCCTTTACAAGATCTTCTACATAAATAAGATTAATGCCAGCTGCATGTCCTGAATCCAACAATTGTCCAATAGAAGTAATAAGCAATGTCTGAGACTTATTTACGCCATATTTTTCAATGAGAAAATCGATAATGTCCGTTGATGGGAATGGCTGAAGCTTAGTATCTGTACCAATAACGTAGTCGATTCTATTATATAGTTTTCCTTTTTCAAGATAACGAATAGCATCTTTTGTCTTATGCGTTGAAACAACCGCAATCTTAATATCTTTCTGTTTAAGATATTCCAAAAGTTCCATTACGCCATCATTAGGCTTAATGCCTTTCACCTCAAGATAATCATATAGGTCTTTTTCTACAGTCTGGTTAAACGAAGATGAGTTCGTCGTACTAGATAGAGGCAATGAATCATACATGGTAAACATGTTTCCCAAGGCATTATAGAAAGTCTGTCGATCCATTGCGACCTTTTGTTTCTTGCATAAGTTTTTGTAAAAGTTATAACGATAATGATTTAATGGAAAGATACATCCATCTAGCTCAATTATTACAAGCTTTAAATCACTGACATTCTGTCCTGCCATAAATCCATCCCCTTTTGCCTATTATAACAAATATTAATATATTACGTTATAGAAAAAAAAGCAAGTCTTATAGAAATAATCGTAAATGCGTGTTGCTATTTTCTAAATCATCATGAACTAAACTACCTTTATATTTTCCTACTTCTTCCTAGGTTTTGCAATACTTATCTGTTACTCTTTCTTTAAGGATAACATATTTCAAATCAATATAGAAAGTTTTATCTTCTAAAAAGAAAAAAGCGCAAATTCTTGCGCTTTACTTCATATAACGTGATGCCCAATTAAAGATACTTATTCCTTTAACACTACGTGGATGATTTCTCATGACATAGATCCATGTCCAATGATCATTGTAGTAGACAGCTTCTCGTCTATGATCATAGTTATAGTCTTCATACACTTTAATCTTTCCATCATATGTCTTATAGAGCGTCAGCTTCAATCTGTCATTAGCAGTTTCATATGTTGTATAGCCAAAGCGATCAGTACGCTGATGTACTCTTTGTCCTTCACTTAATAGTGACCACATACGCTTAGAACTTTGTTTAGGATCGACAGATGCATCTGTTTCTCCCTGAACAAGCCATATGGAAGTCTTGGCCTTCTTCATTGTCAAAATATCCTCATTTGAGACTTGATTGACAATTGCTGGACAAATGATGATACCTGTATCAAAGAGACATGGATAGCGAATAATCATGCGTGTTGACATATAGCCACCAGCTGAAGCTCCTGATACCATGATCTTATTGATACGATATTTCTTTGCTACAAATATAATTTCCTTATAGGCCCTTTCAAGCAGATTCTCACTATCAGCATTATACCAAGTATCTGGTACCTGGAATGCCATCACATTAGCGCCTTTAAATGTTCTTTGTGCTTCTTTTGTAGCCCATCCAACAGTTCCACGATTAGCGAGCATCTGTGCGACATTATTATGAGTCTGTCCCTTGATATCTCCTTCTCCATTGCCGTGGAACCACACTATAAGACGTCTGCTATTGGCATTATAGAACTGATAATTCAATCCGTAGTGTCCTTTGACACTTCTGAACTTGGATGTTTCTTCATTGATGATCTTCTTCTTAATAATAAATCTCACATCCTCCTTCTTGATAGAATACAAATCATGATTAAGCGTAATCGTATAAATCAGCTTACCAGGATAATTACGCTGTTCAGTGAGCCATGTCAATGTAGAGCCTTCTCCTTGATTTAAATACAGTATCACTTTCTTGCCCATCTTTTTTACTTTCTCGATGGTTCTGTTGGTATCATAGTAGACATTTCCTTTATCTACTCCAAAATCCACAATGCTTTTCGCATTGATCGTAAAACTGTTCTTAGTGATACCTTTCAGGGACTTCAAGGAATGAAAATCAATAACAATACGATCGACCACTTCACCTGCATCAGTAACGCTCGCATAAAGCTGTGCCTGGTATGATGAAGAGGCATGAATTGGCATAATCATAAATGAAAGCATCATTATGCCAGATAGTACAATAGTCATTATCTTTTTCATCATAATGCCCTCCTTATAATTATTGTAAAGAAAAAGAGAATGACATGTCTTCCCAGTTTTCTAGGAAGGACATACCATTTCTCTACTTCTTTCACGATAGTTCTTAGGTGTCTCATCATAAAGCTTCTTGAAGATTCTATTAAAAGACTGAATGCTTTCAAAGCCATTCTGAAAAGCTATCTCCAATATCTTCTTATCACTTTCCATAAGGTCCAATAAGGCATGTTCCATACGTACATTTCTTAAGTACTCATTGATGCCAATACCAAACGTCTTCTTGAACTGTGTAGAAAGATAGCTTTCATTATAATGCGTCAATTCAGATAGAGCTTCCAGATTAATATGATTCTGATAATGTCTATCAATATATTGCTGAACAAAAAGAAGAACATTAGAAGAAAATGAATCAGTAGATACTATTCCTGTTTCTTCTTTTAAAATCTTTATCATCTTCAACAATAATAAATACGTTTCAAGCATCCTATCTTTTTTATGATAAGAATAGACTTTCAAAAGAATAAGTATAAGCTCTGGCGTGCGATACGGATTTTTTCTTATCGCAAAACCAAAATACTTATGATTAAGCATCCATGACAAGAAGCGATGATTGATTATCAAAGAAAGCATTTCTGTGTCTTCAAGTAAAATCGCTTCATGAAAAACATTATTATTAACGAGGCAAAGATCACCCTTCTCTACAATAGTTTCTTCTCCCTCTACCGTATATTTTAGTTTTCCTTTTAAGATGTAGTTGATCTTCAAGGAATCATGGTAGTGGCGTACTTCATCGAGATGAGTGAAAAAACAATGTTCAATAGCATAATCCGAAGATGATATTCTCATATGAGCCCCCCTTTATATTAAGGTTAACATGAGAAACTCCCTATTCTATCCTCATTTTCACAAAACGAAAAAATAGTGCTTTTTATGAGCACTATTTATGATGAAGCATTTTCTTGATTAAATGTCTTTTATATTTTGGATGAGTAATAGGCTTATCCAATAAAATCTGATGCGCATTTTCATCCATTAACAACTGGCAATATGCTTTAGGATATCCGTATTTTACAAGATACTTATAACATTCTTGCATATTAGGAATACGTCCTCCCTGCGCTCTATGTGTATCAGTGCCGATCACATGTACCATATTGCGATCAAGTAATGTCATCGCATTTTTATGATGGAGAGACTGCTTATCAAGTATGCTTGTAGTATTGACCTGGATCACACATCCTAAATCGATGAGATACTGTACATAATCAATGTCTAATACGCTATGGAAATATCGTTCAATATGTGCCACGATGGGAATATAGCCCTTTTTAATGATTGCACGTAGATAATCATCAAAATGTTCCATAAAGCTATCTGTTGGCTTGATAACATTGTATTCACATAAAACATAATGCGTATTTTCTATTGGAAGAAATAAGTCTTTTTCTACAACTTCAGTACTGTTTTCATTAAGCATCAGTTCACATCCACTATAGACGTTGATATCAAACTGTCTTGCTAATTCTTTTAATTCATTGATGCGATCTAACGCAATGTCTTTGATATCGCTGCTCATGAAGCCACTTGTAAAATGTGGTGTCGCAACTATGTCAGAGATTCCTTGTTCCCGAGCTAAAGCAAGAGCTTGCTCTGCTTCGTTTTTTGTAGAGATTCCATCATCGATGTCCCATGCATAATGGCCATGAATATCTACATACCCCATTTGAATCACCTCTAGTAGTCATTTTACCATAAAAAAAGAGATAATCCCATAGAGGATTATCTCTTTTTTATTACATTAAGCTGTATAAACTAATGCAGTAGTACCAAGTCTGTTCCATTTACCAGTAACAGTTTTGTTCTTACGGTTAATAGTTAACTTAGTGATGTACCATTTTTTAGCTTTTGCATTGTAATGTAATGCATAAACTTTCTTTACTTTCTTAGAAAGGTTAGGTACTTTAAGAGTTACTTTAGTGTTCTTAGATGATTTATTCTTTTTTCTATAGATACGAACCATCTTAGAAAGTTTTTTCAACTTGCTTAATTTAACGCCTTTAGCTTTAACAACTTTCTGTCCCTTAAGTGCCTTAGCTACTGAAGTAGATTTTTTGTTATACTTAGCAGCTACCCCTTTCTTTGAAGTAATCTTGCTAGATAAAGCAACTCCGCTCTTGCTTGCTTTTTTAAGCGCTAAGCTTGCTGTCTTTGATCCAGCCGCATTGACACCTGCGAACGTAGAGAAAACCATTGCGAACGCAAGCACAAATGCCATCATGAATTTTTTCATAATACTCTCCTCCTATTCATAATATATTTTGACAATCATATCTTTTAGAGATGATTGATCAAGGTAATATGCATCATAATCGCCATCCTTGCCATTCTTTCCAGGCAAGACATAGTTTTGATCAGATGTGTATTTATATTCAAGCATCATATTGCCAAATGTGACGATATCCTGATAGGACACATTAGTAACGATACGTGATACAAATCCATACAATTTAGCAACAGTCGATTCGAAATCATCACTAAGCATCGCTTTTATCTTTGCATAGAAAGCTTCATAGTATGCCTGCTGACGAGCAAGTCGATCCTGTGCAGAATAATCCTTATCTGTGTCTCTGGTTCTGACAAATGTTTCAACATTTTCTTTTGTGATTTTCACAACATCGCCCTTTTTCATTCCATTTACTTTTGCAAGTGAATCATTTGGTACCTTTACTTGTAATGTACCAACAATATCCTGCAGCAGTTTGAGGGAATCAAGATCCATTGACCCATAGCGAGCAATCGGAATATCCATCATCATCTTAGAGACAGCACGCATGGCTTTCATACATCCAGATTTCTCATCCGTACCATAAGCATAAGCAAGATTGATATGATCTTTTTCCCATCCTAATGATTCTCCATCAAAATCAGTCTTTTCAATTGATGTTATAGAATCACGGGGAATAGAAATCAATTTCACCTGCTTCTTTGCACGGTCAAAAACCAATAATCCCATTGCATCAGACTGTCCAAGTTCATTTTCTGTTTCCGGGTTCTTTTCCGTCTTATCAATTCCTAACAAAAGAATTGAAATGATTGACGTATTGTACTTATAGCTCTTTCCATGATAACTAATATGACGATAATCAGAATCCTTATTAACCTTAGTACTTTCACCTTTATGATAAGTTGCAACAAGTCCAATACACAATGCGACTGACAATAATCCGATAAGAAAGAACGCAAACTTTTTTCGTTTCTGTTCTTTAATAATATCCATAATATCCATAGTAGCCATAGCGGCCATAATCCTGGGAAGAAGCTTTTACTCGACTCAGGACAACCCCTACAACTCTTCCTCCGTTATTTGTTAATTCACCAATTGCACGCTTGGCAACCTTCTTTGAAGTGAATTCATTTCTTAAAACGAATACAGTTCCATCAACTGCGCGTGATACAACAGTTGCATCAGATCCAGCCGCTACAGGTGGTGTATCGATAATCACATAATCAAACTGTTCTCTTAAAGATTCAATCATATCTGTAAAATGAGAAGACGAAAGAATCTCTGATGGATTTGGCGGTGTCTTACCTGCCAACATGATATAGAGATTATCGATATTAGTACTGTTTAGACCATCTTTTCCTTGATTAGTTAAAAGTTCAGAAACACCATCATGATGCTTAGTAAGCATTAGATACTCTTTTAAAGATGATCTTCTTAAATCACAATCCACAAGACAGACCTTCTTGCCCATCTGAGCAAAAGCATATGCTAAATTAAAGGCAATAACAGTCTTTCCCTCATCAGGAATAGAAGATGTCAATGAAATCACTTTCAGATTATCCGTATACATTAAATTTGTTCTTAGCTTCTTAAATGATTCAAGAGAAGAAGAATGAGTTGTAATGATCTGTGTTTCAATTTCAATAAAATTTTTCTCTTCCATTATTTCTTACCTCTCTTCTTTCCAGATTTCTTGACATAATGCAATGCTTTATCGTCTACTACAACCGCTAATACTGGAAGATCAAGTGTTGCTTCCACATCTTCAACACTCGTAAATGCATCATCAAGTACAAAACGCAATGTAATATATCCTAAACAAAGCAGCATACCAATTAAGCCACCTAAAGCAGTTGATTTCAAAAGACTAAGTCCTACTCTTTCATTATTAACAATTGCTTTTTCAATACGATATGGTTCCTGTGAATCAATCTCACGAATGTCATCCATTCCTTCTTCTACAAGAGCATTACAGATTTTCATCGCTTCTGTAGCACTATCAGAAGTAACAGAAATCTTTAAAATACGTGTTTCCTGAGGATTTTCAATCTTTATCATATTATTAAGCTGCTTTGTTGTATACTTTAATGAAAGCTTATTAATAACTGCCTCAAGATTAGGTCTCGATGTAAAAATAATTTCATAATCTGATGTTAAGTTAGAACTCAACTGTAAAGATTCCAATGAAATCTTTTTATCCGAGCTTCTTAAATACACCATCGAACTAGACTGATAATGTGGTGTTGACAAAAATGTAAAATAAGATAATCCTAAGATACCTCCTGCTAATGCACATACAACGACAAAGTACCATAATGTCTTGATCTTTATAAACAAAGCTTTAAGATCAATCTCATAGACATCATCGTTAAACTGTTTAAGTGATTCATTTGCTGAATTCACACTACCCCTCCTATAACCAAAATACTGATAAACGGCATTTTTTGTAAAATATAAAAATATTATAACATAAAAATTACTTTTTAAAAGAAGATCAAATTAAAAAAAATGGAAAAAAGCTACCGAACGGTAGTACGTGAATAATCTTATAATTATAAAAACAGTATCTCTTTTTGTTCAAGAGCATAAGTCTTGTCAACATCATATAACTGTTAGAATAAAACAAAGGAGCGTGAATCATGAATAGAGTTCTGCATCGTATTCTTATTGCAAACTGTTTCGTACTGTTTTTTTCATCAGCATTGCTATTTTAATGAACACATCTGATTTATTTGACATTTTCTTCTTTTATTACAGCATAGCTTCTGCCAGCTATTTTATAGCTGTTATCATCATTTATTATTTTACTGAACGCAAAAAAGCAAGGAGATAATTTCTCCTTGCTTTTCAGGCTGTTTACAAAATGGACATTTTGGGCTCAATAATAAAATGGTGTTATTTCGTATGGACTCCAAATACAAACCTATCTGAACCTGTACCTGTACCACTTACTATATAAAGCCCGTCAGTATTATCTGTTACTCTAAAGCTTGTCCAGTTTGGCATAGAGTTATTACTTCCACGACTAAATTTATAGTATAATTTACCATTTGTTTCATCTTCAACCAATGTGATTACTCCGGCATAAGTCCCAAAGCTCGTAACTGGCTTAATATTAACAGACCAGCTACCGCCAGTATAAATCGTTTCTCCTACACGGATTATATCTCCGGCTTGCAGTGAGGTATGGTGAACCTTTCCTGTTATGGTGCAGGTAGCTGTTTTATCACCTGCCGTTGCAGTGATAGTAGCCGAGCCGTAGCCTTTTTTTCCCATGATCGTGTATTCGCCTGTTGTCTCGTTGATACTCACATAGTCGGGGTCGCTGCTCGACCATGTGACGGTCTTATCCGTCGCGTCATTTGGCGAAACGGTTGCCGTGAGCGTTCCCGTAGAATTGACGAAAAGGGCTTCCGTTGGGGCGTTGTTGATGGTAACGCTGGATACGGGAATACCCGTGTTTTCCACCTTCGCCGTAAAGGTCACGGTGTCCTGATAGGTGCCAGCGGGCTTGTTGGTGTAATCCTCCACGATGATGCCCATGGGCTTGGTCGCTGCGGTATTGGAAAGCTCGGTGAACTCCCAAGAGGCGGGTGTTGCGCTGCCGCTGTAAGTGCCCGTGGCAGTCGCCAGGTTGTAGCCCACGGAGTTGTCGCCGGACTTGAGCGCCCAGCTATTTTCGGAGCTTGCGGTCACGGTCAGCTTCTTGCCGTCGGCCAGTGAACCCGTGGCACTGATGCCGTCCGTGGCGTTCCAGCCGCTGTTCGCAACCGTCAGCGTGGACGGGATGGTGAGGGTGTAATCTGTACTGTTTTCTGCTGCAATTGCAGTCAGTCTCATCCCCGACAATAGCCCGACAACCATTGCCAGCGTGAGCAAAAAGCTCAGCACTCTCCTTCCTGTTTTCTTTTTTTCATCAAATGATAACCTCCTTTAGTTTATTTTTTGACAATCATATCTTTTAGAGATGATTAGTCAAGGTAATATGCATCATAATCACTATCCTTGCCATTCTTTCCTGGCAAGACATAATTTTGATCAGATGAGTATTTATATTCGAGCATCATATTACCAAAAGCAACAATATCCTGATAGGATACATTGGTAACAATACGCGATACAAATCCATATAATTTAGTAACAGTTTCTTCAAAATCATCTTCAAGCATCGATTTAATCTTCGCATAGAAAGCTTCATTGTATACCTGCTGACGAGCAGGTCGATTCTGTGCATAATAATCTTTGTCTGTATCTCTAGTTCTAACAAATTCTTCAACATTGTCTTTGGTAATCGTAACAACGTCACTTTTTTTCATCCCGCTTACTTTTGCAAGTGAATCATTTGGCACTTTTACTTGCAATGTACCAACAATATCCTGCAACATTTCAAGTGAATCAAGATCCATTGATCCATAATGTGCAATTGGGATATTCATCATCAAAATACTTTTTTGTTTCAACTGATGAATCCACACCCTTAAAATCCATATTGTGTGCGTGAATCAACTTAATGTCATTTATTAGTCAATCCCATGTTAATTTTATTACAAATTTTACTTTTTTAAAAGTTTATTGACAATAACACATTAAAATAATGCTACTATTCAGATGTCTCTTCAAAACATTATTTTAAATGTATAAATATTGTAAGTATCTTTACAGATGATAGAATAAGATACATACAAGGAGAAAAGAACAATGAACAGATTAATACAACGAATTCTTACGTTAAACAGCATTCTTTTAATTATTCTTATCATTATATCGTTCGTAACTGAAACTTCCCCAATATTTGACTATTTCTTTTTTTGTTATAGCATCTTATCTGCATTTTTCTTTATTTTCTCACTTTTGTTTTATATTTTTATTGAACACAAAAAAGCAAGGAGATAATTCTCCCTGCTTTATAGTTTCATATAGTCTTCCGTATCCTGAAAGCCCAGCCTACGATAAAGATGCTTACCTTCTTCTGTACTTTCAAGATAGATCTTATCAATACCAATCTTTTTTGCAAGACGAATAAGATGACGACAGATGGCTTTACCAACACCTTTTCCACGGTGTTGTTTTTTTGTATAGATATTCATAAGATATCCACTTTGACCACTCATATTATCAGGTGAAGGCATTTCTCGATGAAGACACATACCGCCCCATCCTAATAACTCTTCACCCTCATAAGCTGCCACTGCAATATGTCTATTGGCTACAAGCTCTTCTAAATAATACAGTCTCGTCTCTTTCTCAAGACTTGACCATTCCTCATCGCTCATCTCTTTCTTTTCTTCTTCAAAGACCTGCGATAATGAGAGTTTTCTCATCTTAAGTAGTTCATCTACATTCTCAATTGTCAATTGCTTTATCGCAATCATAATTTCACTCCTCTTCTTCATTATAGAAAAAGGAAGTAAAATCACTGTGAAAAATGGATTATATATCTTTATACGCTTTAATTGATGGATGAATAACATGTTCATTAATGATTTTTTCCATCCAGATCATATGATACCAGCGATCAAACTTGTAGCCACAGTTTTTAAATGTACCTACTTTATGAAATCCTAAATGTGCATGGAACTGTGCACTGTTGTTAGTTAATGTCTCATCTTCAACTTCAGGAACGCTAATGCAAGCATAAAGGTTGGTCATCCCCATTTTAAATAATGCCTTCTCTATCTCTTCATAAAGCTTACGTCCATAGCCTTTCCCTTTAGCGTGGTGATCAAGATAGATGCTTAGCTCACATGACCATGAATAGGCGGCACGAGGATAGAAGGCATGAGCATAAGCATATCCTTGAACTTGACCTTCATCTTCAATGACAAGATAAGGATAAAAAGACATGATCTCCTTCATACGATCAATAAACTCATCTTCACTCACTTCATCATATTCAAATGTGATGGCTGTATTTTTAATATAGTAGTTATAGATTTCAATAAGACGTTTTGCATCTTCAATTTTGGCATCTCTAATATGCATATATTCTCCCCCTTATTGTTTTCAAGTTTAATCAACAAGAAAGAGGAAGTCAATCTTTAGAGTTCTTGTCCTAAGGCATCTGCTAAGATAATAGCATCATAAAGTTCATCAGGAGTGACATCACCTGCAAGATTATGAATCGTTTCTCCTTCAACGCATGCATTTTTAGCAATAGTGCGCACATCTTCATGATTCGTGATGCCTAGTTTCAATAAAGTAGTAGGAAGACCTACTTCTTTACAGAAGTTCTGCACTTCATAAAATTCTTCTTTTGAAGCACCTTCAAGAATCAGCTGTACAAGAGTCCCAAAAGCCACGCAGCATCCGTGATCAGCACTATGTCCACCAAGTGAAGTCACACCGTTATAGAATGAATGTGCTGCTGCACAATTGACATTGTCCGCACCTACTCCTGACATATAGACATTCGCTTCAATAATAGCATCCAAAGCTGGTGTCACCACATGTTCCTCACAAGAGCGAACAGCCTGTAAGCCATATTCTCGCAATGTGTCATAACAAGTTTTCGCAATCGCCATTCCGGTTCTTGTAATACCTGTTCCTTCAAGACTTGACGATTCAGTACGATAAGATGCACGACCTTCAAAATAAGTACCTAAGGCATCTCCCATACCAGCAATCAAAAAGCGCACTGGGGCATTGGCAATCACCTGGCTATCTACCATCACCGCATCAGGGTTAGTTGGATAGAATAAATACTGATTGAAGCTGCCATCATCATTATAAATTACTGACAGACCAGTACATGGGGCATCAGTTGCTGCTACAGTTGGAATAATGACAATATGTTTACCTGTATAATAAGCAGTTGCTTTCGCTGTATCGACAGCTGATCCCCCACCAACTGCAACGACAACGTCAATATGGTCTTCTTCAACGATGGATTTCATTTTTTCAATTTCACTTTTGCTTGAAAGACCACCAAATACTTCATAGCGACGATAGTCATCATGATCCCTAAAGCTTGTTTCTAATGCATCATGGCAAGCCTTATATCCACTGTTGGAACAGATAAACAGCCATCTATGTCCCATATAGTGCATTTCATCATAAAAATGATAAGTCGCATCTCTTCCTTGTACATATTTAAGAGGTTCTCTCATTGCACGCAATAATTTCATATGTATCACCCTTTCTTTTTGCGATATCTATATTATAGTTCACAATAGAAGCTTTGTATTAAAATTATTACATATTGAAAAAAGGAATCCGAAGATTCCTATTTAAAATGATATGGCAATAGTTTCATGCTATTGTCTTTTCCATATTTTATAGCCTGTAAAATCACATCTGCTTCCTGTCCAATATCGCCAAGATTGCTTGCTGAACAGAAGAAACACTGCAGTTTCTTTTCCTTGAAGAATCTTACCATCTTCATGACATTATCAGGACTAAGTTTTTCAAATGGTTCATCAATAAAGAGAATACGTGATGAATTATCACGATGATTATAGATCATCAATAAAGCTGAAATTAAGATCAAAGTATAAGGAATCTGCAGTTCGGCACCCGAGTTGCTGCCAATCTGCTTAGATAAGCTTCCCTGCTTGATTGTATCATTGCTGAAGAGAATATCATAAGACAAGTAGTTACGATAATCAGCGTAGTCATCAATATCATCAGAATTGATGATATCATCTACAATCTGATCCATTTCCTGATCTAATTCTTCAATATTGACATTACCTGATGTAAAAGTAAGCAGACCTTCACTTAATGTCTTACCAAAACGAATGATTGATGCATAATCTGATGAATCATCTTTAAAATGTACATCAAAGACATACTGTGTATCATAGCCTGTTTCACTTAATTCCTTATTAAGTCGTTTTAATTCCATCATGGCATCATTACAGAACTTAAGGATCTTTAAGGCAAACTCATTCTTGAAGTTTTCACGATAATGAGATTTCTTTTCAATCAAATCTGTCTTGATCATTTCAATATTGCCCATCTGAATATCATTATAACGATGACGGAACATCTTCTCTGCTTCTAACGTATTGACAATAGTGGCTTCAGAATAATACTTTCCACCAAATTCTCCCTGTAATCCCATAATGCCTGCAACCAGCTGTTCTCTTTTCTTATGAAGAGATTTTGCCTTGCTTTCAGGAAGAACATTGCCTTCTTTATGAGAAGAAAGATAATCTTCATATTGATTAATAGCCTCATTGGCAGTAATCTCATTTTTCTCTCTTGCATCCTCTAATGCCAGCTTTGCTTCTTCTACTTCTTTTTTACGTGTATCAAGCACACTCTTCAGCTTCTTGATCTGTCGATCAATATTGTCCATCTCATAGCGATTATTCGCTACTTTTTGTTCATTGTTCTTCTTCTTTTCAAGAGCTAATTCTCTTTGATGACGGATGTTTTCAAAATCAATATTTTCATGCATCTGTCTTGTCAGTTCTTCAACATGACTTTGACATGCAAGCAATGCCTCATTGTTTTCTTCTATATGAAGATCAATATCAAAATCATACTGATCATGCAAAATAGAAAGCATTGCCTGGAAATCATTCTTGAAATCCTGAGCGTACTGCTGATTCTTTTCTAATGAAGAAAGACATGCCATCAATTCATTCAAATGTTTTTCATGTTTCTCTATATTTAAAGATAACGCACTTTCTCCAAAGACATAATCGTTCACATGATGAAAATCTAAAGAGAAGATTGTCATATTAAGACTGGCAGTCCCATCTTTTTTCATGCCTCGTGGATATTCTTTTACATTGTCATCTTCAATAGCGACAATCTTTCCAAGAAGGAACTTAAGATAACGAGCAGCATGAATATTGCTGACAGAAAGCTTTTCCATCAATGACTGTTCTACACATTCAAAATCTTTTAGCTGATACGTATTGACCAATCTTGCATGAGGATAATTTCCCTTGTTTCTTACCTGTTGAGCAATATCAAGATAAGAAGGATCAACGATGATATCATATCTTCTCCATCCAAGATAGTTTTCAATAACCGCTCTCCACTCTTCATCTATTTCAGTAACATACTTGCAGACCATTTCTACTGGTGAATCAATATTTTTCTTTTTAAAGACATCCTTGATATCTTTAATTAAAGCCAGATTCTCTTTTGCTTCATGGTAGACAAACTTATTCTTTGATAAGGCTTCAATAATATCCTTTTCTTCCACACTTTGTGTATGAACATTTCTTTTCTTTTGTTCAAGAAGTGGTATTTTCGCATTATTGATAGAAGCACACTCTTCAACAATACGACGCAAGTTAAAGATTGCTTCTTTTTTCTTTGTCTTTATTTGAGAAATGATCTTATGATCAAGTGCATCTAGATGATTCTCTTCACTAAATGTATTGATCTTCTTTTCAATATAGCTAAGCTGTCCCATCAGCTCTTCTAGATCACGCTTTTTAAATTGAAGCTGTCTTCTCTTTTCTTCAAGCTGTGATTCTCTATCTTTATAATGATGAAGTGACTTAGTGACATCCCATTCATCCAATGTTTCATCTAATCCTTCTATTTCTTGAGCAAGAAGAAGTATTTCATCATTTAAGGATTCATTTTCTTTTTCACAAATTGCTCTTTTTTCTTTATTTTCTTCAATTTGATTATTGATATCCTCAATAGTGTTCTTTGCTTCTACAACTCGCTTGTAGGCATTCTTGATTTCATCAAGAAGAAGAATATGATCATAATGATGATACTGATCATATTGATCAATGATCTTTTTGATAAAACTGATTTCTTCATCTAAACGTGTTAATGTACGATTAAGTTCATCAATGTCTTCCTTGGTTTTCTTTAATTTAGAAATATCAACTTTCTTTTCATCATCAAGAACATAGTTCTTAATGAAATCACTGATCTTTCCTACTTCTTTTGGATCATAAGTCAAAATGGATTTAAGTTTTCTTAAATAATTCTTTCTTCCTTCATTGTAAGTAGAAATCTTTAATCCCAATAGTGACATTGCTTCATTGAATGCTTCATCTTTATTAGGCGCATAGCTGATGTCATTGACTTTTCTAAACTGCTGAAAAGTGTAAGGAATATTGTCTTCACTTAATGGATGAATATCATCGAGTGACATATTTTCAATATTGAACCATCTTGTTTCTGTAGTGTTAGCTGCATCATCTTTGATAATACATCCGGTAATTAAATATTGATCATTGAGATCATCATACCATTCAAGCATGATGTAGGCATAGACTTCATTATATTGAGAAACCGGTCTGCCATATTCATTTCTTGATGCATTGATAAGCTTTCTTACATAAGAATCAATTGTTCTTTTTTTCGAGCCTGTACCTTTCGCATCAGATGAACTGTTGAATCCAGTATCACCGATGTAGGCATACTTGATCGCATCAAGCCAGGCAGATTTTCCTGATCCATTGTTTCCGGTAATATCGGTCATTAATCCGACACGATCAATGCTGTTTTCAAATCCATACCAGTTAATCAGCCATGTTCTCGTCATTGTAATCATTGTCTTCACCTTCTTCCCTTTCCTTTATTTTTTCTTCTAGATCTTTTAAAACCAATGCAAACTGTTCTTCTTTCATACAAAACATAATAGAAGGATAGATTTCTAGTGTTCCTCCTTCTTCTACATTAAGACGAAGATCTCTATCTTTAACTGAAATCAAATTATAGCGTCTAAACTGCTTATAGGCATTTCTTTTTTCAGATGGCGTAATGTCAAGATGCAATGACTGAAGTCGATCTTGTACTTCTTCAAAGTTTACGATAATACGTTCTACCCAATTGGCTTTCTTTTCTTCATAAATAAGCATCAATACAAAAAGCATATAGATGGTATGAGGAGAAAAACGATGGAAATTATAAGGAGTCTCTTCTCCATTTTGTAAAGAGAGATCGATTAATGAAACAATTTCATCTTCTTCATTCCACTCTAATCCATAGCCGATTTCTTCTAGTCTAGACATAATGAATTCTCGATGTTCATTATCCATAATGTAGTCATAGACCTTCTTATCTTTTCTTCGCATGATAAAAGTTGAACCTAATAGTTTTCTAATAGCAACTTTATACATCTCTTCATCTACTATCATTATTTTCTTCTCCTTATAATCATATCTGGCATTTCACAAAAATCAGTCACTAATCTTTGATCGGTAATATTGATTTCATATGGGAAATCTTCATTGTTTACATACATCAGTGCAGCAATCAAGGTTAAGACATCTTTCTTATTCTTGATCATGTCCTTATTGATATGTACCTTCTCCTTAATATGCCATCCATCCATATATTTTGCGACATTATGTTTAGAGTAGGCTCTATTTATTGATCGAGATAATAGTTCCTGTTCTTTCTTGATTGTATCTTCATCAATAACAATGGGCTTAATTGGCATTACTCGTCCTTTATGCATATCTCTTTTCTTCTTTAAATCAAATGACTGTCTTGCTATAAAAGACTGATTGACAATATTGATACATTTCTTATTAATATTCTCTACACTTTCTTCCATTAGATCAGGATGGTTGTTTACAATCTGGAAGAAACGTTCTATAGCTGGATGAAGACTATCATGATAAGTCAAACGCATACGTATACGCTGATTAGCAAGTACATAATATTCATCAATACGGTTTTCAATGATGTTCATATTATCTTCATAGCTATAATCCAAAAAGCTTATAATGCTGCTGAGTCTTAAACGAATTGTTTCCTGGTTGACATGATCTTCACGTGGTGCATCATAGACCATCTTTTCTATTAAGGCATCATCTTCATATTCTAGCTTTCTACAATAGTTGATGATGACAGGAATAAAAGCCAATACATTCCCATCATTCTTTAATCTAAAGTAGTTGTTAAAGAAATCCTTGATCATTTCTTCTTTACTTAAAAGATGTCCCATATGAGAAAGCTCATTGGTATCAAGAAGCTTCTTGATTAATGCAAGGATATTATCACGTAAATCAATAAGTTCATTTTTCAAGGCATTCTTATGCATTTCCAATGGCTCTAGAATCTGCTTGTAAGGTTCTAATCGACGGTAGCCAAATGTATCATCGCTTGCCGCTCTGACAATTTCATACATGGCAAAGATATGGCCTTTACTGTTGTCAGCCCCTCTTCTTACACTCATCAATCCATCCATCAGGATACGACACTCAGATGTGATACGAACATAGTATTCTAATCCGTTTCTTGACTGTTCTCTTCGGATCCATCCACATTCTTCAAAATATTTTAATATATCATTAGGTGTGCTTCCCATTGCTTCTTCTTCAAGAAGAGACTGATAATCAAATATCTTGTTTTTAGCATCCTGTTCATAAAGATCTTCTCTACTATTAGCCATCGCTATTAAAGCCTGAATGATCTGAAAATAGATTGTACGGTTTTCTCCTGTTAAGGGATTAAAGAATTTCTCATTATCAAAGGTATCAAATAGATTCCAGAAATTCATCGCATAACACCTCTTTTCTAAACGTGATTTCTATTATACAAAAGTTTTCATCCTTATTCTATGGCTTTTTTCATACTTTATGTCTAAAACTTTATATTTGTTATTTTAAATAACATTTGTAATGAAGCAGCTTATTTTTATATCCTAAAATTGATTTTAATTTAAATATAATGTATAATATTTTCTATGAAATGTTATTTAAAATAACATAAGGAGGACTGTAATGAAAACTTTATCCCAGAAGCGCCTAAGTGAGACGCTTATCTCAAAAAGAAAAGAACTAAACTTTACACAAAAAATGCTTTCAGAAGCAACTGGCATCAACCGTGCTATGATCAGCCGTGCAGAAAAGATGGACTATGTTCCTTCAATTGAACAGCTTGAAAAACTATCTGAACAGCTTCATTTTGATATCACTGATCTTTTTGAAGAAAAAAGATCAGTCAAGAAAACAATTAATAAACACTATAATATCGCTGTTGCGGGTACAGGATATGTAGGATTATCCATCGCTACGCTTTTATCTCAGCATCATCATGTAGAAGCTGTTGATATTGTTAAAGAGAAAGTAGATATGATCAATAATCATCAATCACCTATTCAAGATGACTATATTGAAAAATATCTTAAAGAAAAAGAATTAGATCTTCATGCAACTCTTGATGGAGAAGAAGCTTATCGCAAAGCTGACTTTGTGGTCATTGCAGCACCTACAAACTATGATTCAAAGAAAAACTTCTTTAATACATCAGCTGTAGAAGATGTTATTTCTTTAGTATTAAAAGTTAATCCTCATGCGACAATGATTATTAAATCTACCATTCCAGTTGGATATACAAACACTGTTAGAGAAAAATTCCACACTGATCGTATTATCTTCTCACCTGAATTCTTAAGAGAATCAAAGGCTCTTTATGATAACCTTTATCCTTCTCGTATTATTGTAGGATGCGATGAATCAAGCAGAAAAGAAGCTGAAATCTTTGCGGAATTATTAAATGAAGGTGCTTTAAAAGAAAACATCGATACATTATTTATGGGCTTCACTGAAGCGGAAGCCGTTAAGCTTTTTGCAAATACTTATTTAGCACTACGTGTTTCCTACTTCAATGAATTAGATACTTATGCAGAAAGCAAGAACTTAAATACTCAAGAGATCATCAACGGTGTCTGTCTTGATCCTCGTATCGGTTCACATTACAACAACCCTTCATTTGGATATGGTGGATACTGCTTACCAAAAGATACTAAGCAATTGTTAGCAAACTTTGAAAATGTTCCTCAGAACATGATTGAAGCCATTGTTGCTTCTAATAAGACAAGAAAAGATTTCATTGCGGATCGTGTTCTTGAAATCGCAGGTGCCTATGAAGCCAACAGCAGCTATGATGAAAGTAAAGAAAAAGAGGTTATCATTGGGGTATATCGTTTAACAATGAAATCTAACTCTGATAACTTTAGACAATCTTCTATTCAGGGAGTTATGAAGAGAATCAAGGCTAAAGGGGCAACAGTCGTTATCTATGAACCAACTCTTCCTGATCATTCAACTTTCTTTGGCAGCAAGGTTATCAATGATCTAGATGAATTCAAACGCATTTCACAGGCCATCATTGCCAATAGATACAATTCATGTCTTGATGATGTAAAAGACAAAGTCTACACACGAGATCTATTTAGAAGAGACTAGGAGGTTTTTATGGAACATATAGAATTAAATGGAAAGACTGTTCTCGTAACAGGTTCAGCTGGCTTTATTGGCAGCAACCTTGTTCTTTCTTTATTAAAAACAATTTCTTCTATTCATATAGTAGGATTAGATAACTTAAATGATTACTACGATGTAAACATTAAAAACTGGCGTCTTAAAGAAATTGAAAAAGAAGCTTCTTTACATCCTTCTTCTTCATACACTTTCATTAAAGGAGATTTATCAGATGCACAGTTAATCAATACTATCTTTAAAGATCATGAACCAGATATTGTAGTGAATTTAGCTGCACAGGCTGGTGTACGTTATTCTATCACTAACCCTGATGCCTATATTTCATCAAATCTGATTGGTTTCTCTAATATTCTTGAAGCTTGTCGTCATTCTTATGACAATAATAAGAAAGGCGTAGAACATCTTGTCTACGCCTCTTCTTCAAGTGTCTATGGTACAAACAAGAAAGTACCATATAGCACTGATGATCAAGTTGATAATCCTGTTTCTTTGTATGCAGCTACAAAGAAAAGCAATGAACTTATGGCTCATGCCTACGCTAAGCTATACAATATTCCATGCACCGGCTTAAGATTCTTTACGGTCTATGGTCCTGCAGGTCGTCCTGATATGGCTTATTTTGGATTTACGAATAAGCTATTAAAAGGTGAAACAATCAAGATCTTCAACTATGGAAACTGTAAGCGTGACTTCACTTTTGTAGATGATATCGTTGAAGGAGTACAGCGTATCATGCAAGGTGCACCAGAAAGAAAGAACGGTGAAGATGGTCTTCCTCTTCCACCTTATTCTATTTATAACATCGGAAACTCTCATCCAGAAAATCTATTGGATTTCGTCTCTATTCTTCAAGAAGAACTCATACGTGCTAAAGTGCTTCCTGAAGACTATGACTTTGAAGCACATAAAGAACTTGTCGCTATGCAGCCAGGAGATGTACCAATTACTTATGCGGATACATCCGCATTAGAAAGAGATTTCCACTTCAAGCCAAAGACAACACTTAGAGAAGGTCTTCGGGCATTTGCCAAGTGGTATAAAGACTTCTATGAATAATAAAAAAACCAGGCTACTCGCCTGGTTTTTTCATAAAGAATTTAAATACGATAAGCAACGCACATAGACCAACAACACCAATGACAAAGAGAGTGACATGTTCCATTAGCGATGCTCCCACATTGATATGAGATACTTTCCCCTGCTGAACAAGATAAGGAACTTGTCCGTCAAGTTTACGAATACTCTTCATTCCTTCCTCCGCAAGAGCATCCGCTATTTTTTTTGCTTCTTCATTATCAGAGGAAGTCACTGTAATCTTAAGAATACGTGTGTCGGCTGGATGTTCTACATTGATCATTTCTAATAATTCATCTTCATCATAAGAAAGATGCAATGAAGACATCACCGCCTTTAAATTAGGACTAGCGGTAAAAATATGCTGATAATCGGAAGCTAGACTATTGCTTAGCTGTAGATCATCATAGGAAATCTCTTTCTGATTGCTTCTAATATAAACGGTAGCTGTTGACTGATATTGCGGTGATGTCAGAAATTTATGATAGACAATTCCTCCTGTTACTCCCAATATCAATGAAATTAATAATATATACCAATATGAAAATAAATATGAAATAAGCTGTCGCAGATCAAGTCTTTCTTCCATTTTTTCTCCCCCTTCTCTTTATTAAGACATGCAAAGCACTGAGCTTTGGACGAATATGGTTTTCATAAAAAATAAATGCTTTTTCACTTATCATCTGAACAAATGGATGACCTTCTTTACGTGATGCAAATTCATTAAAATCAACGATATCCTGATGATGATTTTCTAACAAAGACACAAATTCCTTATAGGCAAAAGCCTTGTCTTCACGCACCCATTCATGGGCGTGAAAGACAGCTGTATAGTATCCGTTAAAACGAATGGCGGGGCATCCGCTTGAGCGACATGGTACACATAGGATCCCTTCCCTATTCCACACCGTATGGCTTTTCCCATCGGAGATGTGAGTAAAGCCATTGGCTGCTAAAGCTTTCAATGTATTAAGATCATAGCTATGGCGAGGAGCAAAGAAGATGGTGGTGTGTATGCCATGTTCTTCTAGGATTTCTTTGCCTTTCTTTATGGTTGCGTATTGATCTTCGTAGCTGCGTCCTGCAAATTCTGAATACCCTGGTCCACTCACGAGGGTCTTTCCTTGGTGGATGCATTCATGAAAGCAGCCGTGCATCGCAAGGGTGTAGCCTTCTTTTTGAAGGGATCTCATTTCTTCCCAGAAATGGAGATCTTCCTTATCAATAAGCAGCTCTGGATCTCGACATTCTGGTACAACCCCTAATAGTGGCTTGACATCATATTGTTTTAACAGGACTTTCGCTTTTTCCCATTGTTCTTTGTTCATTGTGGGACAAAGATCATCAAATCTTACAAGTATTTTTTTCAAATCTGTACCTCCTTAATGTTTCACCTTGATGACTGTCTTTACAAAAGCAACCATCTCCTGATAACTATCACTTTTACGATAAGCAAGATAATAAAGAAGATGTGGGATGATGGCACAAAGTACAATCATAATGATGAAACCAATAAAACCATCAACTGGGACAAGACGTGTCAAAAAGTAAGTAATGCCCCCATTTACAATCGTGACCAGTGCATAGGTTCCATGCTTAACATAGAACTCACGTGAACTGCACTTAAAATAATGCGCAAACAATACCGCATTGCGGGCAATAAAATTAAAGAGCACGATCGTAATGATCGTCGCAAGAATAATACCGGTAACACCATAGAAATAACCCAGTGTCGCATTAAGTACGATATTACCGATAGCTTCAATGATATACCAGACACGCATCTCCCAATAGAGGCCTGCTCCCGAGGTATAAAGATTACGTGTATTGTTCATGGTGATAAGATAAAAATAAAGACAGAACATAACCATGATGTAATTTGGAAAAATCATCTTTGCATCACGAAGCCACAAGGCCATAAAGGGCTGATAGAGACAGCACATGCATATAGCCATCCAGCCGCAGATCCATTCAAAGATAAATGTAAACTTAAACAGATCACGATAGTTCTTCTCAACGCTCTCTTTCACAATACTGTTTCCCACAGAGGCCTGCATCGCATTGATGATCATTAATGTGATGCCATAGAGCGCACTATAGATATAGTAGTAGTTATCGTAGATTGCCACTGTCGTTAAACCAAGATAAGCAGAAAGAAAAATAGAATCCATGCTGTTGCGGGCTGTATCGCCAATGCGATCGACAACGATTCCCTTAACCTGTCGCATGATCTTTTCTTTTGTGGTCTTATCAATTTGTCCTAACGGCTTAAGATGGGGAAATAACTTATTGGCAAAGTATTGCGTCAAAAAGTTATTTAACAATGTACAAAGCGGCATCAATGCCACAAATAACATATAGTCTTTGGCAATAAAGAGAATAATCACCTGTGCAATCCTCAACAATGTTGATGAGAAAGTATAGATGTTGTTAACAACATCATCTCTTTGCATGGCGGTTAATAGGACACTCTTGTAGCCAAAAAGCATATAAGAAAGACTTGTATCAATAAGATAGATAAAAAATAATAAATAAATATTCAGATCTTGTGGATAGCTTCCTGAAATAAGACTTGGCAAGAACGGCATGACAAACAAGCCACCAAGCAGGAAGACTGCACCGATGATCCAATAGATCTTTCTTAAATAAGCTAAAATAGCGCAGATGCTTTCATGATCATCTAAAGCGACAGGCTTATAGAGCACAAAGACAATCGCTGTCGTAAAACCTAAATCCGCAAGATTGAGGACATGAAGAATGGAATGAAAGAGACTGCTTAACCCCTGGTATTTTGCCCCAAGAAGATAAAGTACCATCGTCCTTGTCAAGAACGGCAATAAGATATTGGCACCCTGTCTTAAAAAACCACTGACAAGATTTCTTTTTGTATTCTTTATTCGTGATTCCATGTTTCATACCTTTCTAAATATAATCGTTCAAGCTTTCTTACGCTCTCTTTAATATCCCATTCTTCCAAGTGATCATAGATGACTTCTTCTCTTCTTTCGATATGATCAATCAATGTATCAGCCCATTGTGCTGCATTTCCTAAAGGAAGAAAAGTAATCAGATTAGAGACCTTGATCTCTTCTGAAATCACATCTGACGTGACAATCGGTAAACCCGCTGCCTGCATTTCTACAAGTGAAATAGGCATACCTTCTGAAAATGATGGGAAGATTGCCCCATCGGCCATCTGAAGACATTCATTGACATCATCTCTGTTAGATAAGATGTGGACATCATCTTTTAGATGAAGTCTTTTCACCTTATCAAGAATCGCCTTTTCCTCTGTTCCTGAACCAATCAGAAGAAGAGAAGCTGACGGACGCTTCTTCTTAATATCATTAAAGACATCAAGAAGGAAATCATGATTTTTGATCTTATCAAAGCGTCCTACATGAACGATAAGAAGTGCATTCTCATCAATATGAAGAGCTTTTCTCTTCTCTACTTTTGAAGGAAGATTTTGATATTGATCAATATCAATACCGTTGTTTAATACCTCAATATATTGAGGAGAGATGAGATGAGACATCTCTTTTTTCATTTGACTATGCAAGGCGATAATTTCAGTAGGATAGTGGCTGATGACCCATTTGAGATGTGTCATCTGGATACGATCTTCAATCATTCTTGAGAAATCAAAATGTTGCGTGTAGAACATGATTGTATTCTTTTTTGGCTTGGCGAAACGGATATATTTTTGTAAAGCCAGATGAAAATGAATAATATCAGGAGAAACCTCTCTAATAAGTTTTCTTACTTGAAGATAGATTTCTATATGATTGAGGATACGATGATCTAGACGACGACTATCAAAGTGCTTGATATTATCACAAAGATAGATGACCTTTATCCCCTGCCTTTTAAGATAGTCTTCGTAGGGAGAATCGGGAAAATGTTCAATACATAAGACAGTGACATCAAAAACAGAATGATCGATATGTGTCATATAGTTCTTGACGAGTGTCTCTGCTCCTCCGGTATTGAATCCGTGAATAAAATGCATGAGTTTAATCATAAACCCTCCTTAAAAAAAGAATCGATAAGGATCAATGATTGATCCTTTTGTAATGTAATAGAAGAAATATATTAATGACAAAATACAGATGCCATAAAAATACAATTTGTTATTGACGATGATGCGATCAATAATGACAGGAATAAGCAGAATTAGGAATATGCTGTAATAGAGTACTGCTCTTCCTAAAATGGTGATTGAATAGCTTAGACAAAGTATGATGATCGCAATCAATAAGGCATTTCTTGCATATTGTAGATTCTTTTCTTTATCTTTGATAAAGAAAGAAATAATCAGAATAAGATTGTAGATCATTAACATGGTATAGCTCGTATCGGAGGTGTCATATTTACCGCCAATGTATTTAGCATATAAAGGAAGACTGTTAATGATAAAAAGAGCGAGCGGTCTTCCTAATACCAAAAGAATTGCTTCTATTGACAGAATGATGAAGAGATGTTTTTTTTCTGGATTTAATCTTGATAAGAAATAAAATGGCAATAAGATCAATGCAGATGTGTGAAACAATGATGCAAACAGGATGCTTACTATATAAGGAAGCAGCTGCTTTTTATGAATAAAGTGAAAAGCCATCAGGCTAAAAGAAATCGCAATCAGCTGTCTAAAGATACCTAGACTATAGCCAAAGAAGCCAAATGCAAAATAAACAAGAATGCTGATGTAAGGATTTTCAGAATAATGACTTATAAATATACAAAGTGGTATATAGATAAGTGCTGCTATGACAAAAAGAAAGAACGTTGGTGAAAAGGAATATAGGGCTGCTATTTTTGTTAATAGGAAAAAGCCCGGTTCAAAGTCATAGGGATAAACAAGCGGAGCACTAAGAATCGTATTTCTAGGAAGCGATTGATAGTACTTTAATGCCTGAAGATAGACGGTTGTATCTGCCCCCATGTTTGTCTTTCTAACTCCAGCCAATAGAATCAAAAGAATCGCAACTATAAAGCAGAAGACCTGCTTTTGTAATTTAGAGACAGAATTGTACGTTATTTCCATATAGGGGAATAGAGCTAACCAAATAAGGCTCATGATCAAGAAGAAGATAAAGTAGACTGTCATAGTTCCTCTTCAAAAATAAGTGAGATAAATGTCTTTACTACATCTTCAATGTCATAGCCTTTTTCTTTTAGTTCCTCCACATAATGTGTACGTTCTCTTTCCCTATTCATTTTTATCTTGTCTTTCCATAAAGATGGTGACTCTTCAATAGAAACCATCTCTATCAAATCAGTAAGAAGCACTTCCTTTGTGATGGTGTCAGAAATAAGACAAGGCAAGCCGTTGGCTTGTGCTTCTATGACGGTGTTTGGCATACCTTCATAAAATGAAGGAAATACAAAAAGATCCATCGCTGAAAGAAGCGATGGAATATTTTTTTGTAGACCGCAGAAGATGACTTCATCTTTGTAATGCTGGACTCGTTCTTTTATATCATAGAGAAGCTCGCCTTCCCCTATAAGCATCAGTCTGGCGTTTTTTTCTTTTCTGACTTCTTCAAAGATATCTAGAAGATAGTCATGATTCTTCTGATGAGAGAATCTTCCGATATGACCAATGACGAATGTGTTTTCTATATTCCACTCTTTTCTTACACGTTCTCTTTCTTCTTTATTAAATCGGTATTGTTCTAATGCTAATCCATTATGAAGAAGATGGAAATCTTCATTCTTGCCAAACGTATATTCACCTGCTAATGAAGAAGGTGCAATCTTGGTAGTCGCAATGCGATTGAAAGGTTTTCTTAATATGTTGTTGATGGTTTTTCTTAAAAATGAATCCTGACTGCTCGCATTGCAGGAGCGTACACATAAATGTGTTGCACCACCTTTCTTGCATGCTAAAAGATCGAAGTAGCCAATGGGCGTATCGCATAGTTTGAGTACGTAATCATAATGGTGATCACTGACAATCTTCTTGAGCGCCTTATAGCTTTTTATTGGAGAAGAGGTACGAAGTGGAATTCTAAAAATGCGTCCTCCTAGTTTTTTTACTTCTTCTTCATAGACGCCTTCGTTAGTAGAGACGATAAAGTCCATACGATAAGAAGAAGGAAGACTTCTATTGATTTTCATAAGAAATGTTTCAGCTCCTCCCATATCGAGTGAACTGACAATGCAAAGTAAACGTTTCAATATAATCATCTCCTTTCTAGTGTATCTATGATCATCTGAATATAACGATCTGGCTGATAGAGCTGCGCACTTTCACGTGCGTGTTTTTTCATTGTTAAGATTTCTGTATCATACATAAAAGTAAGCATTGCCTGTCTTAATGTCATGATGTCTTCTTTAGGATAAAGCCATCCATTTTGTCCGTGAACCACTATTTCCTCATTGCTTGCCCATCTTGAAGCTATAACGGGAAGCCCGGATGAAAAGGCATCAATAAGTGTTCCTGGGAAGCCTTCTCCTTTCCATGTTGTAGGAAAAAGAAGAGCATCATAATGTTTTAATGTAGAAACACTTTCATTGAAATTGACAACACCTTTATAGCTCACTTCTTCTGGAGCATGTTTCATAACGAAATCAAAGCGTTCTTTATATTGTTCATCGATGGGTCCATAAATATCCAATTGGCAGACCTTATTTTTAAGGTTAATAAGTTGAACAGCTTCAATCGCTTCTTCTACCCCCTTTTCTTTCATGACTCTTGAAAAGAGTACGAATTTAAAGAGCGGATGATAGGCCACTTCAATTTGAGTGATGGGCAGTCTTTTAAAATTAGGGATAACTACACAATTAGTTACACCCACATCTTCTAATTTCTTTTTTAAAAGATGGGTTTCTACCCAGTTTACTTCAAAACTGTTAAGGTACTTCTTAAACTTTGGGTTGTCTTTGACATACTGATCAAGATTTCCACCAATGACATCATGATAGATCTCCTTCTTGAATACTTTTGTAAAAAAATAAAGCAAAGGAAAATAAAAGGACATGCCATTTCCTGATAAAAGAACAATAATCTGCTTATGCGTCAATATTGCTTTTAATGATGTAAAAAGAAGTCTTATTGGATTCTTTTTCATATAGGTATCTACAATATTGATAGTCCATGAAGACTTCTTTTTTAATTCTTCATAAAGCGTCAATGTCTTTACTGTCTGACCATCGCACATATTTTGCCCTTGGGCAAAATGTCCGATGATCAGCACCTTCTTATGCGTCTTCATTGTTGATGAGATGTTCAATATGAAGCATCTCCCCCCACTCTTGATCATATAAATCAGGATTAAATGGCATCATGCCTGCTCCTGGTGTAAAGGTAAGTTCTGCAAAATAGAAGGTATTGTTGGCAATAAAGAAATCAACACGTACAAATGGAAAATCCTGACTGAGATCTTTTGCAGCGATATATATATCGTTGAAGAAGGATGGTTTTTCCATTTGTTCAATATCAGCGTAGTCATCTCTTTTTAAAGGAATCTTTTCTCCATCAAGAGTGAAAAAGCCTAATTGTGCCTGTCGATCATGAATAAGATCTGTGGATACATATATAAATTGTGGTTCTCCATTAAAGCAGAAGAATTTATAATCTGTGATGACGTCTCCTAAGAATTCTTCACAGATGATTCTGTGGCTTTTTATTTTTGAATAATGTATTTCAATATTAAAGTTGCCAAAGTCTTCTTTTTGCCATTTTCTTAATTGTTTCTTGATCTTCTTTTCATTTGCTTCTTCTTTGTTTGAAACAACGATGTTGTAGGCACAGCCATGCGTACATTTTAGTACAAACTGACTAGGCAGCTGTTCCCAATTGATGTCATTGACATCATCCCATACACCAATGAGTTTATTGAGAATGCGGCCATATCCTTTCTCTTTGATGTAGTCTCTTACAGTGTATTTATCTGTAGCTTTGATCACATTTTTATCATTTGGATAATAATACAATTTGAGCCATTGAATCTTTTCATTGAATGTCTTTGGATCTTTAAGATGAAGCGTCTTGCCTAAGACAAGACGGTAATAGATCTTTGATAAGGTTTCATCTGATAAGACATATCTGGCAGCTACCTGTGTCTTTCTTCTTAATTTATAAAGCAGTGAATCACGTTCCATTCTATGTCCTTTCCCCTTTCTTGACATATCGTTTTTTCTTGTAGAATCCAAATATCATATTGCGTAATGTACACAATAGACTCATAACTGGATTTTTCTTTTCAGCAATGCGGAAAAGACGATAATGCCATGTTATTAATGTTAAAAGTGAACTAGAAGAAATACTGTCAAGACGGCCTCTTCGATAAGAGGCAAGTGTTTCATCTAGATGAAAACAATCACATTTTTGAGATACTTTTAGCCACATGGCATAATCGTTGTTTTTCTTGATATCTTCAATTTGAATGACGCCCACCTTGTTGGCATCATACATAACCGTTAAACATCCCATCCAGCAATAGCGATACATCCCTCTCATGGTGATACGTTTTGGCCCTTTCACTTCAACATTCATCTTGCCTCCACGATGATTGATTTCTTCATAGTTGGTATAAGAGAAGCTGTAATTGTTCTTGTTCATAAATGAAAGCTGCTTTTCGAGCTTATCTTTATGCCAAAGATCATCTGAATCTAAAAAGGCCATCCACTGTCCTTTAGCTAGACGTAAGGCCTTATTGCGAGACATCGCTGCCCCTTCATTGGTTTTATTGTAAATAATGGTAATACGTGGATCATGAATGTCTTTCAATACATCTTGAGTATGGTCAGTGGAACAATCATCTACGATGATAAGTTCCCAATTACGATAAGTCTGATCAAGGACGGACTGAATAGAAGACTTGATTAAAGTGGCTGTATTGTATGATGGCATAATAATAGAGACCAATCCTTCTATGCCTTTTCTGACATTGTTTTTTTGAATTTTCTTGGCTTCAAATTGTTTGATGTCATAATCCATTTCTTCTATTTGACCACTTTCAAGAAGATAATCTCCATAATCCAATGCGGTCGCATGATTGTCCATGGAGATGCCTTCTTGTTTAATGAAGGCTTTCTTTACTGTTAAAAGGATGATCTTTAGATCACCTAGAAAGCTCACCTTTTCGACATAGCGTCGATCCCATGAAAGCTTATCTTCCCAGCTGATCGCATTTCTTCCATTGACCTGTGCCAATCCTGAAAGACCGGGTTTAGCGCTATGACGAATACGGTCCTGTTTGCTCATAAAGACCATATCTCTGACAAGCTGTGGGCGTGGTCCTACTACTGACATGGTGCCATTTAAGATATTGAAGACTTCAGGAAGTTCATCTAGTGAAGTTGAACGTAGCCATTTTCCAAACTTTGTTAGTCGTTTTTCATCGCTTAATAATTGTCCCTGTTCATCTCGTTCATCAGTCATGGTACGGAATTTATACATCTTGAAGATGGTTTCTTTTCCTTCTTTATCAATTAATCCTGGTCGTTCTTGTGTAAAGAGAACAGGAGATCCTAGCTTGCATCTTACCAGTAGAGCTACAAGAAGATAGAGTGGTGAAAAGATGATAAGGGCAAGAAGAGAAGCGGTGATATCAAAAAGACGCTTAGTGCGTCTTTCATAGAATCCTTGTTTTCTTAATGGAATCGGCTCAATCTCTTTTGCTTGATAGCTAGTACGCTGAGCTTGTTTTTTTAGTGAGTGAACACCTACAATGGCAAGAAGGCCTAATGCAAGTGCGTATTTTTTCTTACGAGACAAAAAAGCACCCCCTATTCAAAGCAGGCGCGTATGACATCAATGATGTAATCTTGTACTTCAGGTGTCATTTTATTGTCAGAAGGAAGACAGAGTCCTCTTCTAAAAAGATCTTCTCCAAGATGTGTACATGTAATAAATGGATAACGGTGGAACAATGGCTGCATGTGCATTGGTTTCCAGATAGGTCTTCCTTCTGCATTAATTTCATTTAATGCATCAAGTATTTCATGTGGACATGTCTTGTTCTTTTCGCTTTTATAAAGGACATTATGATCATCTCTTATCTGTGGGCACATGGCCTCTTCATCGATCAGAAGACAAGTCAGCCAATTGTTGGCCTGTCCTTCTTTTATGAGTGGATTTAGTGTCACGGGAAGATCACTTAATCCTTCTTTATATCTTTCATAGATATCCTTTTTTTGATTGATGTGTTCTTGCAAGTAATTCATCTGCCCTCTTACAACGCCGGCAATGACGTTGGACATACGATAGTTGTAGCCGAGTTCCTCATGCTGATACCAGGGCGCATTTTCACGTGACTGTGTACTCCATTTTCTTGCTTTATTGGCATCTTCTTCATCTTTACAGATAAGGACACCTCCTGATGAACCAGTGATGATCTTATTGCCATTAAAAGAGTAGCATCCATAATGACCAAATGTTCCTGTCTGCTTTCCTTTATAGGTTGCTCCCATGGATTCGGCTGCATCTTCGATAAGAATAGCATCATGTTCATTAATGATATTCATGATTTCTCCCATATTGGCAGGTGTACCATAAAGATGCACAAGTGCGACAATCTTAACTTCTGGATAAGTATCAAAGGCTTTTCTTAATGCGTCAGGATCCATGTTCCAGCTGTCTTTTTCGACATCGATAAAGACGGGAATACCGCCTTCATAAAGAATCGGATTGATGGATGCATCAAAGGTCAAGTCAGAACAGAAGACACGATGTCCTCTTAATGTTTCCCCTTTTCCATAGGCACGTTCTGTTGCTAGTTTCATAGCCATATGCAAGGCTGCTGTACCTGATGATAATGCAACAGCGTAATGATCCGTCATTTTTGAAATCTGATTTTCTAACGTATTGATATTTTCTCCTACAGTTGACATCCAATTGGTCTTATAGGCTTCTTCCATGTATTGCATTTCAAGATCATGCATGGTGGGAGAAGACAGATAGACTTTTTCATTGAGTGGTGATTTATTTTTGTTATACATTGTCTGTTTCCTTTCGTGGATGATATGTGTTAACCATCGTAGCCACATATTCCCTTATATTGCTGTCATTCTCATATGCTTTTTTCATCATGGTTTCCAATTGTTTTAGGAAGCCATCAATATCAAATGGAATAGGATTGCCAATAAAAATAAGATTGTTTTCTGTCTTTTGTAGACCTTCTTCGGCCATCAGCTTTTCTTCATAAAGCTTTTCTCCCGGTCTTAATCCGGTGTAGACAATCTTGATATCCACATTGGGCTTGAATCCTGAAAAGCGAATTAAGTTTTTCGCTAAGTCATCTATCTTAACTGGTGAACCCATATCCAATACGAAGATTTCTCCTCCCTTGGCAAATGTTCCAGCCAGTAAGACAAGCGATACCGCTTCAGGTATTGTCATAAAGTAACGTATCATTCTTGGATCAGTGACGGTGAGTGGTCCACCTGCTTCCAATTGTTTTTTAAACAATGGTACAACTGAACCGTTGGATCCAAGAACGTTTCCAAATCTTACAGCTACAAATTCTGTTTCTATGTGATCATAGTCATCTTCAATAGTGACATCAAAATCTTCCTGAAAATGTGTAAACAGTTCAGGAATCTGATGCACTTCATTGCGCTTGATTTTTGCATCAAAGGCTTGAATGATCATCTCGCAAAGTCGCTTTGAAGCTCCCATGATATTGGTTGGGTTAACAGCCTTATCAGTACTTATTAGTACAAATCTCTTACAGCCATTCATCATTGCTGCATAGGCTGTCTTGTAAGTCCCAATCGCATTGTTCTTGATGGCTTCATTAGGGCTCACTTCCATCAATGGAACATGCTTATGGGCAGCTGCGTGGTAGACGATATCGGGACGATATGTCTTAAAAAGATCCCAGAGTCTTCTGGAATCTCGCACAGATCCAATTTCTACAATAAAATCAAGTTCAGGATAATGATATTTCAATTCCTGCTGAAGATCATAAACATTATTTTCATACATATCAAAAATAATCAGCTTCTTAGGATTATTTTTAGCGATCTGGCGACAGAGTTCTGATCCAATGGATCCTCCTCCACCAGTAACGAGGACAGTCTTTTCATTAATAAAAGAGAAAACTTCACTTAGATCAGCATCGATTGGTTCTCTACCAAGAAGATCTTCAATTGAGACTTTCTTCATATGACTTACTCTCACTTCTCCGCTTACTAACTGATACATGCCTGGAAGCACCTTAATTTCACAATCAGTATCCTTGCATATTTCTAGAACTTCTTTTCGTTCTTTTGCATTCGCACTAGGTAAGGCAATATAGATCTTATCAACGTCATACGCTTCAACATTGGCAACAATATCATTTCGTCCCCCTACGATGGGCACATCTTCAAGATATTTATCCCACTTGCGTTCATCATCATCGATGATGCACACAACACGTTCATTGACTTCCTTAGCTCTTCTGATATCTCTTAAGATCATCATTCCCGCATCCCCTGCTCCTACGAGCATGACTCGATGACTTGGCTTACTTGTACGTGAACGTATAAGTAAGATAAAGCGATAAGAAAAACGAATGCTGATCATGAATAAGAACTGCAAGAGACCTCCTATTAGATAATAAGAAATAGGCATTCTATTCAATAACATTATTGTCATTGTAATATGAAAAAAAGAAGTCACCACCGTGGCTCCTACTACTCTTACAAGTTCCATATAGCTCGCAAAACGCCAGATACTTTTATATAAATTCAAGTAAATAAAAACAACTATGGAAAATATTGTATAAATGGGAACAAAGTGTAGCCATGTCTTTAAATAGATTGGCTCAATAAGTGAATAACTTAAATCAAATCGTAACATTAAGGCAATAAAATAAGATAAATTAACGACAACGATATCATATATCAGTAACAATAAAAAGACTTTATTATTCTTAAGCTGTTTTAACACACACACACCCCTTTAATTTTTATAGATTATCTCTAATCCCATTTTTACTTTTGATGTAGTATGAAGAAGATCCACATCAAGATAAGCCAATCGTTTATGACGATCTACCTTCTTGATCTGTTTTTCATGTCCCTTTAATGGTCCCTTGAAGATATTCAAGTGATTATCACTAATATAGCCATAGGACATCTCTACCACATTATTCTTAGAATACTCTATTAAATAATTGACTTCTTCTTTAGGAATAGGAAGAAGGTCTTTCTTCTTGAGAAGCCTGGTAAACTCAGGAATCTCTTCAAGTTTGACATAAAGTTCTTCAATATCATCCGCAATAATAAAAACATATCCTGGAAATAATATCTTTTCCAGGATATGCCAACTACCTAAATAACGCTTTTTATATTGATACTTTAAAACAATACAATCATGAAGTAGATTTCTTGAAATTAAAGAAAGACATTTATTAGCAACCTTTTCCTCTTTTCCAACCTTCACCTGCATTACATACCAGTTATCATACATATAAATCCCCCCTTAAGACGTGCTTCGCCTGTTCGCTATAAAAAGCGAACTGAATGATTATGAATGATCTTTTGAAAAACGCGACAGTGCGACGATTAGTCATTTGGATCTGTTTAAAAGCAATACCTTATAAAACGGTTGCTTTCACATCCTATCACAGGTCTTTTTTATTCACAAACCATCAAAATGATAGGATTTTAAGTTTTATTTATTATTTTTATTATGATAACTTATTAAAATTATAAAAAAGTCATTTTCCTATATACATATTTCAATTAAATAAATATTTAATCGAAGATTTGACTTCTTTTGTTATTTTCAAAATATGGAATTATTTCTTTTTTTCAGGCAACTGTAGCTTCTTCCCTAACATTAAATCTATTTCATAGGGTAGTTCTGCATCAAAGCCACCGTGATTAAAGAGTGTCATTTCCCCAAAGTAGACATGATCATTGATTTCATAAAGATCGACCCTCATTGCAGGTGATTCCTTCCCTAATATTTCTGCAATACGAATCATTTCGTCTATATGTTTTGGCTTGATGGTTTCAAAATCTACGAGCTCCGTCAGATAAGGATTATATGGAAGAAAATTCCAGTCCTTATCAAAATAATAAAAATCAGGAAGCTTTGTTTCTGTTCTTCCATAACAGACCATGAAATGATCAACATGACCATTTATACATTGAATCTTATAGTCAATCAGGGAATCTCCCATAAACTGTTCACAGACAATCTTTCTTTTTACATTCTTATAAGGCCACTCTCTACATGTAAGATAGTAGTCCTGATTTAACCCTTTTCTTAGTGCTCGCTTGACTTTCTTCACATTCATCTTGGATTTATCTTTGCATATATACATTCCACATCCGGAATTATGATTACATTTTAATACAAACTGCGTCGGCAACAATTCGATACACCATGGACATTCAGGAAATCCAAAATAGTAGATGCCCTGCTTTTTTTCTCTGATGCGTTTCATGATATCACTTGGAGATGTCTTGATCATACGTGGTGTATGATCATTGTAGGCAATGGCATTCTCTGATTTTTGGACATAGCTATTAATCAGTGTCAACGTTAAAATGAAAACAACAATACCAATAATTACTTTACTTTTTTTCATGTTTTTTTAATAGATTAATAATGGATAAAAGAATAACTTCACCATCTGCGCATATGGGCAATATATTAAAGATCTGACAAAAGCACATGACCTTAAATACGAACCACTTATTATTAGGAAGGATAAAAATCAATGTAACCATCAAAAGTGGTGCTGCTCCGACAAGTAGGTTTTTTATATCTTCGTGGGTGTTTTTATATGTAATGGACGGAATAAGGTTATGCATTTTGACTTGAGGATTGAGCTTTAACATACGGGCAATAAGATAGTGAAGTGATTCATGCAATAAGATGGAGATTATGATTTCTACTATAATCTCTAGAATAAGATTAAGCATGTTTTCTATTTATCAAGAAATACACGCCCATCCACACTGCAACAAATACAATAAGAGTTAATGCACTCTTATATGTCAATAAAAATACATTCTCTAAAGAATGTGCTGTCATTTTTGTAGTAATGCGCATACCCAACATTGTGTAGACAACACCTGAGTGCTGAATAGTAAATAATGTGCGAATAAAATCTAGAACGAAAACAATCAGATAGACTGTTAACGCGATGCTTAATTGTTTCATATATTTCATTGTGTTGCCTCCTTCAAAGTATAATATGCAATAATCCATAAGATCATAAGAATAGCGCATAGCACATATGTATTTGCGAGCAAGTAGATCATCATCAATAAGATGATCACTATAGAAGTTATGAGTTCATTCATATTGCTTATTCGTTTAGGCAAAAGGATACCTAAAATTAATGCGGATAAGGAAAGATTGAAACCGTAAAGAAATACCTGTACGTTATGGTGTGTCATTATGCCAACAAATAATGAAGGTATTCCTGCAATACAAATAAACAGAGTCAACCAGAATAATTCATATAAGGGCTTGATTCTATAGTGTGTAAACATGCGTCTTAATGACAGTGTTGTATTGCCATAATACAAGAATATCAATGATAAGAACGGGAGAAGGAAATTTAATCCTTCATTGTCTTTAATAACAAAATGACAATAGAAAGAAAGAACAGCAACAAGAATGCAGACAATCTTAAAGAATCTTGTTCGAATAAGGGCCAACAAATATACAGAGTGACTACAAGCAGGGATAAACTTATATTCACTTCTCATATAAAGATTAAGATCCTTCTGCATACTCCAGCTCATGAGAAAAAGGGCTATTCCCACTATCATTGATATCATCATGATTGCTAGTAAATTAATGGGCTTATTGGCAATATAGCTATCGATCTTGTATCTTATATCTACAAAATGAAAGTAGAAAACAATAATCAAGATCAAGCGATAGATGCGTCTCCCCCATCGATGATGAAGACAGGAATAGATAAAACGCAGCATCTGAAATATTCCAATAAAAAAGAAATGTGCGCTTATCACAATAATCATTGCGGTTATGAGTCTTGTCGTTATCAGAACGAGCATGGGTATTATGATAAAAACATAGAGCTCAAATAAAATGAGTGCCAATGTTAAATAAAAGAGTCTCTCACTATTTATAATGTCTTTTTTACTAAATGGCAGTGCTTTTGTAAAATAGAGAGACTTCTCATTTAAATGTACTCCTGATTCCAATAGCAAAAATATGAGACCAGCTAATAAGCCTGTCAAGTTATAGAGACTTGAAAGCGTCTGTCTTTTAGCAATCATCAATTGATTTAAAGTTGTAGAGTCTGCAATATTTTTCACAATATTGACCTGTTTTACATTTATATAGAAATAGAAGAAATAGAGGAAAATAAATCCTAGCGAAAGAATTATACGTATATATTTCTTTCGTAAAAAAGGATGGGATAAAATACCTTGAAAGGAGTCTTTAAAATAAAACTTATAAAGACATAACGTGTTCATCAATAAGTTCTCTTTTTTTCTGATATGTTTTTTCTTCTTTAATTTCTTCTATCATCTTTAATGGATCATCTTCTACATGATAAAGTTTCCCTTCTTTCATCATGTAACAATCACAATCAAATCTTTGAATAAGATGCATCTCATGTGTAATAAGCACAAATGCTCTTTTATTTGAAAGCTTTTGAAACAATTCTTCTAAAAGAAGCACTGTTTCAAAATCCAGCCCATTAAAAACTTCATCTGCAAAAATGTAGTGTGTATTGGATGCTATTGCAGCGATAATCTGTATTTTCTTTTTCATTCCATAAGAATAGGTTTCAATAAGCTTGTGATAGGCTTCATCAAAATCTAGAAGATGAATAAGCCAATTGACATTTTCTTTATTGGAATAAGGATAACGAGATAAAATAAAATCCACATATTCTTTTCCTGTCATATACTCTGGCAGATAGAAGTCAGATGGAATATAGAAGCATTCCTTTTTTTTATCTTCATCTGATAATGAGGATAAAGTTATTGTTCCTTCATCTTTATCTACTAAATCATTGATTAAATTAAAAAGTGTTGTTTTTCCACTTCCATTTACTCCAACAATAATAGTGATACCTCTCTTATTGAATGTAAAAGAAAGATCATCGATCACTTTATGATCCTTATAGGATTTTGTAAGATGTGAAATATGAAGGGCGTCTAATGCGCCCTTGTTTAACGTGAACATCCGATACCCATTTCCCAGATCTTAGGCCAATGAAGTTTCACTTTACCAGTAAAATTGTAGCCTTTACTTGTACAATAGAAAGCATAAGCTGCTACTGCCACAAGAACCACAATTGCAAAGACGCACCAGAACCATTTGTTTTCTACTGTATCTTCGTACTTCTTGTTAAGCTGACATTGGTATAATGCTAAACTTGTTTCTAATCTGTTCATAATAAAATCTCCTTTCACAAGCATTGTATTATCTATATAGTTATTTATCTATATTATTTCTCTTAACGGTAAGAAAAACGGATAAGCGGTCATTTGTTTTAATGAAAAAAATAAACCCCAGCATCAAGCTGGGATTATCTATATTAGTACATATTCATATTATTAACAGGAGGTTTTGGGGCTTCTTTTTCAGCTACTACGGATTCAGTTGTCAACAATGTGCTCGCAATTGATGAAGCGTTCTGTAATGCAGTACGTGTGACTTTAACTGGATCGATAATGCCTTTTGCTACCATATCTACAAATTCTTCATTGTAGGCATCAAAACCGATCTTATTATCTGATTCTTTTACTTTATTGACAATGACTGAGCCTTCTAGTCCAGCATTCTCTACAATGTGGTAAAGTGGCGCTTCCATTGCTTTAGCAATGATCTTAGCACCGGTCTTTTCGTCTCCTTCAAGAGTAGAAGAAAGAGTCAGGACATCTTTAATAGCATGTACATAGGCAGTTCCTCCACCAGCGATAATACCTTCTTCTACAGCTGCACGAGTGGCGTTCAAGGCATCTTCTAGACGAAGTTTTGCTTCTTTCATTTCTGTTTCAGTAGCTGCACCAGCACGGATCACAGCGACTCCACCAGCTAATTTGGCAAGTCTTTCCTGTAATTTTTCTTTATCAAATGAAGATGTTGTTGATTGAATCTGTGACTTAATATGAGCAATACGTGCTTCTAGTTTATCTTTATCACCTAAGCCATCAACGATTGTTGTTGTATCTTTAGTAACCTTGATGCTCTTAGCACGACCTAATTGTTCAATAGTCATATCTTTTAATTCATATCCTAAATCAGAAGTAATGACTGTTCCACCTGTCAATGTTGCAATATCTTCTAGCATATCTTTACGTTTATCACCAAAGCCTGGTGCTTTTACTGCCACAACATTGAATGTACCACGTAACTTATTGACAATTAATGTTGTTAAGGCTTCTCCTTCTACATCATCAGCGATGATTAACATAGAAGAACCTGATTTTACGACTTCTTCTAACATCGGTAAGATATCTTGAATATTGGTGATTTTCTTATCTGTCATTAAGATGTAAGGATTATCTAGTTCAGCAACCATCTTGTCCATATCTGTTGACATATAAGGAGATAAATATCCATGATCAAATTGCATACCTTCGACAAGATCCAATTCTGTTTTCATGGTTTTTGATTCTTCAACAGTGATGACACCATCGTTAGACACTTTCTCCATAGCATCAGCGACCATTTCTCCTACTTCTTCATTTTCTGCAGAAATAGAGGCCACTTTAGCAATCTGGTCTTTACCATTGACTGGCTGACTCATCTTAATAATTGATTCAATAGCACAATCAGTGGCTTTCTTCATACCTTTACGAAGAACAATTGGATTAGCACCTGCTGCCAAGTTCTTCATTCCTTCATTGATCATAGATTGTGCTAACACTGTTGCTGTGGTTGTACCATCACCAGCAACATCATTCGTCTTAGTAGCTACTTCTTTAACGACAGCTGCTCCCATATTTTCAAATGGGTCTTCTAACTCTACATCTTTTGCGATAGTCACACCATCATTAGTAATAAGTGGTGAACCATAGGACTGTGACAAGACCACATTTCGTCCTTTAGGGCCAAGGGTTACTCTTACTGTATCTGCTAATTTATTAACGCCCTGTTCTAATGATTTTCTTGCATCTGCACCGTATTTAATACTTTTTGCCATAACTATACGCCTCCAATATTATTCAATAATCGCAAGAATGTCTTCCGCATTAATGATTGTATATTCTTCATCATCCATCTTCACAGTTGAACCTGAATACTTCTGACAGATCACTTTCTGTCCAACTGACACCTCTACAGGAATCTTGTTCCCATTGGCATCATTTATGCCAGGACCAACAGCTACAACCTCTAAATATTGTGGCTTCTCTTGAGCATTTCCTGTCAGAATGATTCCAGAAGATGTTTTTTCCTCTACTTTTGTTTGTTTTAAAACAACACGATTGCCTAATGGCTTAATATTCATATGCATTCCTCCTAACTGAAAATATCTCCGTTAGCACTTAAACATGTAGAGTGCTAACACAATTGTTATTGTACTCAGTTGTTAGTGAAAATCAAGGGTCAAAATGAATTTATTTTGATAAAACATAAAAAGAAGCGTTAAAACGCTTCTTTTTATAGTGCTTTTTTTGGACAATTCCTAACACATTCATTGCATAAGATACATTCTGTCCCATTTTTTCTTTTTCTTGAATCATCAAGCATATCTACTTCCATTGGGCATACTCTTCTACATTTTCCACATGAAATACATTTATCATGATCACATGTAATTCTAAATAATGAGAAATAACTCATTGGTTTCATAAAAACGGTGATTGGACAGATGTATTTGCAGAAGGCTCTGTTATCTTTAAATAGAAATGCTAAAGTGATACCTACAACATAGTAGAAGATATTGCCAATGATGAAAGCATAAAACATGATTTTCTCAATGTGTGAGACATGTGTTAAAAACAAGAATGACACAAAGAGAAAAGATAATGCAAACATGATATATCTGATCCATCCAATCTTTTTTCTTGGAGATTGCGGTACCTTATATGGCAACAGATCAAAGACCATGGCACTCCAGCAGGCATAACCGCACCAGCCTCTTCCAAAAATCAGCGGACCAAATATCTTAGCGACCGCATAATGGATTGTGGCTGCTTCAAATACACCTGTAAACAGGTAATACCAGAATCCTTCTATCTGCATATTTTCATGAGATATTAGTCCTAAATAAATGAGCATATATAGACCTACAAGAAGCTGAACGACGCGTCTTGCATGTTTATAGTTTCTTGTAAATAGAAATATTCCTAACGAGATAGCACAGCCAATGTAACTAAAGTTTACAAGATAAAAAAGATTGTTCTTAGTAAGCCATAAGGAAATGGCAATTGTTTCAAATATGATCAGCATCAATATTGAAAAACGATATTTTTTCATATAATTTCCCCCACTGATTTTTATCGTATCATATTTCTTTTTGAAGTTCGATATAAACAGTTTAGACAAATATAAAAACAGAGCTGTAAACTACTTTACTTACACAATTCGTCTTGCTGGATTTCCAACAATAGTGACATCTTCATGTAATTCATCTTTACATACTAAAGCATTGGCACCTACCATAACGCCATCCGCAAGTCTGATGCCTCCCACGATGGTAGCTCCTACTCCGATCACACAACGATGTCCAATGATAGGCACTTCATCACTATTTCCTTTAGCAACAATTGCAGTATGAATATGAAGAGTGACATCTTTGCCAATACGTGCATTTCCATTAATGAGAATGGATCCTAAATGTTTAATGCGTAATCCTTTATTGCAGACATTAAGACCAATTCGTAATCCATATTTATTGCGATAATGATTCAGTAACAGATGGCTTATACATTCTCTTATAGGCTTATGTGTATTATGATAATATTCGCTTATACGCAATCTTCTTTGAAAAGCCCAGATTATATGTTTTTCACTTCCTGCTAAATGAAGAAAAATGGAAAGAAAAGAATGATTAATATAATAACGATTACGTTCATAACGCAGCCATTCTTTTAATTCTTTTTTATTATTGATCAAGTTTATCCACCATCCATCCATGCTCCAATTGAGACATTATTGCCAATGTGAACATCTTCCACTATGCATACATTTGGTCCAATATATACATTATCACCGATAGTAGCCGCCTTCTTATGATTGCTGCCAACCGTCACAAATTGCGATAAGTTACAATTATCTCCAATAACAGCGGAGGAATTAATCATGATTAGACCCCCATATCCAATAAAGAGGCCATAACCTATTTTTGTATGACGAGAAATCTGAATCGTCTTTTTTGTACAATTTATTGCCCATAAAAAATATCCAAGCAGTTTCATCATCCCTTTTGATTGACACAGCCTTAATGCACATTGAAATCTAAAAGTACTGTTTCTAAAATAGCCTCTTATACATGTCAATAAATCATATTTTCCATAATATCTCATTAAATCACTTTTAATATACTTGTTCATATTATCCTCCCCAATAAAAAAAGAATATTTCCAAAAAGGAGACATAGTCTCCTACAAGAAATATTCCTATAGCTATTTTATACTACTTTTATTGAACATCAAAGCGAATTATAAAATAAAGCTTAAAATTAATGTTAAAATTGCTAACCCACCCTGCATGATAATAATCTTAGGATGACTTGTCATTCCTCCATAAAGCGCAACAAGAATAATATATCCCATTAATACCATTACTGCCATCTTGCTTACAAATACCCATGTAGCTAAGATAATCAATACCGCAATCAGGCCATTGTAAATGCCTTGATTCTTAAATAAAGTATTAACCGATTTACGCTGTAGTTCCTCCTGTCTCATTCCAAACACTTCCGATGTTTTCTTAGAAACTGTCGCAAATGTTTCTAGATACATGATATAAAGGAATTCTAATGCGACAAGTGTCGCTAATATTTTTATGATAATTGACATAATATCCTCTCTTTTCTATAAAGAGATTATACAACAGGAAAAAAGAGATAATCAAAAATCAGGTCTTTCAAATAAGGAAAACCAGATATTTCATGACAGATCAATTCTTTTATTGTTTACACAAAGATTCTTAAAGAACCCTTCTGTACCAATATCTACAAAGAAACCAATATCACCTGTTGCCTCTTTTCCATGGAACATGTCGTTTACTTCTAATGTCGGTGTGTCTTCATTGTTAAGATAAAATGAAGCATGTGCTCCTTTTATTACTGCTTTAAGATGGACCCACTGATCCAGTCCATTATGAATAGGTGCCTCATATTTCGTAATATTGTTTTCTCTAAAATAAGCGAAGGTATACTTAGGATAAGAGAAATACTGACATCCATGTGCAATTCTTACATGATCATCTGTCATATTGACACTATTGGTTGGTCGAATATAGAAAGATTCAAATTGTGTATCATCTTCATTGATTCTAAATGCAATTCCGATAAATCCTCTTGCAAAATCTGGGGCATCTGGCAATAGTCTACTTAACATATCGACTTCAATAACTCCATCATGGAAATGAAGATCACATACTCTAGCATAAGTATTTTCATCATACTCATTGATTTTTTCTGATTTTACTACTCTGATGATATTATCCTCGCATGATATATCAGTATGTACTGCTTTTAATGTGTTCACGTTATCACTCCTTTTTATCATTATAGCATCTTCTAAAGGAGTTCTTTTACCATTGAAGAAATAATAGAAAAATCATCATCTACTTTCATGCTTCAACAACGACTTGAATTACTTTCCTATAATGGCATTCATATGGAATGATTCTTTAGCAGCACCAAATCCTTTGTATGCTTTAATAAGATCATGTACATTTGTTAAATCCATTCCTAACTCATTATTGAAACAGACTCTTACATGACAATCTTCAGTAAATACATTCACATAATAATCCTGATTGTTTCTATCTGATTCAGTAGCATAGTTATCTACCAGTGTCTTTAATTCTTCTCTTGCTACTAATTTTTCTAATTCTGTCATTTTATTTCTCCTTTGTGTTTATTTTTGACATACTCATCTTCTCACAAGAATTTAAAGATATCCAATAGAAACATTTAATAATCAATTTAAATTTTAAATAATACTAAAACTGCTGAGGGCAATTATGATCTACAGTGGTTAATGATATTTTTTCTTAAACAATCGACGATTGAGCTGTGTACCAAAATAAAGCACTAAGAAATATAATACAAATTTACCTACTATACCTAATTTAGATGTAAGTGTTTTATCACTTACAATCCATGTTAGTAACGCAATTTCAATTGCATACAGTACTATTTTAATAACACTACTTTTATCAAAATGTATAATTATAAATTCCTCCCCTTTAAAAATGTTGATACTGCAAATAAGTGTTACGTCATAGAACATAAATACTATATATATTTTAATACAATTATTATTTTTTAAAAAGATATATATTCAATATATAAAAAATCACCTGATTATAAATCAGATGATGTTTATTCATCAGGCTTTTGCCCATCATGTGCCTTCCAGGCACACTCAGTTATTTGCATATCAGTAAATACCGCTTTAAAGCTTGAATCTTCTGGACTGCATGCATAAACCCCAAAGCGAATAGTACTGCCACCTTCCCACATATGGCATACACGCATCTGTGAAAAGTGAATACCGTCAGTTGAGCATTCAATACAGTAGTCATCTTCTCTTCGACTAAAGCGATACCACATTTCTTTGATATTGGCATCAATTGTCGTTGTTGCCCAATCTGAATAGCCATGATTAGTGACGACTGAACCTAGATGCTGGAATGAATCATTTTCATATTCAATAGAACCTTTTAGCCAGTTTTCTGAATCAAGATACATGACAATACCACACTGATCAAAACGATGATGACTTTCTTCAAAATGTGTTTTCACAATAAATGAAAAATACTTTTCATCTGTTTCCATCTGGAGAACTGGGGCATTGTCATTTCTAAAATGATAGTAGGTTCTCTGCCATAAATCAGTATGTGGTTCTGTTACTATTTCTATTCTATCTGGTGAAATAGAATACTCTTTTGGTTCTCTTGTCCACTTCATTTTTTCTAACATATTATCTTTTCTCCCATTCTTTCTTTAGTATCGCAAACTGAAATGTGTTTTCATAATGTGGTGTGCCATCTGGATTTTTAACAAAGGAAATGAATTCCTTGAATTCTCCTTCTTTACGCATACCTAATTTCTTGCATAGACGTTGACTTGCGACATTATAATCTTCTGTATATGCATAAATACGTCTTGCTCTTTTTTAGTAGACAAGTAATCAAGAAAAGCAACCTTTTCCTTGATAATTCTTATTTAACATCCAACAAGGGCTAAAAGTATCACTATTTTTGTCGTCATCTGGTTCTAGATAAGCTTCAATTTCTTCAATGACCTTCCCTGTTTCCTTTAATACTATAGCCAAATGAAATTCAGTTTCACCACTTCATCTCTTTAATTCATTAACCGCATCTTCCAATGTATCAAGTTTCATACTCATAAAGCAATTCACTTCTGGTTCATGCAAATAGGCAAATACATCTTTTGCGTCTGTTTCAATCATAATCTTCTCCTGTTTCATTATAAAATCATATCATAATAAAATTTCTATTCAAGTTATTCCCCTCCATAAAGAAAAGACACTGTTTTATACAGTGTCTTAATTTATATATATAGTTAACAGGATATCTTCTTTTCCTAATAATTGATAGAGTTCCTCTTTTGACTTACCAATTATTCTTCCTAATCTTGTGTAGTGATAGGCATGTTCATCATAGAATATGACTATCTGATTATGATTATATAAGACAATATCACCAGGCAATGTTGAAATATAGTGATCATCTGCAGGAAGATTTCCAATTGTTCCTACCTGTTCAAAAGTCCCATATTTTCTCATTTGAATAGTGATTGGCTTTTCTTTAATGCGTTGACATAATGCTTCTACACTTTCATTATGTTCCCATTCTACTTGTTGGGGACTATTATTAATATACAATTTCATTATTTTAGATATTCTCTAAAGAAGCTTTCTAACTTATCAAATGGAATATAGTCTTTATCTCCACCATCATATAAATCAGTATGGACAGCTTCTGGAATGATCATCAATTCTTTATTATCCGCATAATTACTATCTTTAATCATGTTGGCATAAGCATCTTTACTGAAGTAACATGAATGAGCTTTTTCTCCATGAATAAGCAATACCGCACTTCTTATTTCATGACTGTATTTTAAGATAGGCTGATTCATAAATGATTCACAGCCAATGATGTTCCATCCACCATTGGAATTTAGAGAACGTGGATGGTATCCTCTTTCTGTTTTATAGTAAGCATGATAGTCCTTTACAAAGAAAGGCATATCTTCTGTTATTGTTTCGACAACTCCACCGGCTAATGAATAGTTATTATTCTTTAAATCTTCTAGACGCTGTGCACACATAGCTTTCTTCTTTTCATAGCGTGCTTCTTCACTGTCTTCTGAATCAAAATATCCATTGGCATTGACTCTAGTCATATCATACATTGTAGAGGCAACAGTGGCCTTGATTCTTGTATCAAGGGCTGCGGTATTGATAGCCATGCCACCCCATCCACAGATACCGATGATGCCAATACGATCTGGATCGACTTGTTCATGAAGTGATAAGAAATCAACAGCGGCCATGAAATCTTCAGTATTGATATCAGGTGAAGCCATATATCTTGGCGTTCCCCCACTTTCTCCAGTAAAGGAAGGATCGAATGCAATAGTGATAAATCCTCTTTCTGCCATATTTTGTGCATATAATCCTGAACACTGTTCCTTTACAGCGCCAAATGGACCGCTTACCGCAATGGCAGGAAGTTTCCCTTGGGCGTCTTTAGGACAATACATATCAGCTGCCAATGTGATTCCATAACGGTTCACGAATGTCACTTTAGAATGATTGACCTTTTCGCTCTTCTTAAATGTTTTATCCCATTCACTTGTAAGTTGAAGTTCTTCTTTTTTAATCATAGTAACTACCTCCTTTTTTTCAATATTACTTTATCATCTTGTAAACAGCTTTACTAATAGTTATAATTAATATCATAAAATAACTATTAGTTATATCATAGGAGAATGCCATGGAAATAAGAACACTCAGATACTTTCTTGAAGTTGCAAGAGAAGAAAATATGACAAGAGCTGCTGAAATTTTACATATAAGTCAACCAGCTTTATCTAAACAATTGAAATCTTTAGAAGAGGAACTAGGAAAAAAGCTTTTTACTAGACATTCTTTTAGCATAAAACTCACTGATGAAGGCATCCTTTTAAAAAAACGTGCTGAAGATCTTGTACTAATGGCTGATCGTATCAAAAATGAATTTATTTCACTTGATGATATTACCGGTGGTGAACTTTATTTTGGTTTAGCGGAATCTTATCAGATTCGATATCTTGCACGTGAGATCAGTTCATTAAAAAAGCAGTATCCTTCTCTTAAATATTCTATTTCAAGCGGAGATAGTGAACAGGTGCTTGAAAAGCTAGATAAAGGTCTCTTAGACTTTGTCGTATTAGCAGAACTTCCTGATACAACAAAATATGAATCTCTGATTTTCCCTTACTCTGATAAATGGGGTGTTGTGATGCCTGATGATGTTCCATTATCAAAAAAGAAAACGATTCATGTCGATGACCTTATTTCTCTTCCTCTTTTCTGTTCAGGGCAGGCATGGATCAATGATATTCCTAGATGGGCAAAAGATAAGATGGATAAGCTTCATCTTGAAGGATCTTTCAAGCTTTCTTATAATGCCTCACTTTTTGCAAAAGAGCATCTTGGTTATCTTCTTACTTTTGATAAGCTGATAGATACATCACCAGGAAGTGGATTAGTTTTTCGTCCGCTTGATCCTCAACTTGAAACAAATCTTTACCTTGTATGGAAGAAATATCAGACTTTTTCACCTATCGCTGAACTCTTCTTAAAACAGATTACTGAAAACTTTAAAAAAAGCTGACTATACAGATGTATAGCCAGCTTTTATTTTCTTATAAATTGATGATCTGTTTCTGGCATTGAATCGTCTGATTTATAACGTTCAACACTCATATGAAGATCATATTTTTCTCTTAAATCCATAATGGTTTTCATCATTGGTGAAGCATGATGAATATCAATAGATTCCTGATCCTGCCAGCTATCAATCAGCAAGACTGTCTCCGCATCATCGATTGACTGGAAATACTCATATTTAAGATTCCCCTTCTCTTTTCTAATAGCTTCAACCGTTCCGCTTGAAATCATTTCCTGCACAAATTTCATGGCGACACCATTTTTACCTTTGTAACGTAAATTCACAGTAATACTCATAGTCTTCCTCCTATTTCATATGTTTCTTTCATCATAGTTATGTCTATACTTTTCCTTTTTTTCCATGTCTCTTTTCCTTAATTAATTCATCTTTGCACAATCGCCAACCTTTTCTCCAGTAACAAAATATTCATAGGTAGGAAATTCAAATAATACTGGTTTGAAGATATGATAATCAATCTTTCCTTTTTCATTAAGAATAGATTCATCTACATAAGTAGAAAGAATTTTTCCAATGAAGTTATCAAAATGTTCTAATTCGTAATTATGATCTAATTCACATTCAATAGAAATCTTTGCATCATTAATAAGTGGTGTTCCTTGTGTTGTTAATGTATAAGAAAACATCTCTGATTTATCTTCCTTATTTCCACTGATAACTCCCATCTTGTCAGCTTTTTTAAGCCATGATTCATCAACGATATTAACTGAAAACAATTTATTGTCCTTGATTCCTTTATTCGTATAGTGTGACTGTACCATCGATACCATCAGATGACTATGTGCCACAGTGCCCGCATGGGCAACCAATGTCCAGTTAGGCTTTCCATCCACCATAGCTCCTACCACAATGACGGGAGCTGGATATAAGGCTAACTGTGCACCAATATTCTTTTTCATAGTTTATTTCTCCTGTTATTCAAACATTAATTTTAAAAACTGGTATGTCAACTGATAGATTGTGACTGAAGAATACTCTAATTCAACTTCATCCATTGCATCCTTTTGTTTCTTGGAAGGATATACATAAGGATAAACGCCATACATGTAAGGGAAGAATGCATATCTGATCCGTTCGCGTTTACTTTTAGAAAAATCACTTATATATTTTTTTAGACAGGTTTCAAATATTTCTAATGATTCCTTGAATACCTTTTTATATTCTACAAGTAACTCATAGCGACTATTTTCTTCTATTTCATAAAGGTTCATCGCTGAAATCTTCAGCATGGTTTTTCTTTTTTCTAATGACTTCGCTATAGCTTTTGCAAGTCCATCTTTATTTAAAGTCTTAGTGCCTTCAGCTATTTCTAAAAGACTGTGATTCCATTCTCCATACTCTCTAGTAAGCAATCCTAGAAATATTTCTTCCTTACTACGGAAGTAGTTATAGATTGAAGGTCTTGAAAAGTTTGTTTCAGCACTTATATCTTTAATAGTAATATCCTGAAAACCTTTTTCTTCATAAAGCTTATCGCAAGCATCCATGATTTCTTCTCTTCTCTTATCAATTGTTTCTTTTAATTCAACTGCCATGATATACTCCTTTATCTATATATTACCATTGTACCAAAGCAGCTATTAGTTGACAATGTGTCAATCTAAATATAAAAAATTAATCCATCTTTTTCTCCCACATACGAATAAGATTAAGGTTAAGATGGTCTGCTGTATTTTCTAGTTCTTTAATATGTTTATCTGTTAATTTGATATTTAATGTAGATAAAACATCATCTACATGATTAACTTTTGTAACCCCAACAATAGGAATAGTTCCTTTTTTTATTGCATAAGCAACAGGAATCTGAGCACTTGATACATGTAATTCATCAGCGATTTCTTTTAGTTTTTTATTCATGATTTCAAGTTTATCTAGTACTGGATTATAGACCTCAGCTCTTTGTGATCCTGCTGGGAATGGATGCTTGGTATCATATTTTCCTGATAAGGCACCTTGTTCTAATACCATATAAGCAAAGAAGTAGATATGATTGTTTTTGCACTGACACTCCAACGGCTAAAGCACGTTGGGTTCTTATATACATTCACTTCCAAATATACTCGAAAGCATATGAGACTAATGAGTTTCTATAAGACTTTCACTACCAAAGATACCATTGCATCCATTAGCGATAGCATAAGGCTCGTGTCAAAACCTATTTATATATTCTCTTTTTAAATTGAGATACTGCTTAAATTATTCTTGCCAGTTAATCTGTCTACTTCTAAATTATGAAGTCTATAGAAGTTTTCAAATCTTCCATTACATTTATCAATATCAAAACTTTTCAAATCATCACTTA
>NZ_JNKN01000005.1 GCF_000702065.1 Kandleria vitulina DSM 20405 | reverse complement strand
TCGATTTTATCTTTCCACTTTCGTGGGAAAGGCATTTTCCCTCAATTAGTGACACCCCATCAATCAGGATAGCCCGCTACTTGGAAAAGTGCCATAATATTTTAAAGGAAAGGTGTTTATAAAGTATATACGCTCACTCATATTTATATTGTAATTTTTTAATTCTCTTTAATTTTTGATGATAATGTGACAGAAAATGAGGTAACATCACAAGATGTTACCTCATTTCTTTCTAGTGAGATTATTTAAAGAGAAAATCATGAACATTTAAATAACCACAAGGACACTACCAATAATATCTTTAGAGTTAATCAAGCCCATCGTACGGCTATCAACAGAAGATGAAAAGCAATCCCCTAATACAAAATAACCATCCTGATAAACTGATTGAACACGTTTAACATAGTAACGATGATCAAATGTAAATACAATAATATCATTATATTTATATCGCTTCTTTTTCCTTACAATCACATATTGTCCATCTTCAATAGATGGAGTCATTGATTGTCCCTCTACTTTGAATAATTTCATCAATTTTCTAATGAACAACGTACGACATGTCGACGTGTTCCCCCCCATGTACAAGTAAACATTGTTAAATCCCACTTATCAGATTTTTTGATAAGCTTTTCATTTTGAGTAGGAGAAAGTACTTCGCGTGAAGTAATACGATATGGAAAGACATGTCCTTCCACATCCGTAAATCTCACTTTCGTGCCATTCTCCAATCCCTTGATACGAGAAAAATGTCTGGCATAATTATGACCGGCAATAACCATATCACGATTATATATTGATCCATCATATCGACATGGGGCTATTCTCAGATGAGGATAGCTCCATGTTTCCATGACTGGAAGATCGAGCTTTAAAGAAGGAATGGAAATCCATCCAACATAGCGATGCCCTTTAATTACTATTGTAGGCATATCTCTTTTAGAAAATCTATAAACATGTGTTTCTTCTTTCACAACAATCTTCTTTCTTAAAAGTTCCATAACTTGTGAAGAAGAACGATCTGCACGATATCCCTCATAGACATTATAGATTGTCAGCGCTACGGCTGCCGCAATGAAGAGAATTCCAATCCTTATAAAGATTTTTCCTTTCATTGACTATATTTTCCTCTTATAATGCCAATGACAATGAATAACACACCAAATCCACCTAATGCAACAACTGGCCACCATAATTGTCCAGTCTGTGGAATTCTACTTGTACGAGATCTAAATGTAGATGATGATGATGATGATTTATAGTTAGGCGTTTTATAGTTTGATTTATTTGTAATAATCGTTTGATTATTTTCCTGTTCAATCGCTACTGTATAATCATTAAATACAGATTTTTCATAAACGCTCCACTCATATGAACCATCTAGATTTGTCCATTTATATTTCCAATTATTGCTCTTAGAAAGAGTCTTAGTATCATAGACTTCATTGTTTCTCAATAGTTCTACTTCAATGCTGTTAGGACGATTTTTACTGTTGTTGTCATCCCAAACTTTAATCACTTCAAGTTCAGTCTCATCAGGGACTTCATCCTGATTATATTTTGCATTGATTTCAGTGAACCAGCTTTCAGTACTGTCTACATAGTTTGGCATTGAAAGCAATGTAGGCATGGCATGATAACGTTCTTTTCCATTCATGCCATCATCTGCTAAAACGAGATAGATACCTTTCTTGACATTGGTAAACATTACTTCACCATTGTTTGTTTTTTCTACCTTTGTTGGTGTCAATTGATTCTTATTGGCATAAACAGCTAAAGCTTCTGCAGCTTGAGTCAGATCATCAGTAACATGTGAATTCGCGAACTCTCCCTGATAATCAATCTTTCTATTTTTCCATTCTCCCAGATAGAAAAGCTTGAATTCCACATTATTGAGTGGATATTTAATAACAACCTCACCAACGTTTTCATCCGCCATTGCTGGTACTATGCTAAACAAAACGACAAGAGCAGCAGTTATCATCTTTATCCATTTTTTCATAGCTTTCGCCTCCCTATTTCTTGGAATGTTTTTTCCTTTTATTCTTTATGATTATAAAAGCATTCACAATAATCAATACGATAATTGTGGCTATAAGAATCCATACACGATAATCCTTCAAGATCGATACATTTTGATCTTGAGTCTTGTTATAAGGGGTTCTTATCCCTCTTACCAATAACCTATGAGTATTGACTCCATAAGGTGTACAAGTAAGCAATGTGACATAGTCCTTTCCTTTTACCAGTGAAAGATTCTGTGTTTCATCAGGCTTCACGGTACAGATCGCATCCACCTTGTAGGCGAGCGTCTTATCGAGAACATGAAGGAAGAACATGTCCCCTTCTTTCATCTTATCAAGATCAGTAAAGAGCTTCGCACTAGGAAGTCCACGATGGGCTGATAGTACACAATGGGAAGACGTCCCACCCACTGGTAGACTTGTGCCTTCCATATGTCCCACCCCCGTCTGAAGCTCTTTTTCTCCAGTACCGTGATAGATGGGGATTTCTACATTGATCTTAGGTATGACAATGGTTCCCATGATGCCATTACTAGAAATGTTCAAGTAGGAATCATATTGACTCTTACTGCGTTTTCTTAAGTTGGTAAAGACATCTTCCTTGATGAAGTTCTGTCTATGATTCTTATTGTAAGTGATGGCATCATTCCATATCTTGTCAGCCTTCTTCTTACTTAAATCATTCACATCTTTCTTATAGTCAGATATTAACAAGTTATTGCGATAGGTATTCCACATGTCACTGACTACTGGATAGAACATGACACATAAGCCTACAAAAATCATCAATGCCAGAAAAATATTAATTATCTTATCTTTCTTCATGTTCATCTCTCTTTTCTAAATCTATGTCTATATACATAGTAAATCACAATTGCTGCAAAGACACCAGCGATTGCCGATACGATCTGAAGAAAAATGTAGCTTACTGCGGTATCATGTTTTTTATTTACTTTCGCATTTTTGTTATAAGGTATACGGTGCCCTCTTACTAGTAGACGCTGTGTATTGACACCGTAAGGTGTACATGTCACAAGTGTCGCATAATCTTTTTTATATTCAATGGATAAGTATTTTACATCACTTGGTTCAATGACTTGAATACGATCAACCTGATATGCGAACACTTGTCCAAGAATATGGAAATAGAACTGATCCCCTTTTTCTACTAGATTAAGATCAGTAAACATCTTTTCACTAGGCAACCCTCGATGAGCCGAAACAACACTGTGAGTACTTTCTCCTCCTACTGGAAGAGCACTCCCAAATAGGTGTCCTGCCCCTTTTAATAAGACAGAATCAAAGGTGTAGTGGTAAAGAGGAAGATTGACATCAATGGAAGGAACTTCCACATATCCCATCATTCCATCCCCCATATTGATAAGACTATCGTATTGTTTGTCCCTCTTTCCATCACGGATGGAGAAGGCATCAGGCACTTTAGGTGTACCTAAAGTCTGATTATATTTTTTAGCTGCTTCTATCATTGATGCAGCTTTCTCTTTTGATAAAGAGGATACATTCTTCTTATATTGTGAAATGAGTTTGCTGTTACGATAAGCATTCCATTTATTACTTATTGTTGGATACAATAGTATGGAAATACCTACGAAAACAAGCAAAGCCAGTATCAAATCATTCTTTTTAATTTTCATAAGTATCTCCATAATATTGTATATGAGAATTGGTCATGAAGACCAATTCTCATTACATAATGTGATTAATCTAGCTTCTTTTTTTTCTTGTAAGCTTAAGTACTACTGCTAAAGTGATTAGTCCAGCACCAAGTACTGTGAAGATCACTGTACCCATACCACCTGTTGATGGTAATTCAGGGTTCTTTGTATTGATGATATCAGCCATCATTACAACACCAGAACCTGGATTGTTAGTCGCAAATGTTGTAGTAGATGCATTTGTAGTAGTTGTATCTTTAACATATGCTGCCACAACATCATCACCTGCTGGTTTATTATCTAAGTTATAGAAGATATTGTCTTTTAACCAACCAGCTTGTTCATCAACTGTAGCTTCAGCAACGTTGCTTGTATAGCTTGTAGTTACTGTTTCTTCAGTTGCTTTAGTAGTAACAGAAGTCCATTCTGAAGTTACTTCAAATACTTCATTATTTAAAGTATAACCTTTAGGAGCAGTGATTTCCTTAACATAGTATTTACCAGCGCCAACCTGTGAAGATGATGCATAACCATTTTCATTAGTTGTTACTGTATCTACTAGTTTCTTACATCCGCTATCAGAATAGATACCGAATACCGCACCTGCTAATGGATTCTTTTCTTCAGAGTCATCAGTTTTCTTGAATGAGATCTGGTAAGTATAAACCTTTTCTTCATCCTTCTTAGTCTTAACATCTTCAGCATCCTGAGGAGGTAAAGTAGTGTAAGTATTACCAGTAGTAGGATTATTAGCATAGTAAAGTGTGAATGTATTATCATTACCTTCCCTACCAATTACAGCCTTATTATTAATAACTGCATCGTAAGTTACTACAGGATTTATATAATCTAATTTGTCATAGTCGAAATTAATTTCGAAACCATTATTAGTTTTCTTAGCAGTACCGATCACTTCGCCACCAGTATCTTTTAATGCATTAGTATCAGTATCGATTGAATAAGTCTTTTCGCCAACTTTAACCTTTAAAGTTTCATACTTGAAAGTTAAACCTTCAGTAAGATTATCAGCTGCGTATAAAGTCTTGTTTTTCGCATTAGATGGATATACAGGAATAGTTACATCAACAGTGTATTTAATGACATCCCCTACACCACCAGTTACATGAGTTCCTTCAGTACCACTTTTATCAGTTGTACCTTCTGCTTCCTTCTTTACTTCAGGTTTAGAAGATTTTGCAACTGTCTTTGCACCATATAAATAGTTGCTTGTAGTATTGATAGTCGCATCACTTAAATCAGTAGATGTACCAGCATATTTAACAGATAATAGGATTGGGTTATAAACAGTATCACTATTATTAGGTGAAGTGATAACTGCGATATAAGCACCAGCACCATCAGTTACGTTGTAAGTATAAGTTGTACCAGATACAGTTGATTCCTTTGTATCTAATGCTGTGATAGTACCAGCCTGAAGACCAGCAGCCATTGTAGTAATTTCTTCAGCCGTTGGTTTACTGTTGTCAGTAAAATTAGTACCTTCTGCTTTTTGCCAACCAGTAATACTATCGCCAGATGCATTATAGTTAGCTTTCCAAATCTTATAAAGTTTTACAGTTGAGCCTTTTTCTACATTTTGAATTGTAATAGTAGCTGTCTTATCCAATGGTGAAGCAGCGTTGACATTAATAATGCCCATGCCTAGAACCATCATAAGACTGACTATCATGCTCGCTAATTTCTTAATTCGTTTCATAATTTTCTCCTCGTCTTCCTTGTAATTATTTTGGTTTTTCTTTTATTGTGAACATATTGTTTATGAGGTCTTCACCTCCTCATCGCGTCGTTTCATGATATAAAGTGTTACTGCTAAGGCAATGAATGCAGTTCCTAACATCGTGAAGATGTGAGTTCCAATTCCTCCAGAATTTGGAAGATAGTATACTGGGCTATTCTTTACCTCAATGATATCAGTAGCGTTACTATTTTCGATAAGAACTCTGATTGTGTCCTTATCCTTTTCATCAACAGTGATCTTTCCTTGAAGATCCATTGTGACCTTCAATGGATGATCAATGAGATAATAACCAGATGGTGCAGAAACTTCTTTCAGATAGTATGTACCTGCTTTTAATCCATATGCAGTGAATGTACCATTGCTATCAGTTGTAAAGCTTGTAGTTGCCTGCTGCATGTTCTCATCTTTGTAGAATTCAACGATCTGTTCACAGTCTTCATCTTTGTAAAGTGAGAATACTGCACCTTCAAGAACTTTCGCATTATTTGTACTGTCGACTTTCTTGAAAGACATTGGGAAATAATCCTTAATATTCTTGATGATAATGCTTTGTCCTGTACCATTGTTTCCTTCATAGCTTACTGTGAAGCCAGCTGGTGCATCTACTTCTTTTACATAGTAGAAGTAATAGTAGATTTCTCCATTGATTGTTGTCTGTAAAGGAAGTTCATCAACTTTATTCTTCCAGCTATTAGCATTATTTAATATGATTTCATCACCATATTTTACTAAGCCCTCGGTATTTTCATCAGGCATCGTTGTAGGTGGAGTAGGAACATTATAAACATCAGTTGTCCCACCACTTGTCGGATTAGTAATTGTAACATTTCTGATATCCATTAATTCACTCACTTCTGTAGGCGGTGTCTTAGTAGTAAATGTTCCAATCATATTAATCTTTACCTGAATGTCTTCACTGACATTGCTTAATTTATATGTTGTCTCATAAACGATCGGTTTCCATGATCTATTATGATATTTGTAATAGTCAGAAGTTTTATCACTATTGCTCACTTTTTCAAGTGTGCCACCAGTTGATGTAACACTAAGTACACCAAATGACTGTACGAAGGAATGAATTGTAAATGTAATTGAGCCATTCTTTTGTACATAATTCGTTACTGTATAATCTCCAGGTAATGTGGTTGCTGATGAATACTCACTTCCAATTCCCTTTTCAACAGCCTTGTATGTAGTTACAAATTTTACACGTTTAGGATCAGTTGGATTATCAATTGTTGTCTTTACACCTTTCATTCTATATTGATAAAGCTGAACCTTAACGTGATCTGGAACTGTTGTCAACGCAGACCCATCTGCCTTCTCCCATTTCTTTTGTAAATCAACATTTCCATATTTTGTATTTGTAATAAAGATATTCATCCCATTTCCAGCTGTTTCTTCAATTGAATATGTATCTACATATCCTTGAGGAACTGAAACTTCCTGAACAATGTAACTGTAAGTATCCTTACCACTTCTTCTAAGTAGATGAGTGAAAATCTTATTCCAATTTTGAGTATTTAACGTGAAGACTGAATGTCCATCCGGACTCTTATACAATTCTTTTGTACTTTCATCACCATTCTTCACTCTATAGAGCTGGAATGTAATTTCTGATGGTCGATTGAGTTCATCATCGCCTCGCCACTTCTTACCAACCTTTATATCACCATGTTCTTCTCTAAGAACATTCTTGACTCTCATTTCAGTATTCTGCTCAACTTCATGAGTATCTGATGAAGCACTTTGATTGTCTTCGCCTTCTATCAAGTTATGGGTGATATTGCCATAACTGTCAATGATTACAACACTTGAGAATTCCGTTCCGTTCATTCCCGTTTCAACAATCTTATATTTCCATGATGACTTCATATCAAGCAGTTTAGCAATTTCCGTAGGCTTGATTTTGAATTTACCATCTGTAATATGAGTTGTATTTTTACCGATTTCTACCATGCCTTCATAAGGGACCATATTTCCATCGCCCTTATCTACATAAGCGATAAATGAGAAATCTTTATTTAAATATTCATCACTTAACTCACCAGATATTTCTTTCTTGACTGACACAGTCTTTGTGATAGGAATATTTAATGTCATCTGAAGGTTAGAATACTGTCCACCACGTTCAAGATAGAACATATCCAAACTGTGATCAGTATCATTCTTCCATGTAATACCATGCTTACTAAAGATGGCTTCTAACGTTGTCCGTGTCTTATTATCAGGATCATTTTGTGGCCATGTTACAACTTCACCAGTTGTAAAGTTGATTGTACCATGTACTGGTTCATGAATACCACCAAGATCAAGAACCAAGATACCATCAATGTAAAGCCACATATCATCGTCGCCACTGTATTTATAGACAACGTCTTTTCCATTGACCTTACCATTTGTTGGAATCGCAAATGTTGCATTCATATGCATTCCGAAATGGTGATTATAGTACTGATGATTAATTCCATTGTTCGTATTATTCGTATGGTTATCGATGTATGTCTGATTGCTGTCATATTCAGTGAATGGGAAGAACCCAATCTTATAACTGTCATTATTTGATGTATTGTATGTATCATTGTAAACTTTGAAACTACCATTATCTCCTTGAGAAGTATCATAGTATGCGTAGTTTTCATTACTGTTATAGCTGTATACACCATTAGCATCTTTAGTCATAAGATGATTAACATTGCGATAAACCTTTTTTGCACCCTCAATATTGTCTGTATCAAACAAGTATTTAAGGCTTGAACCATCTGTCTGCAATGTTGTGTTATTTGTTAAAATCGGATAACCTTTATTTAATGTATCCTGAACGATACCAGTTCTAGCTGGACCATTTGCACCAGTAAAATGATTAAGAGTATTTCCAGTTTGACCATAGGCTGTAAATTGAAGCCTATGTCCTGCATTAATACCAATTCGATAATTGTTTGGAACTTGAGCATTACCATTTTGTGGCAAGTTTCCAGACTGATTAAGATTACGAGTTTTATCACTTGATTCACCCCAGTAATCAAATAGATTCATCGTAATACCATCAGCTCTACTATCCGCAGTTTGAATAGTGTTCTCTGGACCAGCTCTTAATGCGTTGACCTGTTCTTCTACAACACCATATTTAGAGAAACTCTCTGTTTCAAATTCGAATGTGACTTTATCGTTCTTTAATGTTGTTTCACTCATTTCAACTTCTTCAAGATCAGTATCCTGATCTTTTACAAAGTGTACAACCTTAAGCTTGTTTTTATTTTCGAACTCTTCATTCTCATAAGAAAGCTTCACTGTAACCTTACCTTCAGGTTCAACTTCTTTACCATCATACATAAGAGAAATGTCAAACAAATCAAATGATTCAAGTTCATGTTTTAACTTCTTTGTCTTTTTTTCTTTAAGCCATTTCTCAACTTTAGACTTATCTTCACGATATGATGAATGCTTATTAACAATCTTTTTTACCGTCAACGTTGTTCCTTTTGGAAGGTTAGCTGTTTGATCAAAGGTAACAGTTACACGCACATCATCAACCGATGTCTTAAGTGTAGTAGGAACATCAATAATTTCAGTTTTTTCTTCTTTCTTTTCTTCTTTTGTCTCTACTTTAGCTTGTTGCTTTTCGTTCTCTTCTTTCTCTTCTTTCTTATTATCCTCTTCAGCTTTTTCTTTCTGATTATCATCTTGATCAGTTTTAGAAGCCTCAGTCTCATCTGTTGTTTCACTTACTTTATCTTCAGCGTTAACATCACTATAGAATGAATGAGAAGAAAGAGGCACGCCAGTCATGCTACTCAGCAGCATTGCCATAAATATTATAAAGACAACTGTCGATCTACTCTTTTTCATATCTGCTACCCCCATCAAAAATTTTTATTACCTAAACGATGCTTTTTTAATTATTATTTTGCATCAAACCGATATTATTCCAAAAATGTAAGCCCTTACCTCTTTTCTTACCTTCATTTTATAGTCAAGAAAAACGAAAGTAAATAGATGTAACTTGTGTTTGACTGCTAATTTTACTTTTGAGAATAAATTTTACTATTATTTGACAAAACTAAGTATTTTGAAGTCATTCATGTGTAAATTTATATGAATATTTGACATTAATTTGACAAAAATAAAAACAGGACAAAGTCCTGTCAAATGAAAAATTATACTTCAAGTGAGCATCTGACGACATGACGACGTTCTCCACCCCATGTACATGTGAACATTGTCAGATCCCACTGATCAGATTCTTTGATAAGTTTTTCATTCTCAGTTGGATATAAAATATCCTGAGAGGTAATACGATATGGGAATACTGATCCTTCTACATCAGTAAAAGTAACTTTTGTACCATTCTTTAATCCTTTGATACGAGAAAAATGTCTGGCATAATTGTGACCTGCAATAACCATATTGCGCTTGTAGATTGTTCCTTCATATCGACAAGGAGAAATTCTTAAATGAGGATAGCTCCATGTATCCATTACAGGAAGATCTAAATGCAAAGAAGGAATAGAAATCCATCCTACATAATAATGACCATCAATTAAGATCGTTGGCATGTCTCTATCTGAATATTCATAGACATGCTTTTCATCTCGCGCAGTGACTTTCTTTTTAAGCTGCTTCACAACCATAGATGAAGATTGATCCGCAAGATATCCTTCATATACGTTATAAAGTGTAAGTGAAAGAGCTGCTATAATAAACAGCAGCCCAATCTTAATTATGATTTGCCCTTTCATCTATCGGCCTTCCCTTTACTTAAACCGATGCTGATAAGTACAACACCAATGCCAGCCAAGATCACAACTGGCCACCACAACTGTCCAGTCTGTGGTATGCTCTGTTTCTTTGGAGTCTTTGGTGGTGTTTCTTTGTTGAGCTTATTTGTAATGACAACTTTTCTATTTGAACGACTGATTGAAACACTGTAATCATTGAATGTCGTTTTTTCATATACAGTCCATTCATAATCTCCATCAAGATTATTCCATGTGTGTTTCCAGTTGTTCTTTTTAGAAAGCGTTTTTGTATCATACACTTCATTGTTTCTTAAAAGTTCAACTTCGATACTTTTTGGACGATTTTTACTGTTGTTGTCTTTCCAGACTTTTAATACTTCAAGACTGGTATTGCTAGGAATTGTTTCCTGTTCATATTTCGCATTAACGATTGTTGACCAGCTTTCAGTGTTGGCGTTATAAGCTGGCATTGATAATAACATTGGTCTTACACGATAATGAACTTTATTATCAATCTTTTCTTCACCTAATACTAAATAGATACCTTTCTTGATATTAGAGAAATTCACTTCCCCATCCTTGCTTTTTTCACTTGCGCTTGGATTGATATTATTCTTTTTCACAAATGCTGAAAGTGCATCTGCAGCTTCATTTAAATCATCTGTAATCTTTGCATCTTTAAAAGCACCTTGATAGTTAATCTTTTCTGCTTTCCATTCACCTAAATAGAAGAGCTTGAATGTGACATTATCAACAGGATATTTAATTGTAATATCTCCCATCTTCTCTTCGGCGATGACTGGTGTTAAAGAAAACAAGATGACAAGCACTGCTGTAAGCCATTTTATGCATCTTTTCATATTATTTGCCCCCCTATTTCTTAGAACGTTTTTTCTTTTTATTCTTGATGACCATAAATACATTGACTATGATCAAAGCTACAATTGTTCCAATAAGAATCCATACACGATAATCCTTAAGAATGGATACATTCTGTTCTTGATTTTGCTTATAGGCAGTACGCACTCCTCTAACAAGCAGACGATGCGTATTGACAGCGTAAGGCGTACAAGTCAGAAGTGTCACGTAATCCTTTCCTTTAATTAAGGAAAGCTTATCTGTTTCATTAGGCTTAACAGTAAAGATATCTTCTACTTTATAAGCCAAAGTCTTATCTAGAATATGAAGAAAGAAGAGATCTCCTTTTTTCATCTTATCTAGATCTGTAAATAATTTGGCACTTGGCAACCCGCGGTGAGCTGAGAGAACACAATGGGAAGACGTCCCGCCCACTGGGAGACTAGTCCCTTCCATATGTCCCACCCCTGTCTGGAGTTCCTTTTCACCGGTACCGTGGTAAATGGGTATTTCTACATTGATCTTAGGTATGACAATAGTGCCCATGACACCATTTTTAGAAATGTTCAAATAAGAATCATATTTGCTTTTTGTATGTTTCTTTAGATTCGTAAAGACATCTTCTTTGATAAAGTTTTCTTTATGGTTCTTATTGTAGTTTACAGCTTCATTCCATATCTGTTCAGTTTGTTTCTTGCTTAAGTCGTTAACATCTTTCTTATGAGATGATATTAACAATGAGTTACGATATGTATTCCACATATCACTAACTACCGGATAAAACATAACTGAAAGACCAACGAAGATCATTAATGCAATAAAGATATTAATCAGCTTGTCTTTCTTCATTTTTTACACCCTTCTTCTTACGCGAATAAAGATAATGAAGCACGATTGCTAAAATAATACCAGCAACTGCAGAGATGATCTGCAAGATAATAAAGCTGACTGATTGACCATGCTTTTTAATGTTCTTCTTGTTTTTGTTATAAGGTACACGATGACCTCTTACTAGTAGACGCTGTGTATTGACACCGTAAGGTGTACATGTAACAAGTGTCGCATAATCTTTTTTATACTCGATAGATAATGATTTTACATCACTTGGCTTCACTGTAAGAATCTGATCTACTTCATAGGCATACACCTTACCAAGAATATGGAAATAGAACTGATCCCCTTTTTCTACTAGATTAAGATCAGTAAACATCTTTTCACTTGGCAAGCCACGGTGTGCTGATACAACGCTATGTGTGCTTTCTCCCCCAATAGGAAGAGCACTGCCAAACAGATGCCCAGCCCCTTTTAATAGAACTGAATCAAAGGTGTAATGGTAAAGTGGTAGGTTGACATCAATGGAAGGCACTTCCACATAACCCATCATGCCATCTCCCATGTTCAAAAGCGAGTCATATTCTTTGTCTCTTTTTCCATCACGAATAGAGAACGCATCAGGAACCTTCGGATTTCCTAGTGTACTATTGTATTTCTTTGCGGCTTCAAGCATCTTTTCAGCCTTGTTTTCCGTCAAGTTGGAAACATTATTTTTATACTCTGAAATCAGCTTACTATTTCTATAGGCGTTCCACTTGTTGCTGACTGTTGGATACAATAGTATGGATATACCTACGAAAACAAGTAAAGCCAATACTATATCATTCTTTTTTATTTTCATGTGCATCTCCATAATATTGTATATGAGAATTGGTCATAAAGACCAATTCTCATCATACAATGTTTTATTCAGATTCTTTTCTTCTTGAAAGTTTTAAAGCGATAGCTAATGTAATTAAGCCAGCACCTACAACTGTGAAGATTACAGTACCCATACCACCTGTAGAAGGTAATTCAGGGTTCTTTGTATTGATAATGTCTGGCATTACAACAACACCAGCACCTTCACCACTATTAGTAGTGAATGTAGAAGTAGTAGCATTTGTAGTAGTTGTATCTTTAATATAAGCTTCTACTACACCTTCACCAGTTGGTTTATTGTCTAAGCTATAGAAGACATTATCTTTTAACCAACCAGCCTGTTCTTTAACAGTTGCTTCATCAATGTTGCTTGTATAGCTTGTAGTTACTGTTTCGCTTGTAGACTTAGTTGTTACTGTAGCCCAGCTTGAAGTGACTTCAAATACTGTACTATTTAATGCATATCCTGCAGGAGCAGTAATTTCTTTTACATAGTAAGTTCCATATCCAACCTGTGAAGATGATGCATAACCATTTTCGTTAGTTGTAACTGTATCAACTAATTTAGTGCAGTCTTTATCTGAATAGATACCGAATACAGCACCAGCTAATGGTTTCTTTTCATCACTGTCATCAGTTTTCTTGAATGAAACCTGGTAAGTGTAAACTTTTTCTTCATCTTCTTTTTTCTGGATATTTTCATCTTCTTGATCCTGAGGTTTATTTTCAGTATCGTATGTATTTCCAGATGTTGGGTTATTTGTGTAGTAAAGAGTAACCTTGTTTTCATTTCCAGCTTCACCGATAACTGCTTTTTCATTGATAACTGCAGTATAAGTTACAACTGGAGCAACATAGTTTAATTTATCATAATCAAAGCTGATATCGAATCCATTTTCATTCTTAACAGTTTTACCGATCACATTACCGCTAGCGTCTTTTAATTCATTAGAAGCTGTATCGATTGTGTAAGTAGTATCTCCTACTTTTACTGTTAATGAATCATAGTTGAAAGTTAAACCTTCAGCTAAGTTATCTGTAATATAGAAAGTTTTGTTTGTAGCGTTTGATGGATATACTGGCATAGCGATATCTAATGTATAAGTTACAGTATCCCCAACTTTACCAGTTTCATGATCACCATCATTACCAGTTGGATCAGTAGTAGCTTCAGCTTTCTTATCTACCGTAGGTTTAGATGATTTTGCAACAGTCTTAGCACCATATAAATAGCTGCTTGTAGTGTTGATTGTTTCGTCACTCAAATCAGTAGAATCACCTGCATATTTTACAGATAATAAGATTGGGTTATAGATTGTATCGCTTCCATTTTTTGAAGTGATAACTGCGATATAAGCAGAAGCACCATCAGTCACATCATAAGTATAAGTTGTACCAGATACAGTTGATTCCTTTGTATCTAATGCTGTGATAGAACCAGCCTGAAGACCAGCTGCGATTGTATTGATTTCTTCTGCAGTAGGCTTGCTGTTATCTGCGAAGTTAGTACCATCAGCTTTTTCCCAGCCTGTAATACTGTCACCTGACGCATTGTAGTTTGCCTGCCAGATTTTATAAAGTTTAACTGTAGAACCATCTTCTACATTTTCAATTGTGATTTTTGCAGTCTTATCTAGTGGACCAGCCGCATTTACGGTTACAGCGCTCATTCCAAGCACCATCATAAGACTCATTAACATACTTGCTAATTTTTTGAACCTTTTCATATTTTTCTCCTTTGTTACTCTTTTATTTTTTTATGTTGGTTTATTAATTAACTTTATTTCCATTTCCCTATGATACATCCCCCTCCTCATTACGTTTGTTTACGATATAGAAAGTAGCTACTAGGGCTATGAGCATCGTTCCCATCATCGTAAAGATATGTGTCCCTATTCCTCCTGAATTAGGAAGATAATAGAGCGGGCTATCCTTTACCACAACTGTGATATCGGATACATTACTTTCATTGACATGGACTTGAACTACATCCTTATCTTTATCATCAATCGTAATCACGCCTTCAAGATCCATTGTGATCTTTAAAGGATGATCGATGAGATAATATCCTGATGGAGCACTAACTTCCTTAAGGTAGTATGTTCCTTCTTTTAATCCATAGACAGTAAATTTACCATCACTACCTGTTGTAAAGGTTGTTGCTTCTTGCTGCATATTCTCATCACTGTAGAATGTAACAATTTGTGTACAATCTTCATCCTTATATAATGAGAATGTTGCTCCTTCAAGTACTTTAGAGTTATCAGTACTATCTATTTTCTTGAAGGTCATTGGGAAATAATCTTTTATATTCTTAATAATGACACTCTGTCCAGTACCGTTATTTCCTTCATAGCTTACGCTAAAGCCAGCTGGAGCTTTTACTTCTTTTACATAATAGAAGTAATAGTATTTTTCTCCATTGATAGTTTCTTCTACAGGAAGAGAACTTACAACATCTTTCCAGTTATTGCCATTGTTAAGTGTACGTTCACTACCATACTTCACTAATCCTTCAGTGCCTTCTTCAGGCATTGTACTTGGCGGAGTTGGTGTAGTGTAAATAACTGTTGTACCAGTGTCACTTGGATTTGTGACAGTGATATTTCTAACATCCATTGTGGAACTTACTTTAGGTGTCGAACCTTCATAATACAGATATCCAACCATATTAATTGTGACAGTCGTATCATCAGTTACACCTGATAATTCATAAGTTGCTTCACATAAATAATATGGCCAGTTATAAGATTCATCTTGATATTGACCGTTTTCCGATCTCACTTCACTTCCTTCAACTTTTGTTAAAGTACCATTTGATGCATTTATACTTAATATTCCAAACAAGTCATTATAAGAACGAACAGTAAATCGAATCTTACCATTCTTTTGTACATATTCACTGATTGTGTAATCCCCCTGTTGCGTACCAACATTATGTACTGTGTTGCTTCCATGAGTTCCTGCATTTCCTTTATAAGTCGTCTTAAATGTAACTTTCTTATACTCTATAGGATTCTCAATTGTAGTCTTTTCAGCTTTCATCTTATATTGATAAAGCTGTACTTTTACTTCATCTGGAAGATTAGTAGTCAGTGGTGTCTGACCATCAGCTTTTAACCATTTCTTTTCATAGGAAACACTTGTCTCTTTAGTATTGGTAATAAAAAGATTCTGACCATGGTTAGATGCATCTTCACTTGAATACGTATCCGTATATCCAGAAGGAACTGATATTTCTTGTACGATGTATGTATAAACATCACTTCCACTTCTTCTTAGAAGATTACTAAAGACTTTATTCCAATTAGATGAATTTAATTCAAATAGGCTATTGCCATTTGCATCGAGATAAAGTTCTTTATTTTGTTCATCACCATTCTTGACACGATACAGCTGGAACTTAATGCTTGATGGACGTTCACTTTCAGTATCGCCAACCCATTTCTTTCCAACATTAATATTGCCATGTTCTTCTCTGATCTTATTGGTAAATACCATATCACCAGCATTAGATACTGAAGTGTTTTCACTTGAAGTACTCTGATTTGTCTCCCCTTCTTTAAGGGTCCGTGTCACAGAGCCATCACTATCTATGACAACTGCTGAGAAGGTGTTGCCATCTAATCCGGTTTCTACGATCTTATACTTCCATGAAGTATTCATTTCTAGAAGTCTCGCCGTTTGTGTTGGCTTGAGTGTAAACTTACCATCATTTATAGTCTTTTCTTCTGATCCAATTTCAATCTTGCCAGAATAAGGAACATATTCACCGTTTCCTTTGTCTACATAGGCAGTGAATGAGAAGTCTTTATCCAGATACTCTTCACTCATCTCTCCTTCGACATTTTTTCTAATAGAGACTGTTTTGATAATAGGAACATTCAATGACATTGACAAGTTTGAATACTGTCCACCACGTTCTAGATAGAACATATCTAATGAATGAATAGTATTTCTTGTCCAAGTTAATCCTTGTTTTTCAAAGATTGCTTTTAAAGTCGTTTTTGTCACATTGGATGGATTGTTCTGCGGATAAACAGTAACCTCACCAGTTGTGAAATTGATTTTTCCATGTACTGGTTCATGAATACCACCGATATCAAGTACAAGTACACCATCAATATAGAGCCACATATCATCATCGCCACTGTATTCGTAAACGATATGTTTACCGTTGACTTTTCCATCACTTGGAATAGTAAACGATGCATTCATGTGCATACCGAAATGATGGTTATAATAATTACTTTGTCTATTATCAATATTTTTCTGGCTTGATTCATATTCAGTAAATGGGAAGAACCCTACTTTGTAGCTTGTATTATTCGTTGTGTTATATGTATCGCTATAAACTCTAAAATTACCATTGTCACCTTGACTAGGATCATAATAGGCATAATTATTATTACTATTGTAGCTATACATACCATCAGAATCTTTAGTCATCAGATAGCTGACATTTTTATAGACTTTCTTAGCTCCTGAAATATTATTCGTATTAAACAAATAAGCAAGACTTTCTCCATTTGTCTGTAACGTTGTATTATTTGATAATACTGGATAACCATTGATCAATCTGTCCTGTACAATTCCTGTACGTGCAGGTCCGTTTTCACCAGTGAAGTGGTTTAATGTGTTACCTACCTGTCCCCAAGATGTAAACTTAAGTCGATGATTATCATTGATTCCTAATTGATAGTTATAAGGAACATTATAGTTTCCATTTTGAGAAGGTACGTTACTACTATCATTAAGACTAACTGTACTTCCGTAATTGCTTCTTTCACCATAGTAATCAAACAAGTTAATAGTAATACCATCAGCTCTATTGTCAGCTGTATTGATTGTACCTGAAGCGGCAGCTCTTAATGCAGGTCTTACTTGAGTCTTAATTTCATTTTCCTGAACGGAAGTAGAACTAAATTCAGAGAAGCTCGTTGTTTCAAATTCAAGCTTAACCTCACCATCATCTAGAGATGATTTATTGATTTCAACTTCTTCAATCTTGTCATCCACAAAATGCATGATTTTAAGTTTCTTTTTACTTTCTATATCTTTATTAATATAAGAAAGTGAAACGGATACTTTTGCATCATTTTCTGGTTCAATCTCTTTATCATCATTGATAAGAGAGATATCAAATAAATCAAAGGTTTCTATTTCATACTTCTTTGTTTTTGTTTTCTTTTTTAGAAGGTAGTCTTCAACTTCAGACATCTTCTTGTCATAGTTTTCATCTTTTTCAGAATACTGCTTCACTGTAAGCTTTGTACCTTCAGGAATGTTGGCGTCATCATTGAAGGTAACAGTCACTTTGACATCATCAGTTGATGCTTCAAGTGCAGCAGATTCTTTTTTCTTTTCTTCAGTCTTGTTTTCACTTGTTTCTTCTGACTTCTTATCTTGTGATTCTTCAGTAGTCACTTCCTCTGCACTGACAACTGTCTGGTTCTTCATAGTTAACATGCTGCTAAAGAGCATGGCTAATAAAACCACGAATACTATCGTCGCCCTTTTCTTATTCATATTGTTACCCCCATACTTCTTTTCGATTATTCGTGACAGAAGATGCCATAGACAGATTATATGAACAATAATAAATGGCATCTTTGAAATTTAATTAACTGTGTGTTTATCAACATTATTTTGATAGATGAAATCGCTTTTGTTTTAATTTTCACTTTTATTTTATTTAAGAAAAAATAATTGTAAATAGAGTGACTTTTATTTGACACGCAATTTTAAGAAAAGAGAATCATTTTTACATCAGTGTGCCTTTTTATATAAAATGGGATTATTTTGATAAATAAAAAAGACAGGATTACTCCTGTCTCTATGATAATTGCAAAATATTAATAAGTAAGATCCAGCTCATTCCATAGTATGTCACCACTGCAACAAGGTCATTGATGGTTGTGATCAATGGACCAGAGGCAACAGCTGGGTCGATGTTGATCTTCTTGAAGAACATTGGAATAAGTGTACCAACGGCACTTGATATTAACATAGCTGTAAATAATGAAATACCGATGCATCCTGATACTGAGAAAGCGAAGAGCCATGCTCTTGCTTTAAAGAAATGAATGTAAAGTCCAATGAAGATAAATGATAATGAGCCAAGCATGACACCATTACATAATCCGACTTTCATTTCTTTTAAGACAAGCTTTACTTTATCACCGGCAGTAAGCTTCTCATTGACAAGTACTCTGATTGTTACCGCAAGAGATTGTGTACCGACGTTTCCGGCCATGTCTAGAATCAGTGACTGGAAGGCCATGATGATTGTCAATTGGGCAATGATCTTTTCAAAGATGCCAACGACACTTGATACAATCATTCCTAATCCTAATAAGATCATAAGCCAAGGCAAACGTTTTCTGATACTTAATGCCAATGGTTCTTTTAAGTCATCTTCGGCAGTTAAACCGGCGAATCTCGCGTAGTCTTCTCCCATTTCGTCATCTACTACTTCGATTAATCCCTGAGATGTGATAACGCCTAATAGCTTATTAGAGTTATCCAATACTGGAATGGAATCTTCTGAGTAGTCTTTTAATTCTTCAATACATTCATCAATGGATTCACTTGCATAGACATATGGGAATGCTGTCATGATGAGATCTTCTAGATTATCTGTCTTTCTTGCGATGATGAGATCCTTTAAATCAATGGCACCATAGAATGTATTGTTTTCATCTACTACAAAAATAATAGAAATATTATCATTCTCTTCAGCCTGTGTCACAAGTTCTTTCATGGCCTGTGGTACAGTCAGGTTTTCTCTGATCACAATATAGTTAGTTGTCATACGACTACCAATTTCATCATCATCAAAGGCAGAGACCATCTGGATTTCTTTTCTGATTTCTGGATTGAGGAAGTCAATCAGGAAATCTTTTTTATCTTTGTCTAATTCTTTTAAGATAAATGAAGCTGTATCAGGTTCTAATTCAGAAATGACATCTGCGACTTTACGTATATCCATTTCATTGAAATATCTTACTGCTTCATCTTCATCTAGATATTCAAAGAAGTCTGCCAGCATTGTCACTGTTGCAATGCGATAGAGTTTCTTTCTGTCTTTTACGTCTAGATATTGCATGGCTTGTGCAATATCGTTTTCATGATAATCTTCTAGCTGTTCCCTAATGATCTTAGGTGTCTTATTACTTGTAATAATAGCTTTTATTTCTTGTATAAGTTCTTCTCTATTCATTTGTCTCCTCCTATATTTTCTTTTATAAGAGCAGATCACATATCATTATCAATGAAAACAAACAAATAGATCAATAAAAGCAAATAGATGTGGCTGCATTAATCATGTCGTTTGCATACATTGGTAGATATATCTTCTGCGCTCGACCATCAGGATCATAATTATCACTATTTCTCATGCAACCACCTTCTTTCTCTCATATGTAGTTAGTATAACATAGTATTTTTTTTGTGTCACGACTCTACCTTGTAGTCATTGCATCTTTAAATGCCTGACTTTCACTTTTAATGAGTTCACTCATACATGTAAGTAGTTCTTTTCTTTTTGAAGCAGGCAATTTCTTTGATTCCATTATAATCATGGATAGACTTTTGAGCTTCTTCTCCTTGAAATCCCCTATTGTCTTATGACCAGTTGCTTCTATTAATGAGAAGGTCGTGTTGACTACTTCTTTTCTTGTATTATCATCAATATCTTCTAGCCAGCTTCCTAGCCCAATGCTAAAGAGTGTGCTTAACTTGCTTAAGCTTGCTCTTTGAAATTGATGACTTTCTGTCTGCCAGGTAAATGCATCATGTTGAAAGAGACCTAAGGCATCACTCTTGATCACAATGGCTTCCTTTTCATAAGAAAGCATCAGCCCCACCGCTGCCATGTCTGGCACAATGTGAATAATGCGTGACTTAAGTTCTTCATACTCTTTTGATTGAAGCACTTCATGACGAAAACCAGGTCCATCATGGGAATAGACCTTCTTGATTCTCTTCTTGATATCTTGATCACAATAAGTGGCACCATATACTGCAAGATGACCGCCTTTAGAATGTCCTCCTACGAGGATATCCTTATCTGAATAATAATGACCTACTCTATTTATATAAGATACAGCTGCCTTTTGGCTTTCTGTATCGGACATGGAACTTAGAAGAAAATCTTCTTTCCACCCTACTACGCTTTGATCTGTTCCTCTAAATGCGATAAAGATGAAATGATCAAAAAGAAAAGTGATGGCAGAAAACTGCTTGTTTGTTGCTTCTTCTATCTCATTAATATAATGGGACAATTTCATTGATGAAAAGCGTTCCCCCAGCAACATATCTTTAAAAAGAAGCGGTGCTCTTTTGGTAAAGGTTGCTTCTTCTTCAATCTCTTCTCTATTATGATGAAGAAAGAACTCGTCATTAACATCCTGTAATGAAATTGATGATGATTCTACGATCTTCTCAAAATCAATATAGGCTAGTTCAGATAAAATCAGACTATCCACTTCATTGAACTTTGAAACAGTAAATGGTACATCATTACGCCATGATAAATAATCTAGAATGTTCATGAAATCACTCCCTTACAAATATAGTAACATAAATAAAATGAAACAAACGAAAAAAGAAACCCTATGACAGGGTTTCTTCAAGCAGTGAAGCAATGGCTTTCGCCATGCGGTTCATGGCGTCCTGAATATGATTTCCAGGATTCATTTCAAAGTCTGTCTTGATTCCTTTTTCTTTGTAGTAAGAAACAAGAGATGACGTATGCTCTTCCACTGTTTTCAATAAAGCATGTCTTGTACGTGCTTCTTTGTCTCCAAGTGAGAAGTAGATATAATCTGGTTCTACTTTAAGTTCATGGTCTTTGACATATTCTAAAAAGTTAGGGAACCAGAAAGATCCCGATGCACTCGCAATACGTGAGAAGATATCAGTGTGATATAAGGCGTAGATTGAAAAGAGTCCTGCCAATGAGTATCCTGCAAGTGCCTTGTATGTTGGTTTGTTTTCAAGATGAGACAAGGCCCAAGGCATAATCTCATTTAATAATGTCTCAAGATATAGATTGGCCTTGCCGCTGCATCCATGATCTCCTTTAAAAAGCGGTGGTGCTATCCATGGTGACATGTCTGCGTCCCAATCGAGATGAGCGATAACCAATAATGAGAAAGGCTGTGACGTCTTTTCTTTTATAGCTTCATAGATTGATTCGTTTTCTTCAAAGACATGAAGTACGATTAATGGGGCATCCTTTTCACTTGATGGATAAAGGGCAATATGTTTGTCTTTAATATGAGTCGTATACATTTTTATTTCTCCTTCAATTGAAGATAATCATGCATATCTTCAAAATACAAATTGTAATACATTTTCTTGGCTGCTTTAGAACTTTCTAAATAAATCTTATCTGCTCTTTCTTGTGATTGTGTAATAAGCCATTGACAGATTGCTCTGCCGTATCCACGGTGGCGGTATTCTTTTTTACAGTAGACATTCATCAGATAAGCACATTTACCTGAAGGATTATCTGGTGAAGGCATTTCTTCATAGAAACAGACGCCCCCGCAACATACTGCTTTATCGCCAAGAAATCCTACGGCTGCAATATGTGTATCATCCTTTAAATGAGTCTTATAGTATTCTTTATTGGCATTTTTTAACTCTTCTGTTTCTTCTTGATGAAATACATGTTTAAGAACTTCCATTCTTAATTCTACAAGCATGTCTAGATCTTCTAAGCTCATTTTTTTAATCACAAGTTCCATTTTTATCTCCTTTCAATATGAGGCAATCTTTCTGTGTCTACTTTTCCATTTGGGGTGAGTGGCATATCTTCTATTTCAATAATATATTCTGGAATCATATAGTCTGTAAGATAATCTTTTAGATAGTCTTTGATTCCATCTAGAGTGGCTCCTTCTTCTTTGACAATATAAGCAATCATATAGGAAAGATTGTTCTTGTCTTTTTTAGCATCAACATAAACTTGTCTTATATCATCTGAATTGGCCATCACATTTTCTACTTCAGAAATCTCTACTCGTTTTCCATAAATCATAATCTGAGAATCTTTACGATGAAGAAAAGCGATATCCCCAGATGGCAGTTCATATCCTAAATCTCCACTTCTATATAGTCTTTTTCCTTTATAATTAATAAAAGCCTTATTTTCTTCTTTACGATTTCCAATATAGCCATTGGATACACCTTTTCCTGCAATGCAGATTTCTCCTGTTTCACCTTTGTTTACTGGTTGAAGATCATCTAAAAGAAAGACTTCTACATTTAAGACAGGCTTTCCTACGGGATAAGTCCCATCTTCAAGAACTTCACCCTTAGAGCAGTTATAATAAGTGGCACATACTGTTGTTTCAGTTGGTCCATAGGTATTATAGACTGTAACTTTATCGACAAGATGATCACAATATGATCCTCTTAGTACGTCTCCTCCACTGATCAGTAATCTTAAACTTGATGGCAACTCATCTAATTCATTGATTTCTTGAATAAGATAAGGGAAACCGCTCATGATTGTAATATGATGTTTTTCTACAAACTTCATTGTATGTGCTACATCTTTATGATCTTCATCAATAATAGCTAAAGTTATACCATTAATCAATGAGGCAAAAACTTCTTCTACAAAGATATCAAAGGAACAAACTGAATACTGCAGCATGACATCATCTAAAGTAAGATTAAATTCATTAGCAAAAGCTTGACTGTAATGAATGACATTATGATGAGCCACGGATATTCCTTTTGGTGTTCCGGTTGTTCCTGAAGTATAAAGAACATAGGCTTCACTTTGACTAGTAGATTCATTCATGACTTCTTTATCTTCTATCATAAATCCTTCATCTACAATAACAGTATCTTTATGAGTTAAATTCTGATATTGACTATTTGCAATAATAACATCAGCTTGTGATTCTTCCATCATGTAATAGATTCTTTCTTTAGGAAAGAATGGTTCTACAGGAACATAGCCTGCTCCTTTTTTTAGTACGGCTAATATTGACGCAATCATTTCTACAGAATGATTCATAATGATTCCTACTCTATCTACTCGATGAGGTAGCCTTGAGGCAATAGTGTTAGCTAATAAGACAAGTTCATTCCAAGTTAATTCTCTATTTTTATCCTTAATTGCAATATGATCAGGATATTGTTTTCTATTTAATTCAATGTAATCAATGATGGACTGCATATTGATCTCCTATCTGTATCATTTTTCATGAGATTTGATTCAGTAAAAAAACAATCTAGGTTACTATGCATATGCGCATTTTAACATGATTGTCTTCTTTTTCAAAATGATACAATAATAAATCAAAAACAATGACAGTCTACAAGATGATCATTGACCATCCCAATTGATTGCATAAATGAGTAAGTGATAATAGGTCCCACATAGACAATTCCTCGTTTCTTTAGATCTTTAGAAAGAGCCTGCGAGATTTCTGATTGAGTCGGTATTTCTTCTAAATGATGCCAATGGCCTACAATCTGTTCACCATCTATAAACGACCAAAGGTATTTATCAAAACTTCCATATTCTTCTTGAATACGTAACACTGCTAATGCGTTCTTTCTTACGCCAAAGATCTTATTGCGATTGCGAATGAGATCTTTATTTGTTAATAATGCTTCTAGTTCTTCATCGCTCATCTTGGCACACTTTTCGATATTGAAATCATGAAATGCTTTTTTATAGGCTTCTCTTTTATGAAGGATAATACTCCATGATAAGCCTACGCTTGCGCCTTCAAGACAAAGCATTTCAAATTGAAACTGATCATCATGATTGATCTTGCACCATTCATGATCATGATAATCTTCCAATAACACATCTCCCATTGCCCATGACTGACAGACATCCAATTGTTTCATATGTTCTCCTTATGTTCGCTCATATAGCGTTCTATTTCTTCTTTCGTAAGCTTTCTTGCGTTCCATCATAAAAACTGGTTTTGAAGCTTACAGACTTTCTCTTTGTTTTTTCAAGATAATGATGAAGCTCTTCATCATTAACAATGATCTTATAAGATATTCTACCACGAGATTAAAATTCATATATGCTACATGCTTACTTATTCATATAATCAATGGAATATGATTATTAAGACAATCACGTGTATATAGTAATAGTGTTATTTTTTATCTGTTGTCAATAAAACAGCTTTTCATAAAAAACATCTTCTAGCAAGACATTAATTTATAGACAAGTGGAGAAAAGAACGGATTCACTATGGAATAGTAATCTTCTTTACTCATTGATGATGTAGATAGTATTTCATAGAGGACACCTTGTTCTTCTACTTTACAATGCAGCTGTCTAAAGCCGTTCTTATTATAGAATGATAATCTCCTTCTTTGTCATCATATCATCTTGAAGAGAAGAATCAATAAAGAAAAGACATCACAAGGATGTCTTTTCTAATCAATTTGGCTCTATAATAAGAGGCCTAGGCCTCTTTTTTTAAACAAGAATGATCATTAATAGAACATAAACAAACAATGAGAAGATCATTGTTAAAGAACTCATCATGGCACAAAGCTTTTCTTGTGCTTTAAGTTCTGTCGCAAAAATAATAGTAGCCCCTGCAATTGGTGCAAAGACCGCAATGATCAATGTTTTCTTTAGTAATGGATCAAGTGGAAGAATCATGAATAATCCAGTAAATACTAAAGATAAGAATAAACGAGATACAAAGATCTTGAACATGCCTTTACTAAATGCTTTATCAATAACAAACTCTAATTGAAGTCCAACCATGAACATCATCAAGAACATATTGGCACTTGCTACAGGAGAAATAAGTGTAATAAATGTTTTAGGTAATGTGATATGAAAGATTGATAAAAGCAACAATACAAAATATGTATCTACTGGTATGGCACTTAATAATCTTTTAATGATTGCTTTTATATCTGTCTTATTAGAAGCATCAAGTACACTTGATGCATAAGCGGCACTGCCACCAAGGCAGATAATGGAATTTCCAATATCAAACATAGCCAGATAACCAATAGCAGTGGATGGCAGAAAAGTAAGACAGAAAGGAATTGCAAGATTACCAATAGAAAAGCCTGAGCAGTTTAATATGTAAGATGCCTGTGCCTCGCGTGTTTGCTTATGACCTGTAATATATTTACCAAAGAACATGGCGATAATGTTTGTAACTAATCCTATAAATAATGCGATAATCATCCAATAGGAAAATGTAGCGCCATTGAAACCAACAATCAATGCACAAGGCAGTGTAAATGTCATGACTATATTTCCAATGAAGTTCCCATCACCTGATACGAGTTTCATCTTCTTGCTCATATATCCTAATATGATACATACAAAAAAACTACATGCTGTTAAAATAACATCAAACATAATCCTCACCTCACCTTTATTATAATAAACATGATGTCTGTTTCTAAGAAAAACAAGGCAGTTATAAAAAAGTCATTATTTTGTCATTTATGTTCTTTTTGATATAATGAACATGCAAAGATAAAAACGCAATGTACATGTACTAGAGTCGGTAGGTAGCCAGTCCGTCCCATCTTTATAATGGGGTAAGTAACCCTCCCTCCTTGGGTTGTCCATTCTTTGTATTTTCTAAATAAGGAGGAATACAAAGTGCAGACAAAATGTAAACTGACAGTGTTTTTTGAATCTCCCTTTTGGGTAGGTATCTTTGAACGTATTGAAGATGAACAATTGACAGTCTCTAAAATCACCTTCGGCAGTGAACCGAAAGATAATGAAATCTATGATTTTATTATTCATCGTTTTCATACTTTACGATTTAGTTCACCTGTTGATGTCAAAGAGAAGAAGAAAGTCATCAATCCTAAACGTAGAATACGACTTGTAAAAAAACAGATGAAAGATGCTGGTGTGGGAACAAAATCTCAGATGGCTTTAAAGAAGCAGTTTGAAGAAAATAAGCTTCAGCATCGGCAAGAGAAAAAGAAGTTAACTCATATAAAGAAGCAGCATCAGTTTGAATTGAAGAAACTTAAAAAGAAACAGAAACACAAGGGACATTAACTCTACACAAAAAGCGATCATGATTATACATGATCGCTTTTATACTGAATGATCTAAGCAATAAGACTGCTCTACAATCACATAAAGCATTGTTCTTGCTCTTGTACCAGCAATGTACATATATTTTGAGAAATTCTTATCTAATATTTTTTCTACGTCTACAAGGATAATGATTTTTGCATCCAATCCTTTTATACCTTGTATAGTCGCATATCTTGGAAGAGATGATTTTTCATCAAAGTTTTGCCCTAGTTCATTGACCTTAAAGTTAATCTGTGAAAGAAGAGAGTTCTCATATTTTTTTGGGGATAAGAAAAGGACATCTGATAGTTCAATTTGTTCTTCACGTAAATGTCTAATTAATGTCTTGATCTTCTCTTTAAATTCCTTATTCTCAGAAAATACAAGTGTCTGCACTTCTTCTCCATTCTCACTCATGTAGTCATTAATTTCTATTCCACTTATCTTTGATGTGTATTTTGCAATCTGGACAGTATTACGACAGTTTACAAATAAGTATGTAAAAACATGATTATATGATTTAATGATTTCCATTCCATCATTATATTCTGAATTATAGATATTCTGATGTTCATCATAGAATATGGCCCATTCCCCATTTTCAAATCCATCTTTTAGTAGTGAGTCCAATGCAAATAGAAATACCGGCTTAATGATGTCTTGTCCTTCATCTATGACAATGACATCATATTTTAATTCATTAAGTTTTGTATCTGATAACTCGCTTACCCAATTTAAAAATTCTTCTGGCATTTGTTCACCAAAATATTTATTGGGATTTTCTTTCACTTTAGTGTCATCAATTTTTATATATTCTCCAAATAATGCGTGAATATTGATAACATCAATATTTATATACTCTTCAAATTGTTTCTTGATACTGTTGATGAGATTCTTATTATAAGCAAGATATAATACCTTCTTTCCCTGTGTTGCTTGTTCTGTTGCATAACGCATTGCCAAGACTGTTTTTCCTGTTCCGGCACCACCTTGTATAAGAATACGAGGCTGTGTGCGTAATGCATCAATAACTTTATATTGTTCTCTTGTAAGACGGATCATTCGTTTTTCTAAACTGTTAATTTCATCTCTTAATGTAGGAATAAAGCAGAAATCTCCTCTTAAATAATCTACAATTTCTTCGATATCTTCTTTTGAGAACTTGGTGTTTTCTCTTGGATGTCGTGATTCCCAATAATCAAATATTTCATTAATATAACATGTTATATCTTCTGTAGAATTATCAAATATGATTTCAGGAATCATTTCTTCTGAATATGAGTTGAAATAAATATCTGGAAAACAGACACCACAGGCCATATTGAAGTATGTGAAGTGATAATCATTTTTAAACCTTTCTCTAAGCGCCTGCATAAGACTGTACATATTGCCTGTGACTTGTGCAAAGGGGCCCTCTGTCTTTTTTCTTTGAATACCATATCGATCAGTGAAGACCCATTTTCCTTCTTGACACTCTACTCCCCCTCCTTTTATTTCAAGACAAGCTATTCCTCTTTTACATACAATCACGAAATCTACTTCTCCATATTTCTTATCTTCATGTCTTGGTAATCCCAATGAATGCAGCACATACGCATCTTCTAGATTTAGTTCTTGTAATATTTCATACATCTGTTTTTCAGCATTGCTTTTTACTTCTTCTCCAATATAGGGAGGAATAAATTTTACCATGTTTTCATCTCTTTTCTTTTATTTATATATAGTTTATTAATAAATAATTTCATCTCTTTACTAATAGAGTTAGGCTTATGATTATGGACATAATGACCACATTCGAGCTTAAGCAGCTTAGCGTGTGTTAAATGAGAAGCATAATCTTCTTGTAATTGAATCCAGTTTTTTACTGCAATTTCTTTTCCATAAAAAACATATAGCAACATAGGAATATCTATCTTATGAGATTGCTTAATCTCTTTTGTAGATTTTTAGAAACGATAGCACGATAGATTGTTTTTTTGGTTGAAGAAGAAAGCAATGTGCTATCCTGATAAAATAATCTAACTAGTCCTAATTGTCTTCCTAATTTTCCTATTTTCATTATTTAAGTTTATCCTTCAAGAATTCTTTAACAAATTCTAAATCATGATTAGTGATAATGGGAATTAACTCTTGAATGTCTTCAATTGATTGATCCCACCATTTGTATTTTAACAATAAGGAAGTTAGTTCATCATCAAAACGTTTACGAATTAATCTTGCAGGATTTCCTGCAACAATTGTATACGCCTCAACATCACTTCCTACAACACTGTTGGCACCAATAATGGCACCATCGCCAATATGGACACCGGGCAAAATGGTTGCATTTTGTCCGATCCATACATCATTGCCTATGATGGTATCTCCTTTAAGAGGAAGGTCTTCAATAGAAGGTGCGTTCATGTTCCAACCTTCTAATGTATAAAATGGAAATGTGCTCACAGCATTCATCTGATGGTTAGCGCCATTCATAATGAATTCTACACCACTTGCGATCTGGCAGAATTTTCCAATGATTAATTTATCATTGTTCCATTCATACAAATGGGTAACATGACTTTCAAATTCTTTATCTGCCATATAAGTGAAATCACCAACTATGATATTGGGATTACTGATTGTTGGCTTTACATATATTTCTTGATCATATCCAGCAATGGGATGAATTGTATTTGGATCTGGTTTTTTCTTGTTTTTCATCTATACCACTCTCCTATTAGAATAATTTTACAGGCTACATGTATTCTTGTAAATAAAACAAAGAGATACTCTTAGTAAGTATCTCTTATATCTTCATCTTAATATGTTTTAACTTGTTCTTTTGGAAAGCATAAAAGACAACTTTACCTTTCGTATCAAAGACACCCGCCTGCCCACGAGAGCTCCACGAAAGTGAAGTCTTTTTTATCTTAATCTTTTTAATAGATTTATGAGTGACCTTGAATAATGTCAAAGACTTTTTATGTGTAGGATAAACAATACTGTTATTAGAAACAGCTGGTGAAGATTCCATACTGAATCTTCCCAGGCCTGATTTATGACAAAGCTGTTTACCATTTGTATTATATAAATACATATGCCCTACTCCATGATGATCAGTGGCTGTTAGTATAAAACAATTTACTTTTGGCATGTAGCTAACACTATAGTTATAATATTGACACTTTATTTTCGAAACAGCTTTTGGATTAGAAACTTTTCTTGTTTTTAAGTTAAATGTAGCCATCATAAGCTTTGTATATTTTTTATTAGGAACAATTTTTTGCCATAAAATAAAAGCTTTATTCTTTGACCCCGCTACAAGTGGCCAATCGTAGCGACTTGATGTATTCGCTATTTTAAATGTCTTTTTATTGTTTCCAACTGAATTCATTATGGTAATATAGATCTCTTTTCCAGTTCCACGATTAAGAATACCATCTTTATTGATCCATCCTTCATCACAGACGACTACAAATGTATTGCTTACACTTGTGACATGTCCAGAATGTCCTCCATTTTTTATAATTGTTTTATAAGGATCATAAGATACAACATTGTTAAGATTTTTATCAAAGATCGCATATCGCTGCATGACACCATAATCTCCTACCGCATTGCCATCTTCAAATGTCACTAAGATATGTCCATCAGCACATTGCGAAGCACTAGAGGGTTCCTGTGCTTCATGTGCTGATACAAGTGTCTTTTTTATAGTATGACCGTTTCTATAAATCATCCCATAGACGTCATGTGTCCAGTCTCCATTCTCACTTGTCTTTTGTGCACTCGCCCAAATGACATTATATCCTTTCTTAGAAGTCTTTAACACATTAATGCCATGTGATTGTTCCCACTCATCCCAGATATCGACTTGTGATCTTGCAGATATAGGATGTGAACTGTGAATCTTATAAATACATAAAGCAAAAATAAGCATAATCACCATTATGCCTATACTCCATTTTTTCATTGTTTCCACCTCTTATTATTCCTAAACTATACATCTATTATCATAACATTATTTAATAATAAAGGGGATATCTTCAAGATATCCCTCTTATTGTTTTCTTGTTAATATAGCACCTGCAATTAATCCAATAAGCAAAAAAGGTGAAAGTCTCACAAAGACAAATTCAAAAGCATGAATAAAAGTTCCCATGACAGCTGTTTCTGGATCACTGTAATCCCATGTTAAATAGGGACTACCTACTAATACAATAATCAGAAATGTTAATAATATTAAGACAGCTAATCCCACAAATGAGTAATGCAAGATTTTTCTTTTTAAAGTTTTTCTGCGAGCCAACTGAAGATTAATAGCTTCCAATCTTTCAGAGATGACTTTTAAATCATCTGGTTTTGTTTCACTCACCTTTTCTCCTAAAAGCACACTCACTGGTGTCTCAAGAACATCAGATATAGTAATAAGCATGTCAGAATCAGGAACTGATAATCCTCTTTCCCATTTTGATACTGTCTGTCTTACGACATTTAATTTAATCGCAAACTCTTCCTGAGAAAGTCCTTTGGATTTTCTTATTGTTTTAATGTTTTCATTTAACATATTGAAAACCTCCTTTCTCCATCATTCTAGTCTTACAGTGTGCGTTGCCTCAAGCAACGCATGTTAACAATAGCAAATAAGCCTATTTTTCATTAGTATATCATTCTGTTGCATCGTTATCTATAATTGTTAACATGTAAAAAAGGATCCCAACTGGAATCCCTTCTATTTCTTGATTAATAATACAATAGATTCAATGTGATTAGTCTGTGGGAACATATCCACTGGTTGAGCAATGACTGCCTGATAGCCATGTTCTTGTAGATATGCAACATCTCTTGCCTGGGTTGCCACATTGCATGAGATATAGACAATCTTTTCAGGAGAAAGTGTCATCATCTGATCTAGGAAGAGTTCTGAACATCCTTTACGTGGTGGGTCAACCATGACTACATCGATAGTCTTATGTTCATTAGCACACTTTAACATGAACTCTCCTGCATCCTGACAAGTAAATTCAATATTAGAGACATGATTTCTTTTAGCGTTCTCTTTAGCGTTCTTGATAGCGTCAGGTACGACTTCTACACCGTAGACCTGCTTGACATGATTAGCTAAAGATAAACCGATAGTCCCAATGCCACAGTATGCATCAATGACAGTTTCATCACCCTTGAAGTCAGCAAATTCAATGGCTTTCGTATAAAGCTTTTCTACTTGTCTTGGATTGATCTGATAGAAAGATTTCATGCTGATGTGATAGCGTTTATCTAATAAAGTATCTTCGATGACATCTTCTCCATAAAGAAGAATTTCTTCATCTCCTAAGATCACATTGTCATGTCTTTCATTGACATTTTGAATAACTGATTTGATTTCAGGAAACTCACTAGCAAGAATAGAAGCAATATGAGAAAGATGTTTGACTTTCTTCTTGTAAGTAATAAAGACAACCATTCCCTCATTAGTATGCGTACCATATCTTGTTAAGACATGCTTGATGATTCCTTTATGTGATTGTTTATCATAAGGTAGAATATGATATTCTTCAAAAAGCTGTTTTGCTCTAAGTGTAACTTCATTAGAAAAAGTATTCTGAATATGACAGTGATCCTGATTGATAATATCGTTGGTACGCGCTTTATAGAATCCACTGACAATTCTGTTGTCTTTCATGCCGAATGGGACTTGTACTTTATTACGGTAATGATAAGGAACATCATCCATGATTGTATCAAGAACTTCTACATCACAATGACCAATCTTATGAAGTGTTTCTTTGACACGCTGTGTCTTAAAGATTTTCTGTCCTAATTGACTCATATGCATCAATTGGCATCCACCGCATTGCTTATAGACTTCACATACTGGTTCTTCTCTATGCTCAGATGTCTTGATAAGCTTAACTACTCTACCTACACAGTAGTTCTTTAATACCTTAATGATTTCTATTTCTGCTTCTTCATCAAGAATAAGATTTTTTACAAATACGGCTGTGCCTTCATGTTTTACAACACCAAGACAATCGTGTGTATAATCTACACATTTACCTATAAAACGATCTTTCTTTTTCATAATATTCCCTCAAAAAAAGCGAGTGTTTAGCTCGCTTTTACTTCTTTGCTTTCTTATAAGTACTTTCATCTTTGATGGATGCATAAGTGAAACTAAAACTATCTTTACCAGCAAGCTTAGTACCATAGATTGGGAAATCACTATTTCCATCACATGTCATATAGATGTATGCTTCAAACTGTCTTACTTTATTAGAGTAGTTAAACAATTCACTATAAGAAGAACCGCTGTAGCTGTTCTTTCCTGCTTTTTGATCGACAAGCTTAACTGCTTCTTTGACAATCTTTTCTGCAGTTGCAGCCTTTGTGCCAGATGCAAACTTGATATCGAATCTCAATTCTTTACATTGAATAGAAATATTGATGTTTTCAATGCTAGAATGTTTGTTCTTCATTTCTGTTTCAGTTTCTCTTAATACAGAAGAAGAAAGACTTAAGATTCCTTTACATCTATCTCCATAGACTGGTCCATCATCTCTACCTGCCACAAATAGAAGTGTTCCTCCTCCTATTGCAAGGACAGCGAGTACAATTAAAGCAATCTGCCATTTTTTAAGTTTGAATTTACCTTTAGATTTTTTATCTACTGGTCTTCTGTTGACTCTTCTTTTTTCACCTTCAGTAAAAGTAAATTTACTTTGATTTACTTTTGTCTGTCTTTTTGGTGATGATGATCTTCTACCTGTAGAAGATTCATCATTATCAAAACTAAAGTGTTTTTGCGCCATTTTTTATCACCTACTATTAACAATATTCTATCAAAAATATATTGTTTTGTATAGCTTAGTTTATTCTTTCTTTTAACATGCTAGAAAGCAATTCATTTGTTTTGCGAGGGTTGGCCTGCCCTTTTGTAGCTTTCATAACCTGACCAACTAGATATTTAATAGCATGATCTTTACCGTTCGCATAATCCTGAATTGATTTAGGATTGTTGTCGAGTACTTCATTAATTAAGGCTACAAGAGTAGCTTCATCAGAAATCTGTTTCATGCCTTTTTCTTCAACGATCACTTCTGGATCTTTGTTTTCTTTCATCATGATTTCAAAGACTTTTTTAGCCTGTTTAGATGAAATAACTGATTCATCGATGAAGTTGATTAATTTTGCAAGATATTCAGGATTTAATGTGATGTCATCATATGAATGACCTTCCGCATTCAAGTATGCCTGTACATCTCCAATTAACCAGTTAGAAGCTGCTTTGTAATTGTTTGTGTACTTGATTACTTCATTGAAATATTCTGATTCAGTTTTTGTAGAAACAAGAATTTTAGCATCTACAGTAGGAATATCATATTCTTCTACGTATTTCTTTACTCTTTCTCTTGCCATCATTGGTAGATTAGCTTTGATTTCTTCTACCCATTCATGACTGATACGTACTGGAAGGATATTTGGTTCAGTATAGTACTTGTAGTCAACCGCATCCCCTTTAGAACGCATTGGTACTGTTTCCTTGTTTAATTCATCATAACGCATTGTCTGCTGGATGACTTCTCCACCAGAAAGCAATACTTTTTCTTGTCTTAATGATTCATATTCCAAAGCTTTCTGTACATTGGAAATAGAGTTCAAGTTCTTGATTTCTGTTCTTGTACCGAAAGTTTCACTACCGTAAGGACGAATTGATACGTTGACATCGCAACGCATTGAACCTTCTTCAAGTTTAGCATCTGATACTTCTGTATAAAGGAAGATCTGTCTTAATGCTTCAAGATAAGCAGCTGCTTCAGCACCTGAACGAATACATGGTTTTGTTACAATTTCGATTAGTGGGATACCTGCACGGTTGTAGTCAAGTAAAGTGTATTTTGAAAGATGTAGCTGTTTAGCTGTATCTTCTTCCATATGAAGACGTTCAATTTCAATCTTCTTTTCTTTACCGTTGACTTCAATCATAAGATAACCATTTCTACCAATTGGTCTTTTATCCTGTGTGATCTGGAATCCTTTTGGTAGATCGGCATAATAGTAGTTCTTACGATCAAAACATAATAGTTCGTCAATGTCCATATGTAATGCATGACATACTCTTAGGGCGTATTCTACACCTCTTTTATTAAGAGCTGGCATTGTACCAGTCATACCCATATCAATTTCATTGACCATTGTATTTGGTGCTTCACCGAATGTTACAGGAGCGCCAGAGAACATTTTAGATTTTGTCTTTAACTCACAATGGACTTCTAATCCAATAACTTGTTCAAAATTCATCTCTTAACCCTCCCTTTTAAACTGATTCTTTAATCCTAATTCTTCTTCTAATGCATATGCTGTATTTAATACAGTCTGTTCTTCAAATAAACGTCCCATCACGTTAACTGCGATTGGCATACCATCTACAAAACCTGAAGGCAATGTTAATGATGGTGTACCAGCAAAGTTACCTAATGCTAAATGGTTTTCTAGAATTAAGTATTCATCGCTTAAACGATCATCGTTGGCTTCATCTACCAATGGTGCAACGCTACCACAGTTTGGTGTAAGAATGATATCGTAGTCATCATAGATTTTATTAAGTTCTTCTACGATAATTCTTCTTACCTTCTGTGCTTTTCTGAACATCTTTTCCTGATTTTCTGTCGCTAATGCTAAGTTACCAAGAATGAAACGTCTTTTGATATGTGCACCAAATCCATTTGTTCTTGAGTTGATCATAACATCATCAGGTGTTTCTCCTTCTTGTCTATTACCATAACGGATACCATCTAGACAAGAGTGGTTTGATGTTGCTTCTGAGTTAGCAATGATTGTATAAGAAGGTAAGATTGTTCTTAATAATGTCTTATCCATAGTTACATCTTCGACTGTTGCACCTAGCTTCTTGAATATATTAACAACCATTTCAAAGTTTTCTTTGATTTCTTCATTTCTGATTTCATCAGAAACTGATCTTAAGACACCAATTTTTACATTTTTGATATCACTAGTTAAATGTTCAATATAATGTGGAACTTCCTTGAATGATGATGTCATATCACGATCATCTCTACCAGCCATAGCTTCAAGTACAATAGCGGCATCTCTTACGTTTCTTGTGAACATTCCCATATGATCTAATGATGAAGCATAAGGGATAACACCATAACGAGAAATACGTCCCCAAGATGGCTTAAATCCAACGATACCACAGTATCCTGCAGGTTTTCTAATTGAATCCCCAGTATCACTTCCTGTCGCAAATGGTACAAGACCAGAGGCTACTAAGGCAGCACTTCCTCCTGATGAACCACCAGCAATACGGCGTACATCCCATGGGTTATAGACAGGTCCAGTCAATGCGGACTTGTTTGTACCACCCATTGCTAATTCATCCATTGATGCTTTCCCTACTAGATGTACTCCATGTTTAGAAAGCTGATCTACTGCGAATGCATTATATACTGGTACATAATCTTCTAGCATACGACTTGATGCAGTTGTCTTAATGCCTTTTGTATTGTAGTTATCCTTTAATACATAAGGAATACCTGAAAGAAGATCATTTTCATCAAATTCATCAAGGTTCTTCATTGCTTCATCTTTTGTGATTGTGACAAACGCATTAAGACGTTCCTGCTGAACTTCTGCTTCTTTCATGAGTTCTTCATAATATTCATGGATATCAATTTTCTTGTTTTTTAATAATTCATGTAATTCTTCAATTGAATAAGTGACCATTTATCCTACCACCTTTGGAACTTTGATTTGCATAGCCTGTACATCCTTACAGTTCTTAAGTGCATCTTCTCTTGAAATCATCTGTACAGGTTCGTCTTCTCTAAGGAAAGTTGTTTCTATTTCATAAGGGAATGCCAATGGGGCAACTCCTTCTGTATCTATTGCATCCAACGCTTTAACATGGTTCATGAAGACATGGTATTCTTCACGTAGCGCAGGCATTTCTTCATCGGTAATATTGAACATAGTCTTACGACCAAGTTCTTTTAACATTTCTTCTTCCATTATGCTCCTCCTACTGTTCAATAATTGTTGTGTGGGCACTTTCACCCTTGTTCTTAATAATAACGGCCATCAGTTTATCTTGTGAATAGACAAGACATTTAACCGTAAAATCAGAAGTAAACTTATTGCCAATATGATCAGCGAGCACTGATGTAATATAAAGCAATTCTGTATACGTCTTAATATTGAAATGGGCAGTAATCTTCATGGACTGAATTGTCTTATTGATATACTGCGCTTCTCCTACTAGTCCTGCTGCTTCAGTAGAAGATTTCTTGACTACATCTTTAATAGTAGAGAAATCTGCATAAGTTGTAGGATCTAGTGCTTTAGCACGACTGCTAGTAAATGTCACGTTTTCATGAACAACTCTGCTCATGCCACCTACTTTGCCATCACTGCAGTAAGCCTGATAGATATAATTTCCGTTGATTTCTGATTTTTCATTATCATTAGCCTGATAAATTGTAATTAAACAAGGAATATCTTTCAAGCTTTTTTTCTTCTTTTGAATATACTCATAGAGTTTCTTGATGGCTGTATTAGAAAATGATTTGATTGTCGCATCACTCATTTTCTTGTCTAGCTTCTTATTATCTTCTGTTCTTGGATCAATAATGATCGCAAAAGATAATCCTGACAATTCATACTTTGTACCGGATTTCTTGTAGTAATCCTGTTCTGTTAAATTGTCTACCATAATGGGATCTTTAACACCATCAAGAGTATTTCCATGTTCTACCTGTAAAGTATAGTTATACTGCTTATCTTCCTTCTTCACATTAGCCCCGTCTCTTTTTAAGAGCTGAGACAAGTCATTATTGTTGAGCTGTCTTCCTTCAGCTAAATAATAAGAAGATGTTGAATAGTGTGAAGTAGAAAGAATCTGTAGTCCTGATCCAATTGTGACTAGATCTTTCGTATTGCTAAATTCCAAGTAAAAGTTTTCACTGTTTGTACCTCTACCAGTATTGATCATATTGTAATAATCACCTGTAAAAGATTCAGTGGAAGCTGTTGACCCTTTGGATGTAGGTGCCTTTGAAGATCCTCCACATCCTGTCAATATACATAGTGCAACAACTGCACTTAAAGTTTTTTTCATCATAGATCTGCTACCTCCAAGAACTCTTCTTCATTCATAATACGAATGTTAAGAGACATGGCTTTGTCATACTTGCTGCCAGGATCTTTTCCCACAATGACAAGGTCTGTCTTCTTTGAAACACTACCTGTCACATTAGCATTATGTGCGCTTAGATAATCTTTGATTTCTTTACGTTTCATATGCTCAAGTGTACCTGTAACGACAATTGTCAATCCGCTGAATGGATTATCAACGCTTGCCACTTCCTTCAAGTAAGTCATATTAAGACCTAACTCTTTAAGATGGGCAATGGTTTCCATATTCTTAGGATTGCGTTTATAGTTAGCAAGATTTTCACAGATGGTATCTCCTACATCCCTGATGGATGTAAGTTTTGCATAAGACGCATCAAGAAGCTGATCTAGTGTCTTGAACTCTTTTGCTAATGTATCTGCCATCTTTGCACCAATACCACGAATGCCAAGACCAAAGAGAAGCTTTTCTAAAGAGTTTTCTTTGCTTTTCTCAATGGCTTCAATCATATTATCCATGGATTTTCTTCCAAATCCTTCGATATCGATGATTTCTTGTTCATGTTCTTTTAAATGATAAATATCTTCAATAGAAGAAATTAATCCTAAAGAATAGAACTGTTCAATAATACGATCTCCTAAGCCATCAATATTCATGGCATCACGTGATGCAAAATGAATGATCTTCTCAATAACCTTAGAATCACATGCTTCATTTAGACAGTAGTAAGCAGCTTCATTTTCTTTTCTTGATAAAGGTTCACCGCAAGTCGGACACACCTTAATCATCTCAAAAGGACGTTCACTGCCAGTACGTCTTTCTTTTAAAGAACGCACAACTTCAGGAATAACATCTCCTGCTTTTCTGATGATGACATCATCACCGATGCGAATATCTTTCTTCTTGATATTATCTTCATTATGCAAAGTCGCTCTTTGCACTAATGAACCAGCAACACGTACCGGATTCAATACCGCATTTGGTGTAATCTGTCCTGTACGACCGATTGTAAAGACAATATCTTTCAATTTCGTAATCACTTCTTCAGCCGGGAACTTATAGGCAATAGCCCATTTTGGTACCTTGGCTGTAAAGCCTAAACGCTCTTGTGATGCAAGATCGTTGACTTTAATGACGATTCCATCAATATCGTAAGGAAGCGAATCTCTCATCTCTGCTGCCTGATTGATGAAATCCCATACTTCAGTGATCGTCTTCGCCTTAATGATATGAGGGTTGACCTTAAAGCCAAGCTCTTTCATTTTTAATAGGCACTCCTCATGAGTATGCGCACCAATCTGTGCAGGTTCAGGTACATGATAAAGATAAGCATCCAATCCCCTTGATGCTGCTACTCGCGAATCAAGCTGACGAACACTTCCTGCGGCCGCATTACGGCAGTTCGCAAATTCCTGAAGGCCATCCTTACGTCTGGCTTCATTAAGTTTATTAAGAGAAGCACGTGGCATGATGATTTCTCCGCGTACTTCTAACGGTCCATCAAAATTGATTTTTAATGGAATGGACTTGATGGTTTTGACGTTATGGGTGATATCTTCCCCAATTGTTCCATCCCCTCTTGTCGCAGCGTACTGCAGATAGCCTTCATCATAGACTAAAGATACTGATAAGCCATCAAGCTTCAGTTCTGCAATATACTCAGGATTTGGAATTGTCTGTGTAATACGTCGATCAAAGTCCATCACTTCTTCTTCATTAAAGATATCTCCTAATGACATCATTGGTCTTGTATGCGTAATCTTACGAAAACCATCTAACACCTGTCCCCCGATTCTTTGACTAGGAGAATCAGGTGTCTGCCATTCAGGATGGGCTTGTTCAATATGGATCAGCTCATCCATCAATGTATCATATTCCTGGTCACTGACAGTCGGCTGATCTTGAACATAGTATTCATAATTGTATTTATTTAGTAGTTCCTTAAGTTCATTAAGTCTCTCAATTGTCATTTTTCTTCACCATTCCTGTTGTATTATAACAAATAATCATTTACATTAAAACCTCATTCTTCCCCTAGCTAGCGAGTCTCTTTAAGGCTTTATGATTAGACATCAAAGTCTTGATGCCATGGGGCACATTAAAAGCAATATCAACAGTACGCTCATGAACACCAATGACAACCCCTTTACCAAATACCGAATGTTCTACAAGATCGCCATTCTTCCATTCTCCCACTTCATTATCACCAATCATTTCTTCTGGTGTTTCTCCTACTTTAATGTAGTTTTCCGTCTTAAAGCGAGAAGGTGTTCCGACATGTTCCACAAAATCTCTTCCTACTTCATTAATGAAACGAGAAGTCATCTTTGGTGATTGAGAGACAAAGCTATATCCTTGACTATCCGTTAAATACAGTCTCTTCTTAGCTCTAGTAAAGGCTACATAGGCAAGTCTTCTTTCTTCTTCAATACCATCATCCCCTTCTTCTTCAATAGAACGAATAGATGGGAAAATGTTTTCTGACATGCCTGTCACAAAGACATAGTCAAATTCAAGACCCTTGGCCATATGAATACTCATCAAGGAAATATAGTTTTCTGATGTGGCATCATCTTGTGTTGTATATAAAGCAATATCCTGAAGATATTCCTCTAAAGTCGCATTCTCAGGATGCTCTCTCATATAGGTAGCGATGGAATTCTTTAATTCCATCAAGTTGTCAATACGGCTTTCTTCATTGTTATTCTTTAACATATCCAGATAGCCGGTATCTTTCATAAGATCATCATACATCTCTTCAACTGACTTGATTGATGCTCTTGCCTTTTCAATAGCTTGTACAAAGTTTTTTAATTCCTTCTTTGCCTTACCACCAATTCCAATAGCATCGCTGTAGAAGCACAATGCTTCATAGTTGCTTAAATGATTATCAATAGCACACATCTGAATCTTTTCTAATGTCTTAGCACCCACGCCACGGCTTGGCACATTGACAATACGTTCAAAAGACAGATCATCATTGGAAACCACCAGTCTAAGATAGCTTAAGGCATCCTTGACTTCCTTACGGCTAAAGAACTTAAGTCCCCCAAAAATCTTGTAAGGCATATTCTTGCTAATGAGATCTTGTTCAATAGGACGAGAGAGGTAGTTAGCACGATAAAGAATACAGAAATCACGGTATTCGGCTTCTCCCTTATTGACTAAATCCAATATCGTATTGGTAATAAAATGTGTTTCTGAAGCTTCATCTTTACCAACATAATGAACAACCTTGTTGCCATCTTCTCCTTCAGTAAAAAGATCTTTTTCCAGTCTGTTCTTATTCTTTCTAATAAGATTGTTGGAAATCTCCAAAATGGTCTTAGTAGAACGATAGTTCTGATCTAGTATAACCGTCTTTACATTTTCATAGTCTTTATCAAAGTTAAGGATGAAGTTGACATCACTTCCTCTAAATGAATAGATTGTCTGATCAGGATCACCTACAACACAGACTGTGGATTGTTTTCCAAAGTAATGGATAAGCTGATATTCTATTTCACCAACATCCTGGAATTCGTCTACATGTACAAACTGGTATCGTCTTGACCATTTTTCTACGACATCTTCATTATCCTGGAAGAGTCTTAAGGTATTAAGAAGAAGATCATCAAAGTCCATCATGGCATGTGATTTATTATAGTCTTCATATAGCTGATAGATTTCTGCTTTGGTTTTTTCAATTGGTATTGAAGACATCTTCAATGCACGATCTGGAGAAATCATCGCAATCTTATATGATGAAATATAATTGATCATTGATTTTACTGTTAATGACTTACTTGATATTTCTTTTTCTTTAAATAGCTTTTTAATGAGTGCTTTCTGATCTTCTTCATCCATGATGATGAAATTATGTGGATAACCTAATAAAGAAGCATGCTGACGGAGAACTCTTACACATAAAGAATGAATAGTACAGATAGTTGCTCCAAATGCGGAAGCACCAAGTATCTTTTCTACTCTTTCTTTCATCTCATTAGCCGCCTTATTGGTAAATGTGATGGCTAAGATATTACGTGGGTTGACTCCTATTTCTTCAATTAGATAAGCAATTCTATATGTAACAACTCTCGTCTTCCCTGATCCTGCACCAGCGATAATACGCAAGTGTCCATCAAGGTATGTGGCTGCTTCTTTTTGTTTAGGATTTAATAGATTATCCAAATTCATATGTATCATCCTTTCGTTTTAGTGAAAACAAGAGTGCGTTGCACTCTTGTTAAAATTGATGTGATTTACCGACGATGTCGTTGACATCTTCGATTCCCATTTCATCAAGAATGGATTCCATTTCTTCAATGATTTTAGGACAAGCATAAGGATCTACGAGGTTGGCACATCCTACTTCTACGGCGCTTGCACCAGCGATCATCATTTCAATAGCATCTTTTCCAGATGAAATACCTCCCATTCCGATGACAGGAATATTGACGGCCTGAGAAACCTGATAAACCATTCTCAAGGCTACTGGGAAGATGGCAGGGCCAGAGTAGCCCCCTGTCTTATTTTTAATAATAGGTGCACCAGTCTTAATGTCAAAGCGCATACCTAATAAAGTATTGACCATAGAGATTCCATCAGCGCCAGCTGCTTCTACGGCTTTAGCGATAGCGACTATATCAGTGACATTTGGAGAAAGCTTGACATAGACTGGTTTTGAAGAAACCTTCTTGACTTCACGAGTGACTTTAGCTGCAAGTTCTGGATCTGTTCCAAACTGCATACCGCCTTCTTTGACATTTGGACATGAAATATTTAATTCCAAGGCACCGACAATGTCACTTTGTGAAAGTACTTTAGCTGTTTCAATATATTCTTCTAAGCTGTGTCCGCCCATATTGGCTAATACTTTTCCATTGAAGACATGGGAAAGCTTATCAAATTCTTCATTGACAACAGCGTGAACACCAGGGTTCTGTAGACCAATCGCATTAAGCATGCCGGCAGGTCCTTCCGCAATTCTTGGTAGAGGATTGCCATAGCGTTCTGTAAATGTTGTTCCTTTAGTAGCGATAGAACCTAATACATTAATATCATAAAATTTAGTGAACTCATATCCGAATCCAAATGTTCCACTCGCTGGAATGACAGGGTTTTTCATATCCAACCCTGGTAATGTAACATGTAACTTAGCCATTGACAATAACCTCCTCTGATTTAAATACTGGACCTTCTACACATACGCGCTTGTAGGAAGCGCCTTTTACTTTCATAGAACATCCCATGCAGGCACCAAAACCGCAGCCCATTCTTGCTTCAAATGAAAGATAGCCATTGTCTGGATAAGCTTTCACTAAGGCATTAAGCATTGGTACTGGTCCACAGGCATAGTATTTATCAAAAGAAAGATTGTTTTCTTTAATCGCATCAATCACTGTGCCCTTTACGCCATAGCTGCCATCCATAGTTGCAACATAGACTGGACATAGTGCTTCAAATTCTTTGATATAGAACATATCTGACTCTTTCCCAAAGCCAAATACGGCACTGACTTTTACGCCTTCTTCTTTTAATTTCTTGACAAGATTATACATTGGTGGAACCCCAAGTCCTCCTCCAATCACAATGGCTTCTTTAGCCTCATAATCAATAAATCCATGTCCTAATCCAGTTAAGAAATCCATCTGGTCTCCGACCTGTTTTTTTGACATGAGCTTAGTGCCTTCTCCTACAACCTTGTAGATCATCTTGATTGAATGTTCATCATAATCACAGATGCTCATTGGTCTTCTTAAATAAGGTGTCATATCATCTGTAATCTTAATATTCACAAACTGGCCTGGCTCCTTGATATATTTAGCTGCGTCCCCTTCTACAACCATTTCAAATACATCTTTTGTCAGTTCCTTGTGAGACGAAATTGTCATCTTCCCCTGATAATTCATTTCTTCTTTCCTACTTTCCATACTTATTTACTATTTTTTCGTTGACATAGGCAGGTACGAGTGCCGATACATCACCTTTGTGTGATGCAATTTCTTTAACTGAAGATGATGATATAAACATCTGAGATAGTCTTGTCATAAGAAAGACTGTTTCAATATCTTCTGCTAAATACTGGTTGGTATAAGCCAACTGTGATTCATATTGATAATCCTGAGTCGCTCTTAGTCCTCTAACTAGTGCACTTGCACCAATCTTACGTGCATATTCTACGGCTAGATCGTCACTTGAATCAACTACAACGCCTTTTAAATGACTTGTAGCTTGTCTTATCATCTCTAATCTCTCTTCTAAAGAAAACGCTGTTTTCTTATAAGGATTATAGAATATTACGACATGGATTTCATCAAATAACGACAAAGAGCGTTCAATGATATCAAGATGCCCATTTGTAATGGGATCAAACGTGCCTGCATAGACAGCTTTTCGCATAACTAGTTCCCCCTGTATTCAAGTATCTGCATTATAGTAATCCCAAAATCTTTTTCTTTTTTTAATACAAAAGGTGCTTCGACCTCTATTCTTTCTTCTTTTAGATCTTCAATGACAATAGTACAACCATCATTGAGGTTTCCTTGTTTAGCTAGTGTTTCAATGATATCCTTATTGATCTTCATCGCATAAGGTGGATCAAGGAGAACAAGATCAAAGTGAACCTGTTCATCGTTGAACTTCATTAATGCTTTACGATAATCCATCTTTAAGACGTGAGCATTGTCAATCTTAAGCATATTGACATTCTCCTTGATTACCGCAAAAGCCTTGTACTGTTTATCGACACTATAGAGTTCATCCATTCCTCGACTCATGGCTTCAATGCCAAGTCCACCGCTTCCACCGAAGAGGTCAAGGACTACGCCTCCATCAAAGTAAGGACCTATCATATTGAATAGATTTTCTTTATTCTTATCGGTAGTTGGTCTTGTTAAATCAGACTTTACGCTCTTAAGCTGTCTGCTGCGATATTTACCGGCGATGACGCGCATAGATTTTTCCCATCCTTCCTAGTACTAGTTCATCAGAAATATTAGCAAAGATAATACTGTTTAGTTCATCTAGATAATTATTTAAATCTAAAAGAGCTTTACGATACTCTCTCATTTCTTCATAAGAATCTATCAGCAATCTTTGCTTTGAAATCTTTTCATCTAATTCTTTTGTATTGGCATATTCTCCGTATTGAGAAAGCGCTTCTTTTTCATCACGATAGCGTTCAAGCGTGCGTATCTCACGAGATAAAGTCTCGTGAGATACAACACGCTGTCGTGCTTCAATATATGTTTTATAGATATCTTCATCTTTGAGTGAGGATACAAAATCGGCGACTAGATCGTAGATCATAATGATTCTTCCGCCTCTCTTTTTAGCTTATCTTTATTGTAGATAGAAATCACTCGCTGAGCAGCCCCTATTGAATACATCGCGACAACTGTAGATGTTCCCCCGGCACTGATCAGAAGAAGTGGCACACCGGTCATTGGAATGTATCCTGATACACCACCTAAGTTTACAATCATGTGCATAAAGAAGTAACTTGAGATTCCGACAAGGATAAGCTTATATTTATCATTCTTGATTTTTTGTGCATAGTTAAATAACTTGAAGATAATATAACAATATAAAACAATAATAATCAATATACCAAAGAATCCAAATTCTTCAGCGACAATAGCTGAAATATAGTCGTTTTGTGCTTCTGGGATATAACCGAATTTCATAACGGAATTTCCAGCACCACGTCCGATAAGTCCACCGTTAGTAAAAGCAATGAGACCATTGATGACCTGCATAGCTTTAGAATAGATGTATTTCTCATTTAATGGATCTTTCCAAGTGACAATACGTTGAAGCTGATGTGATCTAAAGATAAAAGTTGAACCAACAGCTACTACTACAACCCCAACAGCCGCAGCCATAATCGCCATTTTCTTATAAGGACGATAGTATGGATCTGGCGCACATAAAAAGACAACGAAACACATCGCGAGCAAGATGGCTGCTGACCCAAAGTCTTTCTGAATCACAATGATAGTGGCAGTTGCACCAAGTACCATGCCCACTGGCCAATATAAGCAATCTCTCTTTTTGATTCTTAAGAGTTCACGACGTTTTCTTGGACTAATGTACTTGCTTATTTTATATCTTTTTGGTAATTCTCCAAGTGTATAGGCTAATACAAAGACAAGTATAATCTTCATGAATTCAGCCGGCTGAATGGTCACTGGACCAAGTACAATCCAGGCATGTGACCCATTGATATTCCATAGTCTACAGGCAAAAAGTGCGATTAAAGCAATCCCATAATAAAGTTTACATTTATTAAGATTGTTCATTCCTAGTTTTTTATTCATCCCTTTAGCCGCCACAAATAATGCGACAGTACCAATGGAAACAAAGAACAGCTGTTTAAATAGATTCACAAAAACAAACTTTGGTCCTAAACGGATGGTGCTTCCTACTGAAGCATCCGCAATCATATAGATACCAAATATGGCCAATAGAAAAGTCGCAAAGTAGAGACTCTTGTCAACGCCTGAACGCTTAAAGATACGAAGTATGCTTTTTACATTTTCACTTAAAGACAAATCATATCATTCCCTTCTTGCGACGCTTTAAATACTTTATAGATTGAATACGAAGATGCTTTCATAAAAGCGCGATCCAACTGTTTCTGTAAAGACTTGGAGTCTACAATTTCAGTAAAACGACGATAGGCTTTCATGAACTGATCACGTTTAATACCGCCTTCATATGCTTTTTCAACTGCGTTATATAATGCAATGACATCACAGATTTCCTGTGTTGTCCATTCTTCCAATAAAGGATAATCGTACATAGAAACCTCCCAATATTAAAAATATTATACATGATTCTACATCAAAATAAAATACTTCAGTTTCATTTGACTAGCAACAAATAAGGATATTTGATATAATGCGTGCGAGGTGATAAAAACATGATTACTATGAAAGATATAATCGATGACAGTCATCCATTAATCAGGGAAATTTCTAAGGAAGTTAAAGTCCCTTTAAGTGAAGAAGATGAAAAACTAGCATTAGATATGTTTGAATATCTTAAAAATTCACAGGATGAAGAAATCGCAGAAAAATATGATTTAAGACCAGGTGTTGGCCTTGCAGCCGTTCAGGTAGGACAGCTTAAAAGAATGTGTGCTATCTATATTCCAAATGTGGATAGTGAAGGTAATGTAAAGAATATTGACCAATGGGTTCTTGTAAATCCTAAGGTTATCTCTTATACAGAAAAAGAAGCTTACTTAAGACATGGTGAAGGATGTCTTTCTGTTCCTGAAGATAAATCAGGACTTGTCCCAAGACATGCCAAGATTACATTAAAAGCTTATGATGCCTTAACTAAAAAAGATGTCAAGATTGTAGCAAGAGGCTTTACTGCCATCTGTATTCAGCATGAAATGGATCATTTTGACGGTGTTCTTTACTATGATCATTTCAACAAAGAAAATCCTACAGCACCTATTCCTAATGCAATGGTAATCGAATAACAAAAAAGATTGTCTTTTTGACAATCTTTTTTAATAGTAATTATTAACAATATTGACCATATCATCAACGTACACTCTTCCTCCCTGAAGAACTGACGGAGGCAGTTCTTTGGAGAAAGAGACCTGTACGCTGTAGAGATCTCTAAGTAATGGGAGATCTTGCTTTTGACAGTAGGAAACGACATGTTTCATCATTTTGTTGGAATGACTGTATACTGAAAATAAAGCAACATTGTTAATGTGTTCTCGATTTAATCGTGATAAGAAAGAGAAGACTTCTCTTTCTCTTTTTTTATTGAAAAAGCGTGTATCAAATCCAATGAGTAATAGATCAGCATGTTCAGTGCTTGAAAAATCAGCAGCTTCTCGCATATAGGTACGTGCCTGTCTTGCCATGTCATCAGCTAATGTTTTGATCTGTTGACTTCTTCCTAAGTTTACAACAGCGATATTCATTGTTTCACCCTAATCAACAGATCTCATATAGGCAAAGTAGCATCCTGCAAACATGAACAAGTATCCTATAAGACTATTGTTAAATAGCACTGATAACACATTTGAAAGAGTGATCATCACTCCAGCTAGAAGCAATGTGACAATGCCTTTTACAATATAACAAAGAATACAGGCTATAACTGCAAGGATACCCATTTCCTTGGATTTCATGCCAGATACACGATACAGAATTTCAGCGATTGCAATACCGATTATAAGGTAAAGTACCATTGGTACAATTGGAAGTGCTCTTTCAATATAAGCCGCAATTCCCCCAATGACAATTGATGCTACAACAATAGCAGCAATATACTTAGGCAGATCTTTACCATGAATGACATACTGATTTTGTGAACGAAAATACTTTTTAGCTTCCCTTCTCTTTTGATACTCTCGAACTTTTTCTTTTAGACTCATTATAACTTTTCAGCCTTTTCTTTAATATATTTTGCAACAGCATCATGTAATTCTGGACGATCAAGAGCGAAATCTATTGTCGCCTGGATGAATCCAAATTTATCCCCTACATCATATCTGTTACCTTCAAAATCATAAGCATAAACAGCCTGACGATCCATCAATCTCTTGATTGCATCAGTAAGCTGAATTTCTCCTCCAGCACCTTTACCCTGTGTTTCAAGGAAATCAAAGATTTCTGGTGTTAATACATAACGACCTAAGATAGCCATCTGACTTGGTGCCTTATCTATTTTTGGTTTTTCTACCATGTCTGATAACTTAACTAAACGTCCCTTAGCAGGATGTGAACGTGATGGTGCAATAATACCATACTTGTTAACAGTTTCCTTTGGTACAGTCTGTACCCCTACTACTGAAGACTTAGTTTCCTGATAAGCATCAATAAGCTGCTTTAAAGCAGGCTGCCCTTCCTTATTGATGACAACGTCATCACCAAGCAATACCGCAAATGGTTCATCTCCGATGAAGTCATTTGCACACATGATTGCGTGACCTAAACCTTTAGGTTCCTTCTGACGAATGTAATAGATATTGGCCATATTGGCAATATCTCTAACCATCTTGACCTGTTCAGTTTTTCCTGATGCTTTTAGACGTTCTTCTAGTTCATAGTTAACGTCGAAATGGTTTTCCATAGCATGCTTGTTGCTATTAGTGATAACAAGAATTTCTTCAATGCCGCTATCTACTGCTTCCTGGATAATATACTGAATTGTAGGAATATCTACAATTGGCAGCATTTCCTTTGGCAATGCCTTAGTGGCAGGTAAAAATCTTGTTCCTAAACCGGCTGCAGGTATAACTGCTTTTCTTACTTTCGTTTGTCTCATTTTAATCTCCTTAATTCAATAACTGATTCTTCTTTTTCATTCGATATTTCAATATGAGCAATGCACTAAAGAATCCTCCAGCAAGCCCTGACATGTGCCCGCTTAATGATATGTTTGGTACAATGACAGATATTAGTATCATAAAAGCTACATTGATAAATAGTGGCTTAAAGATATCTGTTAAATCTCTTCTGACATACACAAGTGCCAATAATGAACCGATGATTCCAAAGATGACACCACTGATTCCTGCTGATACAACAGAAGCTTCAAAGCCATTGTACATATACATAAGCAATGGAATCAAGTTTGTAGAAATAGCACTTGCAAGACAGATGATCGCATAATCTCTTTTTCCAAAGATTTCTTCAGAAATGAGTCCTACATTATAGAGTGAATAACAGTTTACAAAAATGTGAACCAATCCAAAATGTAGAAAGTTAGCCGTCAACAATCGCCAATACTCACCGTACATATCTACAGCGATACCATTAAAAGCACCCATGTTCAATGCTTGAGTGGCATCCATTTCTGGACCATACAATAATGTTGTGACAATATAGACCGCCATACATAATAGAATCATACCATAAGTTATAGGGTAATGTTTAAAATTTTTATCCATTCTTTTCTCCAATAAATTCAAAAATTGACATCTGATCTATCTGTGGCTGTTCATCTTCTCCATAGACATTGTTTTTTTCTATGATTTCATCAATAGATAATGGTGATTGAAGATCATCGCGGCTAATAGGAATAGCCCCCATCTCTTCAAGACGAAGATTTCCATTATATTCAGGAACTTCCATGACCAGCTGTCTTGTCCAATTATAATGCAAGTTCTGTATGGCTGTAAACCATACAGCACCACTATTAATAAGAACAGCCGCAATGATCTGACAAGATGAAAGACCACATACATAAATATTACGATCTAAAGCATTAGTGACATCAAAGAAGGCATAAGGATCAATGGCACTAATAAGACAGAGCTTTCCTTTAGATATATATCGTTTATACTCTTTTATTTTATCAATAAGATGATCAGATAATACCCCTACTACATTGCCTCCACTAGAAAGCATCTGTTTTAAGGCATACTGATCTACGCCTTTGATATCTCCACTTATAAGAGTACGTCTTTCTCTAGCAAGCTTTGAAACAGCCATCTTGACCATTCTCTTTAGTTTCTTGCTTGAAGTCTGTGGACCTACTATGGAAACATTATCTTCTTTAATTAAAGATAAATCTCCAGCATAGAATAATACAGGAGGCATACGTTTCTTTAGTTTTAATAGACTTTTTGGATAGTTATCTTCATACTTGGTTGTCACCTGTATTCCTTCTTGTTCTAATCGATAGAGCGCATAGAACATTTCTGCCATCAAGGTTGCTCTTGCAATAATCTTTAATGAAAGATAGGCATCTAGTCCTACTACATTCGTTAATGTCATTTCGTTCATCCCCATTAAACGACTGACATCATTTAAATTATGTTCTTCTATCTTCTTTTCTACTTCATACCATTCATCATAGGTCAATGGTGGTATGGATGTTGGAATAAGCGTACTGCAATATAGAATTGCAGAAAAACTATTTAGATTTAAATATATCTTCATATGTATCACCTGATGTTTATTATATCATAATGGTAACAATAAAAATCATTTGTTTGTTTATTATATGTAGGAATAGCGTTATTTTTTTATTTAAAAAGCAAGTAAGCTTTAGGCTTACTTGCAAAACATTTCTTTTAATACTCTGAAATATTAAAATATTCCATTGCTGCTTCTACGCACTTTCTAATAAGTTCTTCATGTTTTTTATATTCATCATATCCTTGAAGCTTTACTCTATATTGTTTCCATCTACCTTCATATGTTACATCAAGTTCTGCATCTTCAAGTTTCTGAGATAACTCCTGATTTTCATTTGTTTTAAAAAACATATACAAAAATGATTTCTTTGGCTTAAAAGATATGAAGTTTTTTGCAATTCCATCTTTTGCTAAACCAACATAAAATTTATTATATTTAAGTTCATAACCAGATGTATAATTCTCAAGATCAGTGAAAATCTTATCTACTACTCCCATTATTTTTTTAGTACTTCGATTTTCCCAATACTTTCGATCAGTAACTTCGTATTCATCTTCTTCATCTGTTCCAAGTGTGATTCTATCTATTACTCTAGTAAAAGCAAGAGAAACATCATTTCCAACTTTATATGCTGATACTTGTAATGCAATAAGAGGAATTGCTCCATTAAATAGATTTATTACATTCATGAAGCGTCCTGTTATTTCCTCTGCAACAATAACAGCACAATGATCATACTGTGGATATCTTTTCTTTTCTGTGTCCCAATATTCTATTGTTCTAATAATATGACTTGGATCAGTTGCTCCCAACTGTATTTCTATTTCATATCTTGTATCATTATCAGCTGTTCCCATCAATATATCCAATCTACCTCCTGCAGGCTGGATACGTTCTCTTTGTATAGGTGTAAGTTCACCCAGTCCTAATGATTCAGGATGTTCAAAAATAAACTTTTGAATTAGATCTTCTTTTATTTCTGGATGATTTTTTAATGATATTTTTTCCAAACTAACTAGATTAGCCATATTTCCCCTCCTAACTTTTACATCTATTTCTTATCAAGAATTCTATATTACATTTTATGTCTCCCTTTAACTATTTTCAAATATAATTTCATCAGTTGTACAAATGTCATTTTTTTAGATGGTGTCGAATATGTTTTATTAAAAAAAATAATACTGCATTCAAATATTATGTAGAATCCCCAAAAAAAAGAGAGAAAAATAAGTTCATGCTCTTATTTTGCTCTCTATATATAAAATTAGTCAGATAAATTGGCATTTACTTTTCTTCTTCATATCTTTTCTTAATCAACTGATCTATTGTTAATAGCGTTATAATACACATTTAATTCTTCTTCTATTTTTTGAAGTTCTTTTTCGGCCTCTTCATTTACCTGATATGTTGTATATGCAATATACATGGATTTATCTTCCATTGGATTTAATATAATAGAACCTTCATGATCATCAAATCTAGCCACTTTGGCATTAAATAAACAATTTGCAGTGTATAAAGTAACATTATTCCCTAAAATATTATAACTGATTGATCCTGTAAATGTTAACATCAAATTCTTTCCTAACAAATTGTCCACATTTTTTACTTATTCCACTTACGTCCGATCTTAAAGAATCAAAAGATTTCTTACTTCTTATTGGTGTACTTTGAAGTAAGTAAAAAACCTCTTCCACATCTTCATAATTTTCTCTTTAATGAAATTGAGATGGTAAAATATTTAAATCAAAAGTTTTATTCTTGAATTGTCAAGTTAAGTGCAACGATGTTGAGTAATAAGCCTCATATGGTGTTTTGTATCCAAGACATTTTCGTGGACGCTTATTTAATTCATCATACATTGCTTGAATATATTCTTCTGATATCTCTGTTATATCGACACCTTCAGGAAAGTACTCTCTTAATAAACCATTTGTGTTTTCATTGGTTCCTCGCTGCCATGGATGGTGAGGTAATGGAAAATAGAATTGCACATAATCCAGTGCCACAATTACCTCTTTGTGATTTGCAAATTCCTTTCCTCTGTCTGGAGTTATTGATTTTACAGGATGATCCTTAAGTGATTGTATTATAACAACATTGACATCAGCAGCGGCTTTGCGGAAAGCTTTGCCGCCAACTAGAAATCTTGTTTTGCGATCAACTAATGTAACCAGGCATGCTTTGCCCTTTTTCCCAACAACACTGTCTCCTTCCCAATGGCCTCTTTGAGAGCGATTTGTCGACCCGACAGGTCTTTGAGAAATATCATTGGATATTTGTATTTTACCGCGGCGCTCCTCATAATCTTTTGTATGACGAGACTTGCCGCGATGTCTAAGCTTTCTAATGGCGCCTCTGTTTACGTGGGATTTGTTTGGTTCATCAAACATTCCGGAATAGATGGCTCTATAAATAGTATTGCAACTAATAATACATTTGCCGGATTCATATCTTAATCTGCCGGATATCTCTTCTGGAGACCATTGGTGATCAAGGAATTTTTCCTTTACTAATAAATATAGATCTGGATCTTCAAGTTTCTTATGAGGCTTACAGGCTGTACGTCTCTTTAAATAACTATTATGAGCTACAGCTGGCTGATAATAATCCTCCTTGGAATTTCGTTTGATTTCTCTGGATATGGTAGATTTATTTCGACCAATAGCTCTAGCAATTTCTGTAACAGAATAGTTCTGAGCCAGAAAAAACATTATCTTTTCTCGCTCAATTAGTGTAAGATGTTTGTAATGGCACATACGGTTCCTCCTGATAAATGATTGTCTTTGCAAACACCATTATATCAGAGACCTATGTGTCATTTTCTATTTGTTGCACTTAGATTGTAAATTCAAGTGTAAAAAAGGATATATTAAATAAATAAAAGACCACCTTTCTCACTTCGTTAGTAGAAACTGCTTTTCATAAGCACGTACTGAATTGGTTATTTGCTTAAATGTAATTGGCCATGACATACTGATGTATTTCATCACCTTTTTCATGATGTTCTTCCCTGAATAACGGTGATTTGTTCTCCATTCCTGTTCAGCTAAGAATAGCGGCAGATCTCTTTTCTTTACGGATCTATAAAGGTGATTTTCCTGCAAATGTATTTAGCCATCTTAATTTATGATTTTCATTTGTATAATCTACTACACTGTTTTCTAACTGTGTTAATTTTTCCAGGTGAAAAAAAGCTCTATCACCATCGCAATTAATAACTATTGATCGTTGAATAGGCATTTTTCTTTAAGATAGCTTTCAATAGGTTCACCTTTATAATCAGGCAAAGCATGAAGCTTGATATACTGAGGATATTCATTATCTTCAGATGTAGACAATACCAAAAGCGTGGGATGCCTGTTTTCAGAGCATTTCCTACGTTTTCCGGTATGATGTCCACCTATTTCAAGTATATCGATTCATAGAATGAATTTTGTAATATTGCTTTCAGCCATTAAGATGCGACATTTTTTGCTGAATTTTCGGGCTATCTTGACATTGACATCCATATAATTGGCTAATTGATTACCGTTTACCCCATTATTGGAGCTAAAGAAAACATATAAGCCAATCAGTAGATTTGAATCCTGAAAAATAGTATGGGCCAGAAGTGAGTGCTGATGTCCACATTTTCTACAGATAAGCAGATATCCATTTTTGACATTCTTTCTTTTGACCAGGTAATAGTCATGACAGTCACATTTATCACAGGAAAAGCCATTAGGCCATTTCAGATTTAAAAAGAAATTGATCTATTTATCTTCCTTGGAAAATCTTTTGATGAAATCAACTAAAGAATCTTTTCTAGGTTTTACAGTGCTCATAATTCAATCCTCAACTTTCTGCTTTAAGAAGCTCCTTAAAACCTATATTTGTCTGTTATGTGAAAAGTGGTCTTTTATATTAAGATATTTATCAGCTACAGTCAAAGTTCCATAGTCTTAGCATGACTTACCTACTCTCTTCACAATAGAACAAATACGTCATATTTTTCCCATTTTGCATGAAATTTTGACATCTGAATCCAATCAATTTCATTGGAAGTACCTACATTCGTCAAATGTACAAAAATAGAAGACGACTTAGTCTCATAACTTCTATTGCAATCAAGAGTAGCGCAATTTTGAGGGAGAATCGCTTACATAAGAATCCCAATCATTGTATTTCCAATCAATATGAACAGATACGATACTACCGAAAAAAGACTCTTACAAACCTTCTTGATAATTGAAACCCGATCATCTTATAGTCGTTTGCAGTTCTCTATTTTCAGTCTCAATATTATCTAATCCCCCCTGAAATAATGAATCATTTATCAGATCCCTGCTTATATGAAATCGGCTTTGCCTTTGCACCCTTCATAATACAAACCAACCACTTCTATATTTCTTACGCTACCGCATTTATGTTAATTCTCTCTATAACGTTCCTTATCGACGCCCATACAGATATATCCGTAAAGATGTCAACCATGCTTCCCTGATCCGTAAACGGAGATTCCTGAAGCACAGAAAAGTCTTTCATCATACCGTTATGGACTATGTACTCTATAATTTGATTTACAAAATAAATCTGTCGACTATCGAGATTTGCATCATTTAGGAACTCTGAAAAAGCCTCTTTTGCAGCATTCATATCCATTCCGACAATACTTCGAACAAGCTCTCCCAACGGCTTTTGACCGTACTCCTTCTCATAATCCTCTTTAGGTCCAACTTCAGACCAAAGAATCTGCTCTAATGATTCCACATCTAGGTGTGTCAAAGGCTGATTCGTTTTTAACTTAGCAATAACAATATTATCCTGATGCTGGCGGATATAATGCTCAGCTTTTGCTCTGTAGTTTGCCAAATCATCGCTTTCAAGCTCAGACTCATTCCAAGACGAATCCAAAATATCATCTGTAAAATCCGTATCGTAACGAAGCTTTTTCTTTGGCACATATTTCATCAAATTTCTGAGGTTCTCTCTGATATGCTCAAAGTCATCTATTCCGGCACGCTCCACATAATCCGTATTAAGAATCTTGTCGATAAGGTCCTTCTGAGCCTGAATCTGCGGAATATTTGCAACAGAGGCAATACCACTTACCTTATTCATAAGATCCGCTCTTAATCGACCATATTTGCGTCCTGCAAGCTGAGCCAATTCCATACCATACATCAATGCATCAAAACGAACCGCTGTTGCCTCATCACTATCCGGCAAAATAAGCGGTGCTAGTTCCTCACGGACCAATAATGTATCTTCGTAGGAAAGCGTCTGATAATTTGATTCAAATGAATATAAATCTACATACTTAATATGCTGACGTACCGCAAAGTTTTCACGATTAAGCTCTTTTACCTTTCCGGTCATCATCTCAACCAATCGATTTCGATAAGCTATCAATCGTTCTACTTGATAATTGATATCCTGTAACTTATACGCAATTTGGAACTCCAAGTTGAATACAGCTCCCTGAAGTGCAATCATATTTGCAGTCGGACGACCTTCTCCCATTCGGAAGAATTCAAAGTTCCCACAAAAATCAAAAATATAAAACTTAGACTTATCATCACCGTCCATAAGCCCCGGGCAAAGTCTAGTACCACGACCAATCATCTGCCAGAACTTTGCTTTACTCATAACCTTCTTAAAAAATACAAGATTCAAAACTTCCGGAACATCAATACCGGTATCTAACATATCTACGGAAATCGCTATCTGAGGCAATTTTTTCGCATCAGAGAACTCATCAATTGCACTCTGTGCATAGGTCATATAATTATCAATAACCTTGGCAAATGCTTGACCATTGGAACCTTTCGCAAGATTAGGATACTCCTTATTGAACACATCCAATATCTTCTCAGCATGTGCATGATTCTTCGCAAAAATAATCGTCTTACCGATTTTCTCGCCGTAGTCCACCTTCAAACTATCACGCATAACAATATGCAACACCTGACGGATAGTATCTTCGTTAAAAAGCCAAGTATTCAGCGCAGATGAATTGATTCTTTCTGGAAGTTCCCCGTTCTCATCTTCAAAAGTATTCTCATACTCTTCTTTTTCTTCCTCAGAAAGCTCAGCATAACTGATTCCCTGCTCGATAAACTTAAGCTTGGTCTCAACAGACATATAATCAACCAGATAGCCGTCCTTTACTGCCTGCGCCAATTCATATCCATAAGTCGGAACTCCATTATCCAATTCAAAAATAGAATACGTATTCTTATCAATCTCATCCTTTGGTGTCGCTGTAAGGCCCACAAGCGGAGCATCAAAATAGTTAAAGATATCCTTGTACTTGTTATAAATGGATCTATGGGCCTCGTCGCAAATCACGAGGTCGAAATGTCCACTGGTGAAAAGTTTTCCATCTTTATCTTTTACTGTGTCAATACATCCCATCATAGTCTGATAAGTTGAAAATACGCAACGAGCATTATAATTATCTTTTTCCTCACAAAGATTTGTGCATGACAAATTAGGAAGAAAATTCACAAAACTTCTCTTTGCCTGTGTAACCAGAGAATTTCGATCTGCAAGGAAAAGAATATTCTTCACCCATCCTGCGTCTACTAAAACTTTACAAAGTGCAATCACCGTTCTAGTCTTACCAGATCCTGTAGCCATAACAAGCAGTGCTTTGCGTCTATTTTTCTTATCGAAACTTTCGCAAACAGCTCTCACTGCAGCTTCCTGATAATATCTTCCTGCAATTTCTTTATCTACATTTACGTGATTTAGGCTTTTCTTCATAGACTGAAGGTTAAAAAGCTTTTCCAAATCACGCTTTGAATAAATCTCAGCTACTCTTCGTTCCGGATACTGATTAACTACAATTCTTGTTTCAAATCCGTTTGTTAAAAATACTGCAGGTCTTCTGCCATATTTTTTTTCGAGTATATCCGCATAAAGCTTTGCCTGCTGGCGTCCCTTTGCAACATCTACACATGTTCTCTTTGCTTCTACAACTGCGAGAGGTTTATGTGCATCGTCGTAGAGAACATAATCTGCAACTCCGACCTCGGACTTATTTGGCATTCCCGGGAGTTTTACTTCGTTAATCCAATCTTTTCCTTCCGTCCAGCCCGCATCAATCAGCATGGAATCAATATATATCTTTCGGGTCTTATACTCAGAAAGATCAAGAGGCTTCGAAACATACGTCTGCTGTTTCTCTACACGTCGAGAAGACAAAGCTTCTTTTAAAGACTCATTTTCTTCGCGAAGCTTTTGTAAATCCAATTCCTTCTGAGCAGAGTTTTCAATTTCCTTCTTCAGCTCTACTTTTGTAGCTTCTGCCTGCTCACGAAACTCTTTACTCTTTTGGATTCTCTCCTGTACAAGATTTGGATTAAAACTTCTTTCCTCATACAAGTCAGAATAACAGTAAGCAATATAATCCAAATAGATAAAAAGATTTTCAAGACAAAGCATAGCCTCATCTCGACCAAGCTTCTTTCCTCTATGAGCCACGTTGTTACCGCACCTACGGATAAAATCCATTCTCTTCCACAAATCCGGACCGATAATCTGACGATACTCTTCCGCATTCATAAGACTCTGAAGATTATCCTGGTATGGCATCTCCAACTCTTTATCTACGGAATACATCCACTTCAAAGCAAACTCCATAGCACGTCGGCTATTAATGATACTTGCCTCTGGATCCATCAAAATAATACGTTCTGCAGAAATCGCAACGTCTGCAAAACTCTTAAATTTTGGTTCTTCCTTTAAATAATCAAAATTTGTAATCATATAACCGCCCCCTACTTTTTTGACGAAATAGCACTATCTGGTATAGCAACTTAAAATCCAACAACATGTGGTTTTAAATCAACAAATCTACACTCTACTAATTCACCTATAAGTTCTTGTTTCGACTTTTTTCTGGTAAACACTTTCAACTTTACTTGTCTCTTTGATAACGATAAACCTTATCTTCTAAACAACGTTTTTCATCTACAAGAAAGTCATCTATATATTCCAAGTTCATCTTAAAATATACCGAAAACATCTGCTTACATATTATATCATTTTCTTTTACAAATGGACAAATACACATAGTTTTCTTCAGAGACTTGGTATCAAATAAATACCTTATACTTTGACTTCCCACTTCCGGAAACTTCTCCCATATAACAATCAGGTTCTGTTTCCTTTACATCCGAAACCTTATTCTGTTTATAGTATTTAATCGCCCGCCAAACTATCTTCTTGGGAGCCTTTTCTACTAATCCCATATAATCTCCATTTATGCAACTGCGTTTAACTCTACAACTTTTGATTTGTCGACTTGTCGAACAAACTCTGCATACTTATTCTGTTCATCAATTGGAACAATAATAATCTGTATTTCCTGTAAATTCTTTACTGATAATCCAGGTTGCGCTGCTCCTGTTTGATATCTCTTCAGGTCAAGGTTAATCAATAATTGATTTAACCATATACTGTTCATTTTAATTGTTGGTGTAACCAACAAAGCATGCTCTGTATTCTTAAACTTACCAGTAGCATACTGAACATTACCACTTAGTGCCCCTTGCCTACCAATTAATGAATAATTACCTTCCTGATTATACTCAGCCACGTATCCGCGAATACCATTGCCACCATAGCAAGGATACATGTTTACTTCATTAGGCTCTTCTGATATATCCGAAGCTGCAGTGAAATCACCTGCTTTTAATACCATCACGTCTTTCAGACTTCTTACCTCAAGTCCTTTTGTATTTGCTATTGGATCTCCAAACATCTCGACAAATCGGGCTTTGATGAGTTCGTTTAACAGATTTAATTCCTTTTGTCTTTCATCCATAACATTTCTTACTCTGGTTAGTTTCTCTACAACTTCCTTCTGAAGACTAATGTCCGGCAATTCAATCTGATACTCTCTCACACTAGCAGCTGACAAGTTAGGCTGTGAGCTTCCATTATTAGCTTTTACAAGTTGCTCCTTTATTGATGGTGAATCCAGGGAAAACATCAGATACTCTCCATCAATCTTTTCATAGTCAGGTCTAATGATAACCAATGATGATGCAATTGCACCTACAACATCATCATTTACAATAGCTTTCTTCCCCAGTGAACCTCTCAAACAATAGAGTATATCGCCCTTTTCAAATTTACCAGAGTTCAGTTTTTCATACTTTTCTTTAGAGATATAATTCATGTCCCCAAAATCAATCGTACGCCCCGTTAAATGCCCTGCATTTACAAAAGGTACATCCCCTTCTTCCGTTATATCCGCCTGAGAAGGATAATTCTTACCTCGATCACCATTTATTAATACAGCAATATCTCCAAGTTTAACTTTCTCCATCTATCATCCCTACAAATCTCAATTTGTGAAGAATAACAATACTTATAAATATTTTTTACAATTATCCGCAAAGACAACCTTTTCATTTCTTTGCAAAGGATGTCTTGGATTTCCTTCTTTACTCAACGTGCCAAAATAAAATACTCGGACACTTATCTCCGAAAGCATATTAAATATATCTTTCTTTGCTAGTCTCAACGTCTCTATACCCTTAGCATTCCCCCAAGCTCCCCAGACTTCCTTTATCTTATGTTCTATAAGAAACCTCCTAATTATATCAATATTTTCCTTACTGATAGCTTCATTAAACTCTTCTAAATTCTTAGCATCAGTAGCTCTTTCCGGATAGAGATTAAATACAATCCAGCCATCATGATTAAGTTTCTCACTTGCACTTATAACTCTATTAATAGTCATATCACTTGAATCTTCTTTTGCCGCAGATGGATTCATACAAATAGCTACTAGATTCATACAAATAGCTACTAATGGATTCGTTCCTTTTTTTCCTAATGCGTATCTATATCTGCCATATTTCTGAGGCAAAATAAAATCAGGTTCTTCCCCCTTAGGATATTTCAAGACATGTTTCGTTATTTTGTTCATGTATTTCCTCGTTCTATGAAATAAATTTTTTATGCGATGCCTTAACATTACTTTGATTCACCATCGCATACTGCATAGTCGTATCTATCTGAGAATGCCCCAAAATCTTCTGCACTTGCTCTATAGGCATCCCCTTGTCAATAGCTCTAGTAGCCATCGTCCTGCGGAACTTATGCGGATGAATCTTAGTCAGATTAAGGCTTCGTCCCAATTGGCGTATCCTTATTTCTACTCCACTGATTTTCAATCTGTCATTCGGCGAATCTAATGTTACAAACAACGCCGGATTATCATCTTTTCTGCTTTCTATATAAGACTTCAAATGCAATTTTGCCTTTGCATCAAAATATACCCGACGCTCTTTTCCGCCTTTTCCAAAAACAACACACTCACGTGCTTCAAAATCCACATCTGAAATATTCAGATTCACAAGTTCGCCAACACGGATTCCAGTAGAATATAGCAAATCAATCATTGCTAAATCTCGCTTGCAGTTACAATGATCTCGAAGCTTTTCAATATCCTCATCCGAAATAACTTCTTTCACCTGTTGATTAGTCTTAATCTTATGTATCCTTCGCATGGGGCTTTTCAAAATATAGTTTTCTTCTTCCAGCCAAGAGAAGAAACTTGATATATTCCTACGGATATTATCCACTGTTACTTTGCTACAATTATTGCGTTTTTGATAATCCGCAAGATATTGACGCAAATCCTCAGTCGTTATCTTTCGAATTGAAATCGTGACTTCTTTAAGCATTGTTTCTATTGTTGATTTATAATAGAGCAACGTCCTTTTTGAACATCCTTCAATGCTCTTGGCAGCAATAAACATCGCCAAGTATTCTTCATTTGAAATTTGTTTTTTCTCAACAACTTTTTCGCTAAAATTTTTAAGCATAACTTCCTGAAGCTTTTTCATTTGAGCCACAGACAAATACTCTGCCATCTCGTTTAGAATTGATACAACCTTTTCCTCCATACTGGTATCTCCTTTCATAAATACCAGCATCCCTGCGACCATTTATTATTTACTTACAACCAACGTGACAATCGGTCCAGCTATTGCAGCAATCATCGCAACAATAGCTATAACCATCATCCAGCGGTTATACCATTTACTTTTTTCTAATTCCTCTTTCGATTCACTATTAAGCTTGACCTGCTGATCATACATATTCTTTAATTTGTCATAATTATCCGCTAGCAACTGATTTTGCTCCAATAGTATTGACATCTGTTGAGATACCAAATTATTCTGCTCTTCTATTTTTCTCTTTATGTCGCCTACTATTGTATCTTCAGGATCAATTGCAGTAATTTCCGGCATTTCATATTGTGGAATATCAATTTTAGGCATATCTAACTTTGCAAAATTATTACAAGAATCATAAATCTTACTCAAATCTAATTTCCCAATTTGAGATATCGCGTCACTTAAGGCTTTTTTATCCATTATTTCCCCTCCCCAAAATATTCCTGCATCAAACTATCAAATAACAATTGTGCTTCATCCAATGCCTTCTGCACTACAACTTTTGATTTGTCGACTTGTTTTAAAAAATCTACAAACTCATTCTGCTTATTCATTGGCGGAAGCATCAATTTCATCTTGTTATACTTTCCAACATTAAAATGTTGCTGCGCTGCCCCACCTGTTCCTTCATCGATCTGTTTCCTTCCATGAGGCATATTTGTGTAAGTACATAGATAATGCGGATTCACTCTATCACAGTCTGGATGGGCAATTATAATATCAATTGCATTGCATCCCTCATACTCTTTACTTACCACGCAGGCAGTGCCTGGAGCTCCAGATCTAACAATAAGAATGTCATTCTCCTTAAGTTTAGACTTTGAGTTCCTACGATGTCCCTCCTCTGAAAAATATACCCAATCAGAATCTTTTACGTATCCTTCGCCTATATTTAAGGAACGAAAAGCTTTTATTCCATTAGCTTCATCCGTATAATACTGTGCTGGTTTTATAACAACTCCGACCTGAACATCCGCTACTTCTTCAATATTTATAACATCCCAGTTTTTAGAATTACTTTCATCACCAAAGAGCTCGACAAATCGGGCTTTGATGAGGTTGTCCAACTCTTCCAATTCCTGCTGTCTTTTTTCTTTAACGGCAATCACCTTTGCAAGCAAATCAACTATACGTTTCTGCTCCTCTAAAGTTCTTTTCGGAATCAACATCTGTCTCATTGCTGCCTGAGTGAGTTTTTTCCTTGTAGCTCCATTGACCATCCCGCCAACGTTATAGAACATCAATGAATAGCATAAATAATCAACATCTAGTCCTTCCTTTGGCTTTAATACATGAGCGTGATTATTAACCCAGCATTTCCCAGAAACGCGATAAGCAATGGGTCTTTTTTTGGATCCAAAGTTACCTCCATCCTCCGCAAGAAGAACTAACTCATCATCAAATATATAATCAGCCACGTGGTCCTGAATCCCATTTGCTCCATAATATGGATATGGTCCTTCTTCTCTATCTGATGAAGTAATTGGAACTCTCATGGAATCCAATATTTCACAGCAATCTTCTAATATTATTTTCTCCATCTATCATCCCTACAAATCTCAATTTGTTTAAGACTTGTTTTCCTTTCTACAAATTTAATAATCTCTCCAACTCATCCATCTCTTTACCAATCTCCGCTTCAATCTCACGGATATTAGACATGATTTCAGATGTAGGTGGATACTCAACTTTTTCGTATTCAATTTCCTTATATTGATTTATAGAAAGATTATAGTCCTTATCTACAATATCCTGCTTCGGAACCATAAATGATTTATCTGTACGTTTTCTATCTGCTTCTTTATCAAGATTCTTGAAGCGTTCGATAATATCCGGAATATCACTTTCATTTACCGGTGTACGTTTATCATCCAAGCTATATCCATCAGCAGTCATGTCATAAAACCACACATTATCGGTTCCACCATGATTAGTCTTTGTAAAAATAAGAATCGCTGTAGACACTCCGGCATATGGCTTAAACACACCGGAAGGCATTGAAATAACTGCTTCTAACCTATTCTCTTCTACAATCTGTTTTCTAATACCCTTATGAGCCTTAGATGAGCCAAAAAGAACTCCATCCGGAACGATACATGCACATCTTCCACCAACCTTTAACATACGAAGGAAAAGTGCAAGGAATAATAATTCCGTCTTTTTTGTTTTACAAACTTTAAGCAAGTCAGCGGATACTGCATTTGCATCCAAACTACCCTTAAAAGGTGGATTTGCAAGAATAAGGGAATACTTATCATGGTCTGCATTCTGATCAGACAAGCTGTCACGATATTCAATAAACGGATTATCAATCCCATGAGTCATCATGTTCATGGCACCGATACGAAGCATAGTCCTATCCATATCAAATCCATTGAACATAGAATTCATGTAATGCTCTTTTTTATCCTTATCAAAGAAGATTTCTTCTTTCTTTGTCTCCTTCAAATACTCCGCTGCAGATACCAAGAATCCAGAGGTACCACAAGCTGGATCACAGATTACATCGTCAGACTTCGGATCTACCATTTCTACCATCATACGAATGATGTGTCTCGGTGTTCTAAACTGACCATTTCTTCCTGCAGACGCAATCTTATTTAAAAGATACTCATACACATCCCCACGTACATCAGAAGACTGTATGCTATTCATAATTTCATAGATTTCATCCAATGAATCCACAACCTTAGATAACAATAACGGAGTTGGCAACTTAAAGATTGCATCATCCATATATTTAGAATATGCACTGTTCTTATCGCTGTGAAGATTCTTAATGAATGGAAACACCCACTCCTGCATTACCGTATACATTCTTCCTGCAGGGAAATCATGAAATACAGACCACTTCAACTGTTTTCCGTCGATAGAACGATCACCGATTTTCACTTCTTCTGCAAAAATACTTGTATAAGGAAGACCAAGCATTGCGCTCTCTTTTTCACGTTTATTATCTACATCATCCAAATCTCTGATAAACATAAGATATGTAATCTGCTCGATTACTTCCAAAGGATTTACCAATCCACCTGCAGCAAACACATCCCAAAGTCCATCAATTTTGTTTTTCAATTCACCTGTAATCATTAATTAATCCTCCACATTCCATGTGTATTTCGTATAACGGCCACCGCCAATTTTCTTAATCTCATCATTTTTCAAAAGTTCAGCCAATGTTCTCTGAATCGTAGTATCACTGATATCCGGATTCATCTTAATAAGTTCTGCTTTTGTAATAGTTCCAATATGATTTTTTATAATCTCTCGGATTCGATCTGCTTTAGATAAATTAGGATTCGTCACCAATTTTACTCTCGATTCAAATTCCTTATATGCATTTACTATTACGCCAAGCATATAATTTACAAATGGCTTATAATCATTTTCGTTCTCGTGCCAACTAACCGAACTATCTTGAAGCACCTCGTAATAGGTTTCCTTTGACTCCTCGATGATTTTTTCGATACTGACATACTTTCCAACGATGAACCCTGACTGATACAAAAGAAGCAACGTCAGAAGTCTACTCATTCTTCCGTTTCCATCATCAAACGGATGGATACACAAAAAATCCAAAATAAACATACTCATCAAAATAAGCGGATCCGCCTCATTCTTCGCATCTTTATATGCTAAGCAGAGCGCATCCAAAGATTCAGGAGTTTCCCACGCTGGAACCGGTTTGAATCTTATTTTTTCATTTCCCTGCTCATCACGTTCTCGAATTATGTTGTCACCATTCTTAAAAACACCGCCGTCAACATTACCAATAAACTTATACAAATCACGATGTAACTGAAGAAAGTAATTCGCGTTAATCGGAATATACTCATAGCTTTCATGAATTGTATTTAATACATCTCGATATCCTGCAATTTCAGACTCATCCCTATTTCTAGGCGTTGTCTTTTCCTGTACAAGATTTTTAAGTCTGTCATCCGCAGTAAAGATTCCCTCTATTCTGTTTGAAGCCTCTGTACTTTGAATCTTGGCAATCTCTATTAACCCGTTCAATTCATCCTTATGTGCTTCAATAAACAAGCGCTGCTCACCCTTAAATTCGTTGATAAGCGTAAGTTTCTGGACGATCTCTGGCGTTAGCAGTTTCTGCCATTTTTCCTTGTAATTATAATCTCTCATCCAATTACCTCATAATCATTTTAATTTAGTCATTTTCATCTCTCACGACTTAATTAAGTTCTTTTTAATCTTACTCTCTTTTTAATTTGATGTCAATGAATTTAATTCAGTCATTTTGGCGCACTATGACTAAATTAAGTATTATAATGAGTAAATAACAAACCCTCCTCAGCAATGTCAAAGTTCAGCTCATTTCTACTGCTTTTGACATTTCCGGGAGGGTTTATTTTGTATTGTTCAAGCACTTATGAATAAGTGCGTTTGCACCAAGACTCAGTTTTGGAGGTTACTATAATAATCACTTTGTAGTCAATCGACTAAATCTACTGAAATCACGCCATTCGTACGCCGTTTTTTTATAAAATATGAAAAGTTACATGAAATCAGCTCTTTGGCTTGTTTACCTGTTTCATCTTCCCCTGCAACAATGAAATCAACACGTCTATTTGTATTAGGAATTCTATATTCAATCGCAACATCACTATCGTCAGGAATATCTGATGTATTTAGTACTTTATACATGTACTGCATTGAATTCATCCATGAATTAAACTCTGCTTTTCCAGTATGTCTATGCATCTTTTCTAATACAAGATGATCAATATTACCTTCTATTTCATCATTAAAAACATCTTCAATAAATTGTCTCTTAGTCTCTTTATAAATAATCATAGTTCATTATACTTATCGCTTTTTCCTTTTGCTTTTTCTACTGGATACTTTTCTTCGTTCATCTTCATTTTCATCTTGATAATATCATCTGCTTTAACATTGAGCTTATCACACATTTGTAAACAATAAATCATCACATCAGCTAATTCTTCTTTTACATGTTGGTAATCAAAGTGATCATTATCCCATTGAAAACATTCCAATAATTCAGCACTTTCAATTACAATACTCTTTGCTAAATGTACTGGTGCATGAAATTGATCCCAGTCTCTATCACTTACGAATTTATTTACTAATTGTTGTAGTTCTTCCATCATGTCACCTCATATAAGCATCTTTATTATATCTCGTTATTGTAGATTAATGAAAGTAATATATATAAATTACTTCTATAAATCATTTACAAGAGAACATTCTCTTTTTTAAGAAATACATTCAACCACTTGATAGTCTTATCTTCTCTTACATCATCTGAAGTCATTTGTTTAATGACTTTTAAATCTTTGATGTCATTCATCATAATAGAAAAACTCTCTTCAGTCATATCTGTAAAGAATCTTCCATTTCTCTCACCAGTAAAATCCCCATACTTAAATGAAGCATATAATATGCCACCAGGTTTTAAATTCTTAGAAAGTTTATTGATTGTATAAATAATCTCTTCCTTTTCAAGATGAAGTAATGAAGCACATGCCCATATTCCATCTATCTCCTCAGATAATTCTAAATCCTGAAAAGTACTACAGATAACTTCTTGTCCTATATGCTTACTTGCAATTTTACAAAGTTCTTCTGATCCATCTACAGCTATAACTTTGTAGCCTGCATTCTTGAATGCTTTACTGTCTCGACCTGATCCACATCCTAAATCAAGTATAGTACTTCCTTTTGGCAACATTTTAATAAACTGATTTTGTATATTAGAGAAATCTACATCAACAGTACTGTTAGCAAACTCTTCTGCTTGCTGATTATAATAATCTAACGTGTAACTTGTTTTATCTTTCATATACCCACTCTTTAAATCCTAATGTTTGTGCTGATTCATATACTGGTCTTATGACGTGTTCTAATCGTTCTATGAAATCATTTTTATTTAATCCTTTAACATATAAAAGATTACGTATATCCTGATTATTCAAATGATAAGGAGCAATCTTATTAAACTCACGAGCAATATCTTCATATTGATCACGCATGACATAAGCACGATATTCAAGTTCTCCAAGTGATTCAAAATACTTCTTCCATGAAGGTAATGAATTACTTTTACTACTATTAATTGATTTAGTAGTAGGATGAAGATTCCATAATTCATCATGTGCTACATACTGCCATGGAATAAAATGATCAATAGATATATCGACATCATTAAGTACAATATCTCCATAAATATCTTTTATGGTTGGATCTTTCTTTATTATTAACTTCCAATACTTTCTTACTCGTTCAATATTTCTTTCTACTGGTGGTTCTATCTTATCTGCAATTCCAGGTACACTTGGATTTTTATTTTGAAGATAATGGATGAGTTTCAACTGTGTCCATCCTTTAAGAATTTCTTTATTCTTATATAGATATTCTGCCCATGTTTCATCTACTTCAATTATTGTAGATAACCCCGAAACATAAACAAAATAATACATCAGTCTTCGTTGACGATTAATTTCATCAGTTAATGTCTTCTTAGATCCATACCATACTTTTCTATCTATCTTTATTTCATCATAAAAAGGAACCTGTAATCGATATGGTACGTTAAGTGTTAAATCTTTTTTATACTTTATTATTTTTTTATCTTTAGTACTTTGAAGAAATTCTATGATCTTCACTCTTTTTTCAGAAGAGCGAAAATCATATTGATCATAAATATACTTTACTACTTCTTCTAAGTTATCTGTTATTCCTAATGGTCCTAATCGTAAATGATACTCAGTTACCATATACCACGCATCAGCGATCATTTCGTTAATAAGTTCATCAAATGAGAAGCTCCTATGCTTACCATCTAGTTTTCTTATTATTGCTTGAAACCAAAAGAATTTATAACAATTTGTAGTATTGTCAAAGAGTCTACTCAATTGACCAATATTGAGTTCTTCTGAATATGGTAATTGCATATTATTCCCTCCAATTAACTTTAAACACATTAATATTATATTCCACGCAAAAATGACATTCAATCTTCTTGAATGTCATTTATTGATTAATATTCTATTTTAAATAATGAAATCTCTTTAAGTTTACATCTCAAACAATCGATATTCCCTTAGTGTATCCTTATCCTAATCGTAATCATTCCATGTTGAGTTATTTTTTAAACATATTTGATACTACTAGATAATTCTTTTTCTTGATAATCAAATAAAGATTAATCCTTTATAAGAACGATAACTAATAAAATTAGCAAACTTGTTAGAGATTGAAGAAGAATTTGAGCGATAATCCTTTATAAAGATGCACAATGATCGTCTTCCTCACAATCTACAATGTCCCATTCATTTACTGCTATGCCCCAACTGTCAGTTGTTGATTCATCTAGTACACGACAGATGCCCCAACTTTATCTATAACTCCCACAAACTCATTACCCATGACTAGTGGAAACTTATATGGGACAATCATTTTCACATCACCGCGGATAATCATATTATCAAGTGGATTTACTCCTGCAGTATGGATTTTTACAAGTACTTCCTGATCATTAATATCAGGAATTGGTATATCCTTTACTACAAGATCACATCCTTTTTTATCATATCCATTCAAGATTGCTGCTTTCAGATATATCACTCCTTATAACAACTCTTCTAAAAACATCTTTTATATTCATTAATCATCAACTATTATGCCTTATTAAACTTCTCCTTAGGCTGCTTACATCTAGGACAAGTCCAATAATCAGGTAAATCCTCAAAAGCTACACCATCATGTTCACTAGGATCATACACATAACCACAAACTGAACATACATACTTACCAGTACCTTTCTTTGAAGAAAAATCAACATCCGCAAGTACTGTCTCTACAGGATGATCTAAATCAATCACTCTCTTAGCTTCAAGATTCTCATATCCCTGAGGTGTATGGGTACCACAATAAACTGTAGGATGATCCTTTACAAACTCTCTTACTCTATCCATAGTCTCACGAGCAGCTGCTAAATCTTCAAATACAATAGATAACTTATTTTCATATAGAGCTTCATCTACATAAGTAATATCTCCATGTATCATATAGAACAATCCATCATTTTCTACAATGACAATACTATTCCCATTAGTATGTCCTTTCGCTTTAATGAAATAAATACCATCCTGTATCTTCTGACTTTCAGGGAAATTATAGTATGCTCCATCTGTAAACTTAACTGGTACTAGATTATCTTTACCTTTTAATTCATCAGCGCTCATTTCTTCTTCATTAACATACACCTTAGCATTAGGGAAAGAACTAATCTCTCCAGAATGATCCGCATGTTTATGAGTTAATAGAATCTTAGTCACCTGTTCCCTCTTATATCCAAGTGCATCAAATGCTTCTAAATAACTACAGATATCTTTTCCTGTATAGAGAAGACTATTCTCATCAGGAACTTCTTCAGGAGTTCCTGATGGTATTCCTGTATCTACTAGAATAACTTCATCACCAGTATCGATAAGATAATTTTGTAGACTTCCTCTATATCTCACATTCTTATCATACTGTTCCATACCTTCTTCTCCACCCATTACCATAGGCTGTGTATAGAATCCATCTTTTCTAAATTTTACTGCTTTAATTTCCATGTCATACCTCCATAATAATGTTTCACAATATCCAAAAGAAGAATTATTCCTATACTCATTTATATTTAAATTATACTGTATTACTATGTTGAAAGTCATTATTTACAACATAAACAAAAAAAGAATCCGATATGGATTCTTTTTCACATTTCTATTCATATAACATATAATACTGTCTTAAATAAGTTTTGAGCCTTTACTTCTATTACACTTCCAACAAAGTGTTTGTAAATTATTTTCCTGAGTTAATCCACCTTTTGAAACAGGAATTATATGATCTATTTCCAGCAAAAGATTCGGTTCTTTATGTGTTGAATTACCACAATTACAGCACGTATAGTTATCACGTTCTTTTATGTGGTTTCTAAGTTTAGTTGTCATCATTGCTCTTTGTTCTTTTGCTAAAGCTGCTTTAGTTAACTTACTTTCAAGACCATGAATTAACTCAATTATATTTTCTTCATTCATTGGAACAGTAAATGAACGCTGAGCCATACCTCCATTACTAGTATATGTAAACTTATATTCAACATTCAAGATTGCTTCATCAACAATTGTTAATCCCAATCTAGAATAAAAACCATCTTCATCATTTTCGATAATAAACTTAGGTACATCTTGAATATACTGATCATAATCTTTCTTATAATTATCAATGATCACTTTCGCTTCTTTTAAAGTTTCAAGTTCTTCAATAAGAAGCTTCAATTTATATATTTGTTCTTTATACTGACTTTTGTTTGGATAAAAGTATTTTATAATGTATCCCATTGGATTGTTTTCTGCACTGCTAAAAACACTTGAAGATACCTCGGCTGTAAAAGGCGTAATGCTTTTTTTATACGCTCTTACATAATTATAAGTATCTTCATTTTTAGTCTCATTTCTAACCACTCTTGTTCCAAACAACTGAGATATAGACTGAGCTTTTTCATCAATGTATTCATTAAATTCTTTTCTTGATTGAGTCAACAAATTGCACGTTTCTTTAATTTTTACAAAATCTTCAGATGCATAATAATCACTAATACGCTTATCATCTTCAACAATTTTTCTTACCTGTGAATCAATATCAGCAATAAAATTATTAAACATATTCCACTCATCACTATCAAGTTTTTTTATTTTTTGAATATTATTAATAGTTCTATCGAATAATCGCTGAACCAAATCATCAAGCATTCTTGCTTTAGATTTTACAATCAATTCATCTTTTGAATTATTTGCAAAATCAATTATTGAATTAACTTTATCATAAAAACTATGTTTTTTATTCTCTAATTTTTCCTTGTCTTTTTGCTTCTTAAACTTATTGAATTCACCTTTTGTCATCAAATATTCAGGATGATTATATATTTCTTTTATTCTTGAGTTTGGAATAAAAATTGTTCTCTGACCTTTATTGTTTCCTGCCGAAGTAATATATGTAACCTGTACACAATATCCATCAGCCAATTTTATATATTTATTCAATCTTTTTTCTACATATTTGTACAACTTTCTTGTTTTAAAATCATTATCTTGTAAAAAGGACATCAACTTATTTTGTATAAATAATTTTTCATCTGATATACTTTTTACTTGTTCAAAACAATCATTATCTTTAAAATACTTTAAATCAGAATAATTCGATAAAGCCTGGCGACTCTTCACTACCACTTTATCATCGCATTTTGTTAATATCTTATTGATGTTTTCCAAGTGTAAACTATTTAATACTTCATGTAACAATCTAGTTCTAAATACTGCAATTACTATATAAGCAGCAAGAACTATAATAATAATCGTTGTCATTTTAACTTCCCCTCTATTCCTTATACTAATAGCCCCAACAAAACTTAAAAAGCATTGAAATGAGAAATGCCATTCTATATACTTTTTGCTTTCAATATTAGTAAAGAACCCTTCCATTCTTATAAATAAATCTAGGCAGAATTATACTCTTCAGTCGCTCATGATTCAAATACAATTTTAAACAAAAAACGATTTACGTTTTTTTATTGATGCTATTGATTTCATTTAAACTTCTCTACACTCGCTTTTAAGTACAACTTGCTACTTCGCCGCAATGATTTCATCATACTTAACGTAATATTCTTTTGCCTTTAGAAGATTCATATTACTTAACTAATCAGTGACACATCATTAATCAAAATATTTCTTTGATTGGAATTATATTAAAACAGAATCCAACTTGGATTCTGTTATTTCCAGTATTCCTCTACTTTATTTATATACTCATCTATAAATACTCTTGAATACTTCTTTTCTCTATTTGAATCTCTTGCTTCTACACATTTCAGTGTCTCTCTAATTGTTTTTACGGCGAGTGTCAGTGCTTTCGCATCTGACATAAGCTCTTCTGCGAGCTCATTAGGGTGACTAATATCTCCTTTTCGGCCAGCAGTCGATGTCACTCCGGCATTAATTGCCATATGAATCCAAATCCATTCAAACATGTCGTGTGGTATTTCTTGTTTAATGTGAGCTGAATTGAGTAATGAAATTAACTAGTCATAATTTGAGATATGCGCTTTTTCTTTGCCTTCAAGCATAATATGATCAAACAATACACAATTAAGTATCTGGCTCTCCATATGCCCTCCAGCTGTAGGGAAAGCTGTTATATATTCATAATCACCAAGCAGTGCTTCCACTTCTCTTCTTTCATCCCAAAAATTACAGAACAGTACAATTGTTCCTTTAATATCTTTCTTCTTGATAGTCTCAATCGCACTCGCAAGCTTCCCACTTGCGACACTCACAAAAATAAAATCAAATAAACTATGATCAGGTGCGATTGAGACTTTATAGACATCATCCTTCTCTTTTTTAATTAATCAGCTCCCCCTAGTTTAATGAAGTGAATCTCAACACTATGAATATATTCTTTTCCTCTACATATATTAATAATGGTTTTTTATATCAAAGATTACTTGTTGCAGTACAAAAAAAATAGCTTAAATAAGCTCCTTATCTATTAATTCATTGAATCATGAATAAACTCATGCTTCACTTGCATCCCAACCCCCTTAGCTATTCTTTTAACCATTGCTAAACTTGGATTTCGTGTTCCATTCTCAATACAGCTAATATCAGCTTGAGTAATCTCTATTCTATCAGCTAATTCTTTTTAAGTGATATGTTGCTTTATACGTACATTAATCATTTCCTGAATAATATCATATTCATCTTTTACATCTAGATTATTTAATACTTTTTCTTTAAATTCTTTATCTACTTTGATTCATCATTTGTATTACTGTACTAAGCAAGCACTATTATCAGTGACCACTTAAAAAAATCCTTCTTTATGAGTCAATTACATTTTTTCGAAAAATCTTCCCTCTACAATCACAATATATAAAACGGAGCTATAAAAAGCTCCGTTTTATATGCTACAAAGATTAATGTTAATTGAATGACCACTAAAATAATAATACAAAGATTGTTATGCAGAAACCATCACAACTTTTGTGACAGTTCCTTTCTTCACTACAAATACAACACCAAAGTTGCTTCCATCTTTTAGACTATGGACATCCTTAATATGTTTTTTAATTGCAGAGTATGAAGTTTTCTTCTTCATACTTTTAAAATCATATAACTTATTACCACTACCAATACTTGAAAGATAATACTTACATGTCTTACTTAATTTAAACTTTTTATTACGAACTGTCTTTTTTGCTTTACCATAATCATTTGTTTTAACATATGAGATAGGATTAGCTTTCTTTGTCTTAACAGTTAATGTACGTCCTTTTTTCTTGAAGTATGTAGTTGAAACAGCAGAAATCAAATAATACCCAGAAACTGTTTTTGCACTTGCATTACTTATTGTTAATGTAAATACCATCATCATAGACAATAAGACTGCAGTTACTTTCTTACTCATTTTTCTCATTATAATCACCTCGGTTTATAGAACTATTGAAGAAGAATTATAATCCAATTAACTTATTAATCTTTACAAAAACATGTTCTCTTCTTTGTTATTCTATCTATACATTCTCTTTAGGAACAAACTCAATCTTGAGTACCATTCCCATACCATCAGCTAATCTTTTTAGCAACTTAAGTGATGGATTTCTCGTTCCATTCTCAATCTTGCTTATGTCAGCTTGGTTAATACCTGAACGTCTATCAAGTTCCTTCTGAGTAAGGTTTTGAGAAGTTCTAGCATCTACAATAGCTCTGATTACATTCATCCCAGGTTGAATAGCTTCATATTCTTTTTTGAATTCATTATTTTGCATTTGCTCATTAAGCACATCATTAAATGTTTTCATAACCTATTCATCCTTTCTAATATAATCAATAACTATATAAAGTCGAAGTAAAATAAAAACAGAGAGCCAATATGGACAGGCACTTATATTTTTTGCTGTTTTGATTTAGGTCTCATATATAGATTTTATAACTAAGTCTCATAAAGTCTCATTTACGCATGAGACTCAGTGAGACTATGATGAGACTGCAATGAGACTTTCCTATATAAATCCCAGCATTTCAGCATTTTTCAATTAATTTATAGTCTCATTTTGATGAGACTGATATGAGACTTAGTATTATAATTTCCACACAGATTCATTTTTATCATAGACAGCACCTGTGATTTTCTTTATCTTAGCATAGTCTCTAAATACTGTTGCCCTTGAAATATCAAACTCAGCCATAACCTGCTCTACAGTAAAATGTTTATTCTCACAGATTAAATTATAAATAGCCTGTTTTCAATCTGATAACTTCTTTAATCTTAAATTTTTCCCACTTATTTGCATCATTAAGTATTTCTTCAGCTTTACCTTTATTTGAAAAAAGAGCTTTCTTCAATTCCTCTTCTGTAAAATTTGTTTTAAATCTCTTTGTAATAATCATCCCATACTAAGTTTTACTTTCTATGCTTCATATATTGCTCATATACCTGGCGCATATCCGGTTCAATCCGAGATAAAGCCTCTTCTTTATAGTTTTCCGGAACGTCATAAAACGCTTCTGCAATTCCAGATGCGATACAAGTTAACGTATCACAATCCCCTCCTAGAGATACTGCGCATCGAACTACGTCTTCAAAATCAGTTCCTTCCAAAAAGGCTGTGATTGCTTCAGGAACTGTTTCTTGGCAGCTTTCTACATGTCGGTAAGCAGGTCGTATTTCATCAAGTGTTCTTGATAAATCGTATCCAAATTCATCTATAATATACTTCTTAATCTCATCCTTTGATTTTCCTGTACGAGCCATGAAAATTGCTGAAGCTGTAGCTTCTGCGCCTTTTATTCCTTCAGGATGATTATGCGTAACCTCTGCTGTAATCCTTATCAGAATAGGTCTCTTTGCTATCCTCTTCAAAATGAACATTAACAATATAATTCGTTCGACCAATTTGCATATCAAATGTATTAGATGCTACCTGTTCTGTATCATCCCTTATCCTTTCCGCCCGCCCGGGCATTAAAAAAGCGCCTACAAGTGCACTACTCATAGACGCCATATCGCTGTATTGTTTTGAAATCATATTCCTAATGAATTAAGTTTTTCCTGATAATTCTTTTCTACCGCTTGAGCTATAAACTCTTTCTTTATCTTTGTTATAAACCTGATGTCTGAAAATAAATGAATAACTGTAGACAGATACCCTCCTATATCTAGATATTTTATTGCCTTCCCCGACAACTCTACATTTTCAGTATATGTAGCCCCCACTTCAATTCCTGCTATAACAATTGCATTTGCTATAGATGCTATGCTTTCTGAAATAACAATTACTTTTCGTGTTCTAACTTCATTTAAAGTTTTTTTCTTAGTTAAAGACTGAATGACTTCTTCCTTCGTTATAATCTTATCTTTACCTAATTTTTTGTTGTCATCGCAAATAATAGTTATTCTATGTGCAACAGAAATAATATAACTTATAAACTCAGATAAAATAGTTTGAACACCAACTGTACCTAGAAACTGTAATTTAGCATAATCAATTCCAGACTCACATAATTCTTTTATAACATCAGAATCTAAAAATAGCTGTAAGAAAGGTAACGAAAGCCCTTCTTTTGAGTATTCGTCTGACTTTATATGGTATGCCTGCTTAATAACTGCTAATCCAACAGTTTTTTTCGATTCACGAAATCTATTAATGCTATACTCTAGCATTTTTATGGCATCCGCCTCAGCAATAACAGCAGGGGAACCTTTTTTATCTTTTCCTATATGAACAGTTCTAAATTCATTATCTTTTCCAAGAGACATTGTATTTGTCAATATATTACAAGTACCAAAAATATAACCTAACCAAGGATCGTGTCCTAAAGTTTTAGCTCTATGATTTTTACCATTTAGTTTTAAACCAAACTTCTTCGAACCATTAATTACATCATAAGGAACATGCGCAATATCAGCCACTTCATCTAATCTTGCGTAATAATATCTAGAACCTTTTGTTTTATCTTTCTTGGCATCCTCTTTATATTTATCGGCTTTTTCACTATCATAATCATTATCTTTCGCATCTTCAGCAGTTTTATCATGTGAATCTCTATCATCCATGCTCTTAAATGCATCAAAATTCACTTTAGGTTGAAATACCTGTCTAATCATTTGAAGTATAACCGCAGTAATAATAAAAACAGCATCCGTCTTATTTAATCCAGTTTGTTTTCTAAAATCTTCTTTTATTGCTTTATATTCTTTATCTAATTGTTCTAATTCTTCTGGAGATAATAAATCTTCTATTCTAAAAATCGGTTCGTAACCATTTTCTCTAGCTAGTTTGACAATATCATCATATGATGAAACATTCGGCAATTTGCTTAATTCTAAATCTACAGATTCTTCATTTATCATACTATTGTTTGCCGAGAGAACAGCTTGAGCAAATTCATTTGTATGATTTGCCAAATATTTCATGGCCATCATCATTTCTTTTTCTCTATATGAAATCATAATTTCGCCTCCTCAATTCAAAGCCTGATTAATTACCGACTCCGGACATCCCATAGCATTCAACAGTTTTATAATACAGTTTACCTGTCTTTCTAACTCTTTCTTTTCTTTGAGAAGCTCATTATACTCATCAAATAGAAACTCAACTTTTTCCTCTAAATCTTTCTGTAAACGATATTGTTTTAAAATCACCTCATTATATTGAAGTATTCTTTTATTTGTATCCATATTCAAACAATCATCTATTTGAATAGAAATATCTTTTGCCATTTTTTTTGACTTCTTCTTAAATTCGGAAAACTTTTTATTTATTTCTTCATTAATTTCCGTATCAAGCTTTGCACCGCGTTCTTGTAAAGTCTTTAACCATGTAAGAAGTCTATTCCTTTGTTTATCCATCTTAGCCTTATTTTTTTTCATAGTTTCTTTATTATCATTAAGATACTTCTTTATTTTGATATCACTAAACAATTTCGTAGATACAGACACTGCTATTGCCGGAACAACAAACCCTCCAAGAAATGGTACAGCCGCTGCAGCAGCTCCAGCACCTGCTAATCCTGCCCCGCCTAAAGCAGCCATCCCCAAACCACCAGCAAATGCGCTCGATGAAATAGATGTTCCAACAGCAAAAGCTACAGCTCCCCCCATAACAGATGCAGTTCCTATATAAGACTTAGAAACTTTTGAATCAACTTTTTCTAGATTTCTCACAATTGAAGGAAGTTGAGATTCCTCCATTTGAGATGGATCATCTATTTTTTCCAAATACTGTAAAACTTCTTTAGCGTCTTTATTAGCTTGTTCATATCCATTTATTATAGTTTCTGCTTTATTCTCATTTTTCATATCATATCACCCCATATTTGATTTTAGATATTATAATAATTATATTATACTAAATGGTCTGACAATTTAACAGATTATATATAAACTTAAAAGGTCTGTACACTCTACACAGACCTTTTATCGTAACGAATAGTTTTTATTATAGGTTTATATTTGATAGCGTTGAAATGTTAGACAAGATGACTAAGCAATATACTAACTGGTATAACTACGTCAGGCCACATACTCATAATAAAAATTAAACATCAATGGAATTAAGATTTAGCTAATTTATCCATCCGACTTGTTACCAAAAATGTTGACCAGTACAATCAAGGAAGGCATTGCTGATCGGATACAAATGACCACCTCCCTCCGGACATGAAAAAGGAGTCGATGTTACTCGACTCTCTAAAGCTTCCAACTCTCTTTGAACTTATCCTATTGCTTTGATAATTGGTTCTATATATGCCTTGTCAATCCAATTTCCCTTTTCATTATCGCCAACCGCCATCAATGCCTTTTCCCATATCTCATACTCATCAGGATTTTTCTTGGCAACAACCTTTCGAAGCATTTTGCACAATGACCTATCTATAAAAGACATCTCACTCATATCAAAAGTTCCTCGACAGTAAAAGCATGGAATACCGGCAAGATCACCTTTGAAGTTGCGCTGTACGATTGCCGCAAATGCACTCTCCTCATAGGGCGATGCTCCACAGCAAAATACAATTATCTTTTTCTCCTTCAGTTTTCCTATGTTTTTCTTCAAGAACGAAAGGCCTGCTATCCCCGATGCGTAGATACCGCCACCTAGAATAATTACATCACAGCCAGAAACCCTTTTCATATCAGCATCATCTGTCTTGATGCACGAAAATCCTGTTTTCTCTGCAATCCAATCCGCATACTGTTTTGTCGCTCCATACCTTGACTTATATAAAATGATTCCACTCATGATCAGATTACCTTCCTTTTTTTATTCGTATGTAATATCACTTATTGTCCCGTCAAAATATATGAAATCTTCATCCTTCATAGCCCCTTAGATTCTTTTCGATTTTGATGATAGTTTGTATCGTTGTAGCGACTTCTTTCTCTGTTACTCCATTAAACATTTTCTCCATAATGCTTTTGCTCATTTCGTCGTTTCTCTCACAGAATTCCCTACAGTAGTCCGTCAGAACAATACGCTGCTTTCTCTTGTCGGCATCGTCCGTCTGAAACTGAATAAAGCTCTTCTTTTCAAGCTTCAACAGAATCTGCTTCACATTCTGATGTGAGCTTCCAAGAATATCTGACAATTCTTTTAGTGTCGGCGGTTCCTTACACATGTTGATGCATATTATCGCAAAGAACTGCTTCCAGCTGATTTCCTGCATGGTATTATCAGCCATTGCCTGAAAGCGATTCTCAAAAGCACTTAAGAGCCCGAGTAAGTAATAATTTGATGGAATATTGGAAAAGTCCACATTGCCATTTTGCATAACCTCTTCTATCAGCATTTATCTTCTCCTTAAAAAGGTAATATATTACCGTTCTCCTAAAAGGTAACATATTACCTTTTTGTGTCAAGGAAGAAGTTTAAATTTCTTGTAAACGTTAGAACTCTTTCAACGTAAAACTCACCTCCCACAAGCTTCCATAGCTTGTATCACTGACCAGCTTCACCTGATACCCGCCAATGTACATCTGCGTATTTACAATATTCATGGTCTCCATGTCCAGATAGCTTTCATTCATCTTATCTACTCTACGAGAGTAAGTTCAACATCAGCTCCTCTAACAGCAAGTTCAGCCTTTAGGGTATCCTGGAAAACTTCTTTGAATCATTCATAATTCATATTCAATTTTCTCCTTTTCTTTGACAGTTTTAATAGAAACACCGGCACGCGCTTACCGGCTTCGGATAACAAAAAAAGTGCCACACACGACCTTGAGGGTCATGGAATGACGCTTGTATCTGCTTCCTATTCTTCTGCAAAAGAAAAACAAGTGAGTGGCTTTTGTTTACCTCTCACTTGTCTATGATAATGCTAGTCATGACTATTGTAATATGGTTGCAATATCACCATCAATACATATACTTCTATCTGCAATTTCCTCTGGACAGAATGATTCACCATAATTTAAGCAGGCATATACCGCTTTTTCATTTGCCAGCGTCATCTGCCAGAACGGATACTTTATTATTACGGGCGTATTAGCTCCTACTCCCAATTCAAGATAAAGAACATGAAGATTCTCATGTCTACGAATAAAATCAGAATATGCTGCAGATGCCCTATGCCATCCTTCATCTTCAACAAAAGAATCATCCGCTCTCAAATTCATAGTCATATCAGAGCCATCATCAGGGCACTTTGGAATCATTTCAGAAGGAATTTCCATCAATAACTTCCCATCAACCGGTACCTGAAATACTCCCTGATCATCTCTTACAAACCCTTGTGCTTCCATAGCTTTCATTACCCACTCTTCATTATCAAAGGTTTTCTGAATAGCAGGATTCACGCTCTGAAATAAACCATAATCACCCTGAGTATAGAATAGTCTTTTCTTGTCAAAACCTGCTCTTTGAAACTGGTGATCTACATTTGTTGTGATAACAAAATAATCCTTATCGGAAACCATCTTAAGAAGATCCCTATACACTGGCTTTGGAGCATCAATATATCTGTTAAAATAAATATGTCTTGCCCACCAGGCCCAGCGGATTTCTTCACTTGGAAACGGATAGAATCCACCTGAATACATATCCCTGATACCAAATCTTTTGGCAAAGTCATAGAAATATTTTTCAAAACGTTCGCCACTGTAAGTAAACCCTGCTGATGTTGATAGTCCCGCTCCTGCTCCAATGACAATGGCGTCTGCTTCCTTGATTTCTTGCAAAAGCCTTTTTATTTGCTCTTCTTTGCTTCCTTTACCATGGGACATGCTTCTAGAAAAGTATCTCACAGCATTCATTCCTTTCTTTATAGTCTCCTGATAACCATTAGGCATATCATCATATAATTTTTTCATAAATGGCCTTATCTTCATCTTTGAAAACATTGAATATCACCCTTTCTACCTTACCAGGATTATCACGGAGCCATTCTGATACAGTCTTAACCGCAATCTCAGCTGCTTTTTTGTTAGGAAAATGAAATACCCCTGTCGAAATACAGCAAAAAGCAACACTCTTCAGGCCATTTTCAGCACACATATCCAAAGTGTTTCTATAGCAGTTCTCCAAATCCTTTTCCAATTCAGGAGTAAGTTTGTATTGGACAATTGGTCCTACTATATGAATAACTTTCTTTGCCGGAAGATTATACGCTTCAGTGAGCATTGGAACGGCAGTAGGCTGTTCATAGTCTCTTCCATATCTGATTCGAAGTTCATTCATCTGCCTGTTGCACTCAGCTCTTAATTGCACTCCTGCAAAAGTATGAATACAGTTATCTATGCAAGTATGCATCGGAACAAAACAACCAAGCATCTGCGAATTAGCGGCATTAACAATAGCATCCACCGAAAGTCTTGTGATATCTCCTTGCCAGATAGAAAGTCCATCCCTGATAACCGGGATGTCTGATAGATTCACTACACCTTTTTCAGCTAATCTTTCTGTCAGATATTCATCCTGTACTTTCATTACTTCAGATGACAATTCTTTTGGCATACGGATGTTCATAAGCGACCTTAAGATTCGTCTTTTATCTTCCGTACTATTTGGAGTCTGTAATTCCTTATATTCATCTGAATCTGCCTTGAACTCTTCTACAAGATAATCAAGACGTTCTTCTTGTTTTGTATTCTTTGACATAGCTTTCATCTCCTAACCACTGCCCCGACAGGACAGGTATTCAAACAATTACCACAGTGCAGACAATGTTCCTGCTCTATGACATACGGAATTCTGGTAGTAATGATACATCTCTGGGGACAGACTGATAAGCATCTTCCACAACCGATACAATTATCTTTAATAAAATATCCTTCATGCCTTATTTCTACTTTTCCAAAGTTAAAGGATGCCCTTTCTATAGGCTTCTTTGACAGATCGAACCACTCACCAGTTCCCTCATATATCTGAAATACTGTTAATGCCTTCATGGATTCTTCCGTCGGATAAATCTGATGCATGTATGGATTTTTCTTAAACAGCTCCGGTATCTTGCCATGTCCAAGGTCTCTTACTTTACCACGAATGGATACTGCAACACTTGACATGGTATCCTCACCTTTCATTGCCGTAAACGCAAGAAACTGTCTTTTTATCAGCCTGTCATAAAATCCCTTTCCTTTTGCTGTAAGGAAATATAAACTGTCATTATCATAATCCATCATATCTATAGCAGCTGTAACAGGTAGTCCTTCATCATCTACCGTTGCCACGATCGTTGTATGGATTTCTTCCACTATATATTTCAAATATTCCTTAGTTTCCATATTCCACGTCCTTCTAAAAAAAGACTCTGAAGTAAACACCTCAGAGTCTCATTATTAAGCTTCTTTTGCCAATAGAGCCTGCATTCCGGATCTTAAATCATTAAGAGTGTATTTTTTCATCTCTGATTCCATCGCTTCCTGGATGCTTTTCAACTTATCATCCAAAAGTGAATGGATATTCCTACCAACAGGGCACTCTGGATTGGGTGCTTCATGAAATCTGAATAGATTTCCATCCTCCAAAGGCTCTATTGCCTGATACACATCATAAAAAGTTATATCTTTAAGATCTCTTGTAAGCTCTATTCCGCCTGTTCCTCTGATAACATTTATTAACCCTGCGTTTTTAAGCTGAGTAAGTATCTTTCTAATGATGACAGGATTCGTATTTATACTGGCTGCAAGAAAAGCACTCGTTACCTTATGTTCATCTTTAAATGTATCCACACATGTAAAAATATGAAGTGCAACCGTAAATCTGCTTGATATCTGCATTTTTAATTCCTCCTGCCATCATTTTACTTCGTGACAGATGTAGTTGCAATGGTTACATTAAAACTTTCCGTTTTCATTAGCCCATGTAGACTTATCAGCTAATGTCTCCATTACATCCCAGTGCTCTGCGATAAATCCATTCTCAACACGGAACAGATCATAGTATGTTGTAGGTACACCGCCAAAGGTTCCTTCTGAGCAGGCAAGAGCATAATCTCCATCTGCAAGAACCATATGAGTCTTGTTATAAACCATTGAGATTCCCTGCTTAGCCATAGCTTCAAGTGCAGCTCCAAGACCTGAAAGACCATCTGCAATTGAAGTATTATGCTGAATATATTTATCTCCATCGTAGTAAGATGTGAGCTTGTCAGGATTCTCTCCACGAAGTACATCGCCTACAAATCCAGCTACAACCTTACGTGTCTCTTCCTTATCTACATCTTTCTTCTCAAGAGTTCCATCAATCTGAGTATGTCCTGAAGGATTAGGATCTGCCTTGTCTGCCAGATTATCCCAGTGCTCTGCAATCTTACCGTCTTCATCGAATCTGAAAACATCGAATCCGACCTGCTCTCCTGCTCCTGCAAAATTATATACTGTCTGAAGAAAAACCTTATCTCCATCCTCAAATGCGCGAATGTTATTAACCGTTGTTTTTACAGGTGCCTGTGCAAGTCCTTCAACTGCTGCTACAAATGCATCTGCTCCTGTACCAAATGCAAGGTTATGCTGAATATAACCTGGTGCAAGAAGTTCCTTTGCCTTTGCTGTATCTCCTGATACGAATGTTCCGATGAGTGCTAATGCTTTTTCCTTATTTGTCATGATTATTTTCCTTTCTGGGCTCTGCCCTTCGAGGTAATTATCCTCGAATGTTATAAAGTTCATCGATGTAACCGTAACAGTTTCATCTTACAATGCTAATGTAGCATCACTTTGATGTAATGTCAATGGTTACATCTAAATTTTTTCAAAAAAAGATGTGTCTGAAAGAAGCATATCCATCAGCCATCATCACAATGACATACTCTCTTCGCTTGAATTCCTGTACCAGAGTAATTCTAATTGGAATGCGCCTATGAATCGTTAGCGCGAATGTGGACATAAAGTACACATAATGTGAACTCTTACAAAGAAAAACGCCAGCATCAGGATCAATCTAATCCTGAGCTGACGCTAAGTTATAATATTCATTTAGATTACCATAAACAGTGGCAACAGTTCTCTGATGGACATGGCCTCTAGTGTGGAACGCATCTGCGCAAGTTGGGATGCATTCACTGCTGTAGAGTTTTGGATAATATTTCCACTCTGAGAAATCACATGCCCCGCCACATCGAAAATTGCCATGGTGATATCAAAGCAATACGTGATCAGCATTACTGCTACATAAGTCTTGAATATCCATTTGAAGAATATCCATGTTTCAAAGTTTGCCAGATTGTTGTGGGCGATGACCAGTTGAATCAGCTCATAACATGCAATGAATGTGAGAATCATACCGGCAATCGGCATAATCGCATTGTTAGACACCGTCTTCATTAGGTTGAAAACACCCGGCGTGAAATCCGCCGGGCATGTTGCTACATCTGCAGCTACACTTCCAACCTGGCATTGATACTGTCAAATGTTCCTGTCAGCAGGCTCATCAGCCCATCTACAATCCAGTCCTTGAGCCAAGAGGTCATTTGCTCAAATATTCTTTCCATGCAATGATCTCCCTCATTTTGATTTGGGTAGCAAAAAAGCTGGCGAATGCCAGCCTGCTACCTGTTCCATATTCAGTTGTGTCTTCCCTCAGATTAGAACAACCCAGAAAGAAGTGGGATGAGCTGTGTACCGATGAGTGCAACACCACCGCCAGCCATGAGCTGCTTCATTCCCTGTGACTTAGCACCAGGGTTGTCGTTGCCGTAACCCTCAAGAAGGTTTACAACGCCCCATACTCCAAGGCCTGCGTCAAGTGCGATAACAAGTGTCTGTAATACAGTGATTGCTGAATTGAAAAATGCCATGTCTTTCTCTTCTGGTCCGGGCTTCGCTTTCTTCCTAAACGGCTTCATCATCCATCTCTTAATTTTCCTAAACACTTTTCTACACCAGGATCTGATCACCCTAAATACCTTCATCATCGTACCTTCATTCGGAAGTAGCTTCTCCCGAATTTTCCTTTCTTGAAAATTGATTAATAGTTTCGGCTCATGTCCATTCCTTGCGCTAAAAATGGGCATAATAATAGACCAGTACAAATCTAGGCGTCCCCAGAGGTACTGGTCTATGTAAAGTGCATTTCTATTAATTTAATTTTTGAATATCCAACAAATCAATTCCCATTATGTCAAGTATACTATCAAAAGAAACTGTTACAAATTCTCCCTGATATCTTCTAAGAATATCCATCAACTCAGAATAAAACTTTTTAAAATACTTCTTATTAAGCATTATTTTTAAGTAAATAATAGCCACAACAATTCTTCTGTTATTGTAGTTTGTCATCCCAAAATGTTTCGCCATATTAGCTACTCTAACATTACCAAAGTCAGAATTGTAAAGTCTCTCTTCGTGGGCACATCTATTTCTTACTAAATTGAATATTTTGAGTGCAGATTGCATATCTTCAGCACTAACTCTGAGCAAATTAGTTGTGCCATATTGTTTTGCAAACTTATCTGAATAATATTTGGCGATTATATTCTTCTCAGTATCTTTAAGAACATTATATAAATGAGACATGTTTCCAATTGTAAGATTATTAACTAACACCCACAAAGGTACAGCACCATACGTTTCAATATAATGTTTTATCGCCCCTTTCTTATCCACTTGATCATGAATAGTTTTAGTTAGAATAGACAACTGTTTCAAAACATTCTTAGGATTATTATCAACATAATTCTGTAATTCCAAGTATGAATTTGCTTTAGGATATTTTCTAGAAAACTCATGCGAAAAAACAGTTTTAAAAGAGTTTTCAAAAATAAGAATGTATTTTAAAAACAAGAATCTTAGCTCTCTATCAAAGAGAAAAAGCGCCTTTAATTCTTTAAATTGAGTATTTGTTTGATACTCCTCTGGATCCAAAGGAACACCATTAGCATCCTTTTTTAAAAACAAATCCTTGTATCCATTTATAACATTATAATAGTTTTCTTGTTCAAGAAATCGCTTGGGAGTTCCATCTGTTGGAACTATCATCCCTCTCTGTCGTAATATCTTTAATTGCTGATTAAAAGTCTTATACTCTTTCATATTTTCTCCAAAAAAAATGGCCAGGGCGTCGTACGCTTCCTGACCTAATCCTATGCTTACATTATAGATAGATTGCCCTTATCTGTCAAGCCATAATCATTATCAAAAACAAGCACTACAATGTTAATATAACACTGCGTAATATCAAAATAAATAGCTTTCTTAATTTGTAGCTACTTTTTTAGCGCATTCTCGATATCATTGATAAAAAAGGATAACATTACCCCTTTTTTCATTTTTCTTCTTAACCCCACATCTTTACGCATCTCGTATAATATCTGTTCTAATAGAAACAAATTCTCATTATCAGGATTCTGTGCAGCATTTTTTCTATATTTTATCCATTTTTTTACTACTCTATTAGACCCCCACAATGTTAGCCCTCTAGAAAACTCTGAGACCTTTTTATTTATTTCTTCTTCAGTCATTCGTTTATTTTCAGGTTTTTTAGTATCTTCCATTATAGAATATACCATTTCAATAAATTGTTCATAGGGAACTTCCCGCTTATCATATAAAAGCTTCTTAACGTTAAAACGATAATCTACAATTTTGGCTATAATAGAACTAATAACCACACCTGTAATTGAAACCGTTCCAGTTATCATTGCCACTACAATTACCTTATCAGTTGATGAAACAAAATTACTTAAAAAAGAACCAAACGTCGTAAAAAGATTTTTCAAAAAAACAAGAATTAAATTTAGCAGATAAATTCCACCTGCAACTAGTAGTAAAAACAATACTAAGCCAAATAAAGTATTTAACTTAGGATGTTTTTCAGCAAATGTCTGTCCTTTATTATCCATAGTTTATTCTCCCACAATTCTTATAGGACTTTTTGAGGAATACCTCTCACCACTGCATTTAATTATACATGAAATGCAGTGAGAAGAAATACAATTTCTATACTTTAATTACATCAAAAATCTCTCCACTTTTCACCTTAATCCCCTGATGCAGAAACCGTTTTATATCCAACTTATTCCTCTCATCATACTCGCCAGTCTCTTTATAAAGTGGATGCTGAGTGACATCATATTTGTCCGACAAAAATGGACGTACACCTCGAAGCTGCAGGATGCATCTGTCACCATCCATGACTGCAATTTCGTCCATGGTCATGAGATCCTTACCACTCTTCTGATAGTTCATAGAGTAGGAAGGATTGTTGCCCCTGCTCTCGCCGGTGTTATACATGTTGATGGTTTCTTTTCCAAGGAACTGGGATAAATCCTTCAGCATGGTTGGCTCAATGCCACCAAGGAACAACTGAGAATCCATATTTCCAATAATGGTATCCGTGTTGTCCTTATAGATGGCTTTCAGCTGTGACTTTGCCTGCAAGAACAGACAAGCACTAATCTCACGACTTCGAATGGTTGCTACTAGTTTCTCCAGGTTTGGGATCTGTCCGATATTGGCTGTCTCATCGATGAGGCATCTAACATGTACCGGAAGTCTACCACCATACACATCATCGGCCTTCTCACAAAGCAGATTGAAAAGCTGACTGTAGACCATAGAAATCAAGAAATTAAAGGTAGCATCTGTATCACTCATAATGAGAAATAATGCTGTCTTTCTATCTCCCATGGTGTCCAGTTCTAATTCATAGTAGCTTGTGATTTCTCGAAGCTCTGCAATATCAAATGGAGCAAGTCTTGCACCGCAGCTCACAAGAATAGATTTTGCTGTTTTACCCACCGCCAGATTGTGTTTACGATATTGCCTTACCGCAAAGTGATTTGGACTCTTCTTTTCTAGATCATGAAACATCATATCTACTGGATTTTCATAATCCTCATCATCCTCGCGAACCTCTGAAGCATTCAGAAATTCTAGTAGCGTATAAAAGTTCTGCTCTTCCTCCGGTGCCTCATAATGTATATATCCAAACAGCGCACAATAAAGAAGAGTCTCGGCCTTCGTCCAAAATTCATCCCCTTCCTTGCCATCGCCCTTCATATTTGCGATAAGGGTATTCACCAGTTTCAGGATGTCCTTTTCTGAGTGAATGTAGGCAAAAGGGTTGTAGTGCATGCTCTTTTTGAAGTTGATGGTATTAAAGATTTTCAATCTGTATCCATGCTTCAAAAGAGTCTTACCAGCTTTGATCATCACGTCACCCTTTGGGAAGATTTGTCAAAGACATAAACAAAATTTCTTTAATAAATTTATATCTTCTCTGTTTCTCTCTTTATTAGCTTTAGTATTTTATCCTTGTATGTTTCCCCTGTACCTTGCTTAAAATATAGGTTTACAGTATATTTTGTCTTTCCAATATCCATTATTAACTGTTTGTGTGATGGTTCTTTTGTTACTCTTTTTTCTTCTTCCATAAGTCCTCCTTTCCGTTTTTAGACAAACAAAAAACAGTAAACCTATTTTGATTTACTGTTTCGTAAGTTGTTATATCATTGCTTGTATTTAATTGTTTTACTTCGACAAACTGGAATTTAACGTTCACTCATATATTGTTTTATTTCATCAGCAGTCAATTTTCGTACTTCTGTATGTGGATATTCTTTATACTCTCCAACATTAAACACAGGTGTCATTTGTTTGCATTTCTTGTCTTTATTCTTTTTCAAGAATAGATGTAGATCCTCATTCCCGGCGAATATTTTATAAGATACTCTGCCTTTACTGTTCTCTATCTCATAAATACCACATGAACTTTTCGTTGTATAATCGGCTGTTCGTAAATAAAGTTTTGCAATTTCCAATGACTTAAAAGGAAAATTCCATCTTTGTAATCCTCTATTTGGGTCATGTTCAATACAAATGCAACGTCCACAAGTTCCACAAATATATTGAGTGTGGTTTTCTAAGCAGTCCAAGGGATTTAGTAATGGTGTTATTCTATTTTCATCAGAGTAACATTCTTCACACATTTTTCTTTTCGCTCCTTATCAAATTCTCATTTTTCTCTCTCAATAACTAGTAATATTATACCATTTTTAAGCCATTTTTTCTATATCTACTTTCTGTGGTACTTGACAGTTCCCTATAAAATTAAAATACACATCAACTTGTTGTTTTCTGTATTTGCCTTTTCTTTCTCCTGTTGCTTCATGGACTACAACTTTTTCTATATACTCATTTATCATTGGTACTGTCAGTTCTTCAATATCTGTATATTTCTCTATCATTTTAGGAATTTATCGGTGTCAACTTTTTTCTGATGATAACTTTCTATTTCTTGTTCAAAATACTGTATTTGTTTTTCTAAATCTTGTTGCTCTGTATCATAGATATTAAATAATCTATCAAAGTGTTTTACAGGAATTTTCCCAAGTGCGTGGTCTTCATACAGCTTTGTAATGAGGGTTGTTAGTTCTTCATTCCTTGAGGACAGTTTTTCTAATTTCTCTTTATATCCTTGATATTTTTCTTCCCTTTTTTCATCGGATAATTTGGTCATCACTTTTAGAAATTCTTGTTTATCTTCTTTTGCAAAATCCGTTATTTCTTTAATTGATTTTAAGAGAATTTCATTCACTGTTTTTACTTTGATGTAGTGCATACTGCAAGAGCCTTTTCTGTGTCTGTAATGTTGACATACAAAACAATAATCACAATCGTATTTCTTTTCTTTATGTTCTGCCGGCTCTCGATAGCTTAACTTACCTCCACAATCGGAACAGATTAAAAGCCCTGTAAAGGGGTGTGAGGTTGTTCCATACTTCGGACTTCTTCTTACTGTTTTTCTTAATCGTTGAGCATTGTTCCATGTTTCTTCGTCAATGATGGCTTCGTGGGTATTTTTGAAGATAATGAGTTCATTTTCTTTTGTCTTTCTTCTTTTTTGGTTTTATAGTCTAAACTAATTGTCTTTCCTAATACAGTATGCCCCATATATTCTCTTTTTTCTAAGATATAACCTACTGTGGTCGGTGTCCAAAAATACGGGTCTTCAATTCCTCTTTTCTTTGACAGTTTTAATAGAAACACCGGCGCGCGCTTACCGGTTTCGGACAACAAAAAAAGCGCCACACACGACCTTGAGGGTTTGGTCATGTGGACGCTTAAATCTGCTTCCTATTCTTCTGCAAAAGAAAAACAAGTGAGTGGCTTTTGTTTACCTCTCACTTGTCTATGATAATAATAGCACCGTTAAAACTATAGGAAAAATGCTAATGTCGGTCGAGACGAGACAAAACGAGTCAAAACGAGACAATGTCGGTCAAGAACACAACAAACAGGAAGTTGTCCCTATCATATTTTTTTGGAATAAAGGACTTCCTCTGTATCAAACGCAGGCTTTGAAAAATCAGTCAATGCGAACCCGTTTGCTTCATAAAAAGCTCTAGCGCGAAGGTTTTCCCGGAACACCCACAGAACCACTTCGGAATACCCCGATTCCTTGATGTCTTTCAGAACCCGATTCATCATCATACTACCATAGCCTTTATGCCAATTGTTGGGCAAGCTGTGAATGCAAATCAGTTCCGCTTTCCCGACAAGTTCGGAGTCTCTTGCTGCATCCCAATATGCAATGCAATGAGGTTTTCCGTCCACAGTGAGAAGATATCCATTTCCCTTTTTCTCGTCTAATAGCCTCTGATACATAGAGGTCGCTCGTTCAATATTAGTACATTTTGTTAATGTCTCAGCGTCAAGGATGCTCGTAAAAGCTGCTTTCCAGCTTTCAGTTTGAATATAAGCAAGATTACTAGCATCACCTTGCTGTACTTTTCGAATAACTGTTTCCATTTCCATATCTCCTTATTTATCTTCACAAGAGTACGACAAATCGCGATTTATCAAAATAAGCACTTTTCGTGCTTCTTCTTATCTTAACACACTATAGCTTTATATTCTTGCTAATAATTCCTTTAAGCAACCAATCCCTTTCTCATAAGCAGCAAATGCTTTCTCAACGCTGATGTTCACTCCAATGAAATTGTCTACAGGTCTTACTGTGATAGCATCATAACTTTCATTCATCTTATCTACTCTTCGAGCAGTAAGTTCAACATCAGCTCCTCTAATAGCAAGTTCAGCATTTAAAGCATCCTGGAAACCTTCATAATTCATATTCAATTTTCTCCTTTTCTTTGACAGTTTTAATAGAAACACCGGCGCGCGCTTACCGGTTTCGGATAACAAAAAAAGTGCCACACACGACCTTGAGGGTTTGGTCATGTGGACGCTTAAATCTGCTTCCTATTCTTCTGCAAAAGAAAAACAAGTGAGTGGCTTTTGTTTACCTCTCACTTGTCTATGATAATAATAGTACCGTTAAAACTATAAGAAAAGTGCTAATATCGGTCGAGACGAGACAAAATCGGTCAAGAACTCAACAAACTGGAATTTGTGCGATTAACTTCCGGTTTATTCTTCCATCAAGGTTTATGTATTACATTTCTCTTTCCACTATTGGCAGTTCCTCTTACTTCTTCGTGGTAAAAGTAATTTACGATTGTTGGATGTCCTTTCTCTACTCTCTCATACGGAGTTTCATTATCAACAAACCTGCAATCATACTTTTTAGCCAGCTCTTCAGCTTTCTTTTCCAGCGCTTCAAAATAGCTGCGGTTCTTTTTGTTATAAATTTCGTCATACAGCGGCACCAGATCCGGATGTTTATCGGAAATGTATTTCATGATATCTGCCTTAAAACCTCCGCGAAGATTCAGATTCTCAAGCCATACAAGGTCACACTGATCTTTTGTCCTGTCTATGATTGCTTCTATATCCGTAATCCCCGGGAAAACGGGTGAAATGAAGCAAATTGTACGAATGCCTGCCGCATATACCTCTTTCATTGCAGCAAGCCTTCTTTCTATGCTTACTGCCGCATCCATATCATCTTTAAACTCTTCATCGAGAGTATTGATTGACCATGATACTGTAAGTCTGCTATTTTCATTGATCTCTTTTAGCAGATCCAGATCTCTTAGTACAAGGTCTGACTTTGTGCAGATAAGTATGTCCGCACCACTGTCCTTTAGTTCTTCTAGAAGTCTTCTTGTATTTTTATATGTTTCCTCTAGCGGATTATAACCATCCGTAACTGTTCCAATGATTACCTTCTGGCCGGCATACTTCTTTGGATTCTTTATTTCAGGCCAGTCTTTCACATCCATGAAAGTTCCCCATTCCTCCGTATGCCCTGTAAAGCGTTTCATAAAAGATGCGTAGCAGTATTTACAGGCATGGGGACACCCCACATAGGGATTCACCGAATATCCTCCAATAGGAGTTTTCGATTTTGTCATTACACTTTTTGTTTCTATATGATTTACTTTGATTTCTGGTTGTTCCATATCCTCTGTTCCTCCAACACTTTGTTAAAAGCATCCGGCATTTCCTGTATCATTTCTTCTCCCATAATCGGAACAAGATCTTCTTTCCAAAATACAGGAATGTTCAATTCATGAGCCTGTTCTGTCAATGAATAAACCCACCCGGGATCTGTTTTAACAGTCCTGCTCTTTGCACCTGTCATGGTTCCCACCACAATCCAGTCAATGTCTGTAAGATCAACCTTACCCGGATCATCGAACAAAGGCTCAAAGGTAACATGATATTTTTTTGCCTTCACATTGCTCCGCAGTGCATCAATTCGCCATAACTCAGACTTTCTCGTAACTGTAACGCCAAACCATGCATTATCAAGATCTGTTTCAAAAGACAGAAGATCCGGTCGTTTGGTAAGAAAAAGAAACTGGTGCTGAGGATTCTCTGCTATCTTTTTAAAGACTTCCTCTCTCCATTCCTCATGCCAGCCCGAGAGATCACTCATGCCGGTCAGCAGAAAATTCTGCGGCTTTTTCTTTTCCATCATACGAAGCTTTCCTGGAAAAAACTGTGGCTTTTCAAAATCATCTATGATGTGATAACGTCTCGTATTGTTTCTGGCATAGCAGTACGGACATCCAACAGTGCACCCTATAACAAGATTCATGTTCTGAATCTGATCTTTAATACAAATACTCATTTGTCACTCCATTCCTCAAGGTTTACCCTGATGCGGTTAAGATACTCTTCAAACTGAAGAATCTCTTTATCCGTAAAATCACGATAATAAATATTCCCCATCTCATTGGATACGGAGTCATAAGCTTCTTTAAGTTCTTTGGCTTTATCTGTGAGGAACAGAAGAGTTTTTCTCTTATCAGCTTCATCAGTTTTGCGGCTTATCAGTCCATTTTTTTCCATCCGCTCAAGCATGGTTGTAAGTGAAGTAATTGCAAGTCCGCTTTTCTCGGAAATAATTTTAATAGGAACACCATCTTCCTGCCATAAGACATAAAGAATCCTTCCCTGAGCTCCGTTAAATGCATCAATGTTTTTTTCTGCCAGTATCCTTTCAAATATACGATCACCCAGCTGTTTTATTTTTGTAACAAGAAATCCACCATTTGTCTTCATAATTTAATACTCCTATATCGTAGTTTTATACTACGATATAGGAGTATTTTTGTCAAGCACACATATTATAACTTCCGGTATTATGTTCTATCGCTCATCTCGACAAACTTGAATTTATAATGACAAAGCCATCTTTCTGCTTTTCAATTTGCCTATGGTTTTTTCGTAACTGCGCCAAATTGATTTTTTCCTTTGGAATTGCTATTAGCCATTCTATATTATGCATACTCGCAATCTTGAAATCATATAATGAAGAATAAATCATTGGAAGTTTTCCATTGTAATCTACATCTTTAATATCTACTTCCATCCCAATGCTCTTCTCTATAAATTCTTTCATATTCAACCCTCTTTTTATTTTGTAACGTAATTTATGTTACAAAATAAAAAGAGCACCTTTATTGGCTAAAATCAAGACAAATCATATTCCGAACCCATCTGCACACTTCGAAAATTTAACACTATTTTTCGAAATAACTGTTCTAAAAAAAGAGGATCCTAAGATCCTCTACACTAAATAAACCTTTATTACAATCTTCTCCGGCAAATGAAAACGTCTATGTGTATCATTATTTAGTTTAATACTATAAAGCATAAATTCTTCTGAGATTTCATATTTACCCCAAAAAATGCCTCCGCCTCTTTGCTGTTCTGCATTAACCATTCAGGCACCGGCGTGGTTGTTGTTTTTTTTTACGATTTAGCATGCTCTTTTTCCAATCTGTGGTGTCGATAACAAATATTTCGTTACCATACTTTGGATTTAGATACCAAGAAAAGGTGCCCTTGTCATAAATAATTTTATCTACAAATGCTTCGATTAGCGTTTCAGGTACCTTTGCACAAGGATCAAATGCTTTCATTTCAACAAATGCTGCTAAGCTTTCATAATGATGCTGTATATCCTCTTCAGTTAAATCTTCTTTTTCACCTCTAGAATTTAAAGCTCCTTTTTCTAATTTCGAAAGTTGTGTTTTTATCTTTTGTTTTTTTTGCCTATATTCCTCTCTAGAGATATCACCATCAGCACACATTTCCGAATATACATCAAGCTGATTTTTTGACCTGCATCTGTTTTAATTCATCAAGCATTGACGTACACTGCATACTACAGAAGAAATGGAATCACATACAAGACATCATTGAACAACGGCTTTTGCGAATCACTGAACAACAAGGTTAAATTGGTCAAAAGAAATGCATTCGGCTATAAGTACTTCATAAATCTGAGAAAGAGAATCCTTCTTCATTTAGGCTTCAAATACACTCTTAATTTTGAAGAAACAAAAAAGGGATAAATGATTTCAAAAATCATTTACCCCCCACTCTTGAAATTGAGCCAAGAATCCGTAGGATTCTGAACACTCCACTCTTGAAATTGTGCCCAATAAGGACTCTCTGTTTTATTATTAATGATTTCTAGAAAAATTATTTACCTAATTTTTCTTTAACAGCAGCCTGAGCAGCAGCTAATCTTGCAAGAGGTACACGGAATGGTGAGCAAGATACATAGCTTAATCCTACCTTATGGCAGAATTCAACTGTCTTAGGATCTCCACCATGTTCACCACAGATACCTAACTTGATATCTGGACGAGTAGCTCTACCTTTTTCTGCAGCTAATTTAACTAACTGTCCAACACCATCTACATCGATAGTAGCAAATGGATCATGTTCATAGATATTGTTGCTATAGTAATCCTGTAAGAACTTACCAGCATCATCTCTAGAGAAGCCGAATGTCATCTGAGTTAAGTCATTTGTACCAAATGAGAAGAATTCTGCTTCAGTCGCAATCTTATCTGCAGTTAATGCAGCTCTTGGGATTTCGATCATTGTACCAACATGGTATTTCATATCTAATCCGCTTTCAGCGATTAATTCGTCAGCTACTTTTACAACTGTCTTCTTAACGAATGCTAATTCTTTCACTTCTCCTACTAAAGGAATCATGATTTCAGGTGTAATTAATGTACCAGTTTCTTTAGATACATTGATTGCAGCTTCAATGACAGCTCTTGTCTGCATAGCAGCAATTTCTGGATATGTTACAGCTAGACGGCATCCACGATGACCCATCATTGGGTTGAATTCTTTTAATGATTCAACACGTGCTTTTAATGCTTCAAAGCTCATTCCTAATGATTCAGCCAATGGTTTGATTTCTTCATCAGTATGAGGAAGGAATTCATGAAGTGGTGGATCCAAGAAACGGATTGTTACTCCATATTTACCCATTGTTCTATATAATTCTTCAAAGTCTTCTCTCTGATATGGAAGAATCTTTCCTAATGCTTCTTCACGTGCTTCAACTGTTTCAGCAGTAATCATACGACGGAAGTTGAAGATTCTTTCTTCATCGAAGAACATATGTTCTGTACGACATAAACCAATACCTTCAGCACCAAATTCAACTGCCTGTTTAGCATCTCTTGGGTTATCAGCATTAGTTCTAACTTTTAATGTTCTAGCAGCATCTGCCCACTGCATGAATGTAGCGAAGTTACCACCAATTTCAGGTGCAACTGTCTTGATCTGTTCAGCGAATACTTCACCAGTAGAACCGTTTAATGATAAGTAATCACCTTCAGTTAAAGTTCTACCATCAGGTAATACTAAAGTCTTAGCAGCTTCATCTACTTTTAAGACACCACATCCAGATACACAGCAAGTACCCATACCACGCGCAACTACGGCTGCATGTGAAGTCATACCACCACGTACTGTTAAGATACCATGTGCTAATACCATACCTTCGATATCTTCTGGAGATGTTTCATTACGAACAAGGATCATATCCTGTACACCATTTTCATGTGCTTCCATAACATCTTCAGCAGTGAAGTATACATGACCTGTAGCAGCACCTGGTGAAGCAGCTAAACCTACAGCAACAGCTTTTGCAGCTTTGTATGCATCATTATCGAAGTTTGGATGCAATAACTGATCTAATGCTTTAGGATCAACCATTAATAATGCTTCATCCTTAGTGATCATTCCTTCTTCTACCATTTCAACAGCAATTCTTAATGCTGCCTGAGCAGTTCTCTTACCATTACGAGTCTGTAACATGAATAATTTACCATCTTCAATAGTAAATTCCATATCCTGCATATCTTTGTAATGTTCTTCCAAAGTATCACAGATCTTGCAGAACTGATCATAACATTCTGGCATCTGTTCTTTTAATGTATCAATTGGGTTAGGTGTTCTGATACCAGCAACAACGTCTTCACCCTGAGCATTCATTAAATATTCACCATATAATTTGTTTTCACCTGTAGCAGGGTTACGAGTAAAGGCAACACCTGTACCAGAAGTTTCTGAACGGTTACCGTAAACCATCTGCTGAACGTTTACAGCTGTACCCCAAGAACCAGGGATATCATTTAAACGACGGTAAGTAATCGCACGATCATTATTCCATGAACCAAATACGGCACCAACGGCACCCATTAACTGTTCAATTGGATCTTGTGGGAAATCAGTTCCTGCATGCTTCTTATAAGCATCTTTATATGCAGCAACAACTTCTTTTAAATCTTCTGCTGTTAAATCAACATCTAATTCAACGCCTTTTTCTTCTTTAATAGCATCAAATCTATGTTCAAAGTCTGATTTAGGGAATCCCATTACTACATCAGCGAACATCTGAATGAAACGACGATATGAATCATAAACGAATCTTTCATTTCCTGTATCAGTTGCAAACTGAGCAGCAACTTCATCATTTAAACCTAAGTTTAATACTGTATCCATCATACCTGGCATTGATTCACGTGCACCAGAACGAACAGATACTAATAGTGGATTTTTAGGATCTCCGAATGTTCTTCCTGTAATTTCTTCTAGGGCTTTTAAGTTTTCTATAATTTCAGACTTTAAGTCATCCCCCATCTTAGCGCCATCATCATAATATTTTGTACAAGCTTCAGTTGACACTGTGAATCCCTGAGGCACTGGGAGACCGATTCCAGTCATTTCAGCTAAGTTTGCACCTTTACCACCTAATAGTTCTTTTTTCTTAGCTAGTGGCATTTCTAAGGCTGCACCTTCTTTAAAAAGATATACATATTTTTTCATAACAACATTCCTCCTGTTTGACCTTACTTTGTCATTATACAATATAAAAGCCCTTACATTCAACCTAAATTTAGTGAATTTATAAAGCACCCCCCATTTTTTGCCGTTATATAGGCATTTTTTGAATGCGGTTTCTTTTTATTTTTTTATGAAAACATAAAAAAATCACTCCGTTAAGAGTGATTTTTAAACAATATTATTTTGCATCAGCAATTTCAATATTTACTTTTCTACCAGCAATCTTCTTGTTAGTACAATGGTTAAGAATAGTCTGTGTAACATTCTTATCCACATTAACAAAACTGAATTTTCTCTTGATTGTAATTTCTCCGATTGCCTTCTTGTCAATCTTACCTACTTCAATAAGGAACTCAAGCATCTTGCTCTTATTGACCTTATCAGCTTTACCTCTATTGAAGAATAAACGATCATATGAATCAGAACGTTCTGCTTTAAGATCTTCTGATGAATAATCATAGCCTACTCTTGTATCAAAGTTCATCTTTAATAAAGCAGCCAATACATCATCTTTCATATGCTTAGGAATTTCTTTTACAACATCGAAATATTCAGCATGCTTGTTTTCATCCATGACTTTTTGTACATCAAAGAGAAGCTCTTTGATCTTCTGGTTGAAGATATCATCAAGTGAAGGAATTTCCAATTCTTCAAAATGAGAATTTGTCTTTCTTTCAATCTTTCTTAAGAAACGCACTTCTCTTGAAGTAATGATAGAATAAGCTTCCCCTTTATTTCCGGCTCTTCCTGTTCTACCAATACGATGAACATAAAGTTCATCTTCCTGAGGCAATTCATAGTTGATAACATGTGAAACAGTTTCAACATCAATACCTCTTGCCGCAACGTCAGTTGCAATAAGGAACTGTGTCTTGCCTTCCTTAAAGCGTCTTAATGTATGCATACGGGCATTCTGTGTCATATCACCATGCATCGCTTCTACATTATAAGCGTGTTTTTGAAGTTCCATTGTGATTTCATCAACACTTCTTTTTGTCTTACAGAAAATAATAACTGACTGCATTTCCATAGAATCAAGGATTCTACATAATACTTCAAATTTCTGGTTGTGTTTTACAACATAGAAATACTGTTTAACATTGTTTGAAGTCTGCTGCTTTTCTTTAATGCGAATATGAAGATAATCATTCTTCATGTAAGAAGATGCTATCTTCTTAATGCCATCAGGCATTGTCGCAGAGAAAAGAATTGTCTGTCTTTCTTCAGGGATTGTTTCCATAATTGTTTCAATATCTTCTACGAATCCCATGTTTAACATTTCATCTGCTTCATCTAGAACAAAGTATTTTACCTGTGATAAAGATAAAACCTTTCTTCTCATTAAATCCATAACACGTCCTGGTGTCCCAATGACGATATCTTTCCCACGCTTAATATCACGAATCTGTCTTTCGATTTCACTTCCGCCATATACGCATGTGAAACTTAAATCAGTGAATCGTCCAATCTTCTTGAACTCATCATAAATCTGTTTTGCAAGCTCTCTTGTTGGCGATAAGATAATGGCTTGCACATATCCTGTATGCTCCATCATTGACAATAGTGAACCACCAAATGCCAATGTTTTACCTGTTCCTGTCTGAGCCTGTCCAATAATGTCGCGTCCCTTAATGATCTCAGGAATACTCTTCTCCTGAATCTTACTTGGGCTCTCAAACCCCATTTCATCAATAGCTTTTAATACAGCTTCTGATAAGGGTAATTCTTTAAAATTTACTTTACTCATTTTAACCTCTTTCTTTGTAGCCTTTTGACTTTAACATGAATACACATAATAAACAAGTCTATTTTCATAAAAAACAAAAAAAGAGCTGCTTTCACAGCTCTTACTCGTCATCAAAGTCTGTATGCCACTTTGGCAGGAAGACTTTCTTATAATAATCAAGCAGATAAGTATCAGTCATTCCTGATAAGAAATCAGTAACCAGCAGTTCACGTGGAGACTTGAGATAGTCTTCATTCATGTTGGCAAGATACTTCTTGATTCCTACCGCGTTAAGGTCTTCATAGAAGATATCGAAGAGTTCTCTTACCATGCGGTAAAGCTTTTCATTCTCTTTAACGAGAATGGGATTATGATGAATCTTTTCTCCAATAAAATCGTAAAGCTTAATGAGGGCCTCATACACTTCTGGAGAGAACTCCAGATAGGGCTTATTGTAGGAGTGCACGACAATATCACCGATCAATCTGTTGATGATTGTATCATTGCCATCCCCTATAACTGAAGTGACTTCTTCTGGAAGATCTGAACGCTTGATTAATCCTGCGTTGACCGCATCATCGATATCTTTTCCAATATAGCTGATGACATCGCTGATTCTTACAACGCATCCTTCAAGGGTCATCGGTGCAATGTGAGAAGAAGCATCTTCTTCTACCCAGCAGCGATGATACTCTTCCCAGAACTGCTCAGCAGTCTTGTTTGTATCAGGTTCATAACGGCAGTTGATGATTTCGCCATTATGGCATAGTATGCCATCCAATACTTGTAATGAGACATTATAGCCCCTACCTTTTCTTTCTACGAACAATAGATTTCTAACACTGTTGGCATTATGAGCGAAAAAGCCTACGCCTTTTTCTTTTAAGGCATCATTAAGTGCCTTTTCTCCTACATGACCATAAGGGGCATGACCTAGATCATGTCCTAAAGCGATAGCTTCAATTAAGTCGGTATTGAGATTTAATCCACGACCAATCTGTCTGGCTATACGTGAAACCCACTGTACATGTAAAGAACGCTTTGTGATATGCACATTGCTGAAGAAAGATAGAGCCTGTGTCTTATCGACATAACGGCGATAGCTTTTTGAATAAAGAATACGATCAATATCTCGTTCATAAGGCCATCTTATATCAAGATGAGTAATTGGCTTCTTGCTTACTCTCACCTTAATGCATTCAGAATTCTTAGTCGCATAAGGCGATAATCTCTCATCATATTCTTTTGTCTGTCTTAACGCATTGCGAATAACAGCATCTTTTTCCATAGTCATTACCTCCATTTCTTATATAAATTATACAGTATTATACAGCAATCACTAAATTATACAAGGAAGGTTATCATTTATTCTTTTTTGTCATCATATCAATGATTTCATTGTCTGTTTCGCGCATTCCATTTCTTGCTAGTTCACACACTGCCTTGATATTGTTTTCTACCCCTTTAACGACAATACCATCACCATTGTAGAACTGACTATCATGCTTATTCATCTGCATGCCAAGAAGTCCCGCTTCCACTGCCGATGCAATCTTAGCCGCACACGACGCCTTCGCCCCATCACAGATCATTCCCGAATTAATCGCTAAAATATTTACAATCGTATGCGCAATATCACTATAGCTTCCACCATAGAGGAAGCAGATACCTGCACAAAGTGCTGTCTTAAGCCCCTTTCTTCCTTTTGTATATGGAACAACAACCGACTTAACATTTTTAATGATATTTCTACTTACTACAAGCTTGATCTCATCAGGTCTTTCACCTACAAAGCACCTGCATAAGCAACCGCAATAGGTTCTGTACATCCCATTGCTGGAACCAATTCTTCTTTTAATATGTCAAGATATGTCTCATATATTTTCGTATCCATAATACTCTCCTACATTATCAATTCACCAAATTGTAACATATCATCCAAAAGAAAAGAACCTGATTATTTATCAGGTTGATCAAGAATATATTTTCTGACTTGAGAAAGGAAATAAAGCGATCCCGTGATGAGTACAACAGGATAATCCATTGCTTCATCAACAGCTTTTTTCCAGTCTTCTTCAATCTTGACAGGATAATCTTTCGCAAGATCTTTTGCCAATGCTCTTCGATGATGTTCAAACTGAGTGACAGTGATATCATCACTTAAAGTAAGCAGTCTCTCTAGCATATGCGTTGTATCTTTATCTCTTAAGGCAGTAAAGATAATATGCGCATTTCTATAAGATTCTGCTGCCTTCACAAAGGCATCCATGCCTTCTCTATTGTGAGCACCATCAATGATGATCAATGGATCATGATGAATAATCTCAAATCTGCCTGGCCACTTGGCATTGTATAATCCTGTTTCTACATCTTCATGATCAAATGGGAAGTGCGCTCTAATAAGCTCTACTACATTGATAGCTAAAGCCGCATTTACACTTTGATAGGTAGCCGGTGTATTAAGACAGACATGATAGCCATGATAATTAAAGACCTGCTTAGATGAGCTTTCTACATGTTCAGGATGTGCAATAACATACAAAGGCGCATGATGCGCTTTTGTCACTTCATCAAAGACATCAAGGCATTCCTCTCTTGTTTCACTTGTAACATAAGGAACACCATCTTTTACAATACCAGCCTTATTTCTAGCAATTTCTTCATAAGTAGAGCCAAGATAATCCGTATGATCCAAGCCGATGTTCGTATTGACACATAAAAGTGGACCAATGATATTAGTGGCATCAAGAAGTCCACCTAGTCCTACTTCAAATAAAGCAAGATCCACTTTCTTATAAATAAAGTAAATCACACTAATAAAGACTTCCATCTCATATAATGAAAGTTCAGCATCCACTGCTTCTTTTAAGAAACGATTGCATAATTTCACATAGACTTTTTCATCGATAGCTTGATCATCTACCCTGATGACATCCAATCTATTAACCAAGGCTGGTGTTGTAAAAGTTCCAACCTCATATCCAGCTGTCTTCATGATTTCCTTAACATAGTTGGTTGTGCTGCCCTTTCCGTTAGTACCACCAATATGAACACATTTTAAGACATATTGAATATTGAAATGTTCATGCATAAAATCTTTAAAATGATCTAATGAATAGACACGGCTTTTCTGCTTAGACATAAATTCAGATATTTCATCATAATCCTTAAAATGATAAGGACAAGGCAATGTCTTAGAGATCACAACCGGCTGTTCTTGTATCACATGGAATCCAAACTGCTTGAAGTAGCTAGCGCCCTGAGCAGTGGTAGACATCGTAAGATGTCTAAAGCCAATGCGGCTAGCGCCTTCAATAAGCAAAGCAAATGTTTCATCCTGCTTCTCTCCAGGCAAGCTGTAGAGTGCAGTAATCGTTTCTAATTGATAAAGTTCAATAAAACCATATAGCTGATTGTCTTCAAAGCAAAGAAGCATCACGTATCCAGGGATATAAAAATGATTGACCATGTCATACTGTTTTAAGATTTTACGGACATGTTCTTCATTTTTCTTTGATAATAACTGTATTTCCATTCTTTCTCCTAAAAAAAGGATGGCATGGCCATCCATTTCATCTTACATTTTTTCAAATCTATCAACATTAACAACAAAGACAGTTGCTCCACCAACAAGGACATCAACCATGATCGGTGTAAAGATATCCCCCATTTCTGTTGGGGTAACAGTTGGTTCTTTTTCAACTCTCTTTTTAGCATTTTCTTTAATGATGGTTAACGCACCTTCAACTTTGGCATCGTCAGTACCAATCAAAAATGTCGTATTTCCTTTTTTAAGGAAACCTCCTGAAGTTGCCATTTTTGTTACAAAATAGCCTCCATCTACTAAAGCTGATTGAACAGCACTACTGTCATCGTTATTCACAATTGCAATAATCAGTTTCATATTCAGCCCTCCTTTTACGACATTCTATCACATCTTTTACCCTTTTGACAAGATAAGCATAGATTCTAAGAGATTGCATCTTTCTTTACGACCTATTTTTCTTCCTATATAATCAATGTGGTGATTAATATGATACAAGATAAACTTATTAAATGGTATAAAGAAAACAAGCGTGATCTTCCTTTTAGAAATACTGATGATCCCTATAAAATATGGATCAGCGAAATTATGCTGCAACAGACAACCGTTGCAGCCGTCATTCCCTACTATGAACGATTTATCAATCGTTTCCCTACTATTTCTTCTTTATCTAAGGCTGATTTAGAAGAAGTCTATAAGTTATGGGAAGGACTTGGTTATTATCGTCGTGCAAAGCACATTCATGAAACAAGCAAGATTCTGATGGAAAAATACGACGGCATCTTTCCTAATGAATATGAAGACATCCTCTCCTTAAAAGGCATCGGTCCCTATACCGCAAGCGCCATTTCTTCCTTTGCTTTTCATAAAAGCTACAGTGCTATTGATGGCAATGCTTTACGTGTACTTTCTCGTGTATTTGAGATCAAGGAAAATATTGCTTTAAATAAGACAGTAAAGATGATTACTGAATTATCTAATAAACTTATCGTTGATCATGATTCTTCTTCATACAATCAAGGTTTAATGGATCTTGCCAATATGATCTGCAAGGTGAAGAATCCACAATGTACAAATTGTCCATTATCAGATGATTGTCTTTCCTATAAGCATCATAGTGAAAAGCTTCTTCCTATTTCTATCAAGAAAGTCAATCATAAGGAGTTGAGTCTTATTACTGGCATCATCACCTATGAAGATCAATATCTTCTCATCAAGAATGATGATGGCCTTCTAGAAAATATGTATGGTCTTGTTCAATATGAAGTAGAAAGTCCCTATAGTTTTATATCTAAGTTTGAAGAGGACTATCATGAAAGATTAGAAGCTGTTTCTTTTATCAAAGACTACCGTCATGTCTTTACTCATCGTACATGGAAAATGCATGTCTATCACTTTGTTTCTTCCAAACCACTTGATCATATGTATACAAAAGAAGAACTTCTTACATTACCTATTCCGACAGCTCATAAGAAGATCATCACATCTATCATCTGATAGATGTTTTTCAATATATGAAATTATCCCCTGTTTTATAAGTCATTGATTATACAATAGACGCAGGAGGAATTGGATATGAGTTTAAGAAAAGATTTTTTATGGGGTGGCGCTGTTGCTGCTCATCAGATTGAAGGAGGCTGGCAGGAAGGCGGCAAAGGAATCAGCATTGCTGACGTCATGACTGCTGGAGATAATGTGACAGGCGCACCACGTCGTATTACTGATGGTGTCATTGAAGGAGAAAATTACCCTAACCATGAAGCAACTGACTTCTACCACCATTATAAAGAAGACATCAAGCTTCTTGCAGAAATGGGATTCAAAGCTTTTAGAACTTCTATTGCTTGGACAAGAATTTTCCCTAGAGGTGATGAAGACACACCTAATGAAGCTGGTTTAGCATTCTATGATGATTTATTTGATGAATGCCATAAATACGGTATTGAACCAATCGTCACTTTATCGCATTTTGAATTGCCTTGGACCATTGTTAAAGAATATGATGGTTTCAAAAATAGACAGGTTATTGATTTCTTCGTAAAATTTGCCAAAGTATGTTTTGAAAGATATCAGCATAAAGTAAAATACTGGATGACTTTCAATGAAATAAACAATCAGGCTGATCCTATTCAGCATCATATTCTTCAGGAAGGTGGTATTCTTCTTAAAGAAGATGATAACCCAGAAGAAGTGATGTATCAGAGTGCACACTATGAATTAGTCGCAAGTGCATTAGCAGTCATTGAAGGTCATAAGATTAATCCTGATCTTCAGATTGGATGTATGATTGCGATGAACCCCATCTACCCATTAACATGTAAACCAGAAGACAACCTTGCCGCTCAGGGCGCAATGCATGGGAAATACTGGTTTGCGGATGTTCACTGCAAAGGTAGATATCCTAAATATGTTTTCAAGAAATGGGAAAGATGCGGTTATAATATCGATGTAACTGAAGAAGATCTTAAGATTCTTAAAGAAGGAACAGTGGACTACATTGGATTCTCTTACTACATGAGCTTTGCGACTGGTGAAAGAGAAGATAACCCATACTATGATTATAGTGAAAACTATTTCACTAAAAACAAATATCTTAAAGCCAGTGACTGGGGATGGCAGATTGACCCTTCAGGTTTAAGATGGGCATTAAACTGGTTCTCTGATCGTTATGATTTACCAATGATCATCGTAGAAAATGGTTTTGGTGCCTATGATAAGAAAGAAGCTGATGGCAGCGTTGATGATTCTTATCGTATTGACTACCTAAGAAGCCATATTAAAGCTATGATTGATGCAGTCAATGAAGAAGGTGTTGACCTATTTGGTTACACTATGTGGGCTCCAATTGATATTGTGTCTGCTTCTACTGGTGAATTTGATAAACGTTATGGTTTCATTTATGTAGACAAGAACAACAAGGGTGAAGGGACTCTTGAAAGAAGCAAGAAGAAATCATTCTACTGGTATAAAGACGTCATCGCTACTAACGGTGAAAAATTATAAGAAAAAGACGGCATTCAATATGAATGTCGTCATTTTTTATTCTATTCTGCTTTCTTCTTCATAGCGTCTAATAATACGAGAAACAACTGGATGTCTTACAACATCTAATGCATTAAGGAATACAAAACGAATGCCTTTAACATCCTGCAATAAGTTGATTGCTCCTTTGAGACCACTTCTTACCCCTTTAGGCAAATCTATCTGCGTGATATCCCCAGTAATGATCATCTTGGAATTAAATCCTAGACGCGTCAAGAACATTTTCATCTGGTTGTCAGTTGTATTTTGTGCTTCATCTAGAATGACATACGCATCTTCTAGCGTACGGCCTCTCATATAGGCCAATGGCGCAATTTCAATGACACCTTTCTCTATAAGTCTCTCTGTCTGTTCAGCCCCTAGCATATCGTATAAGGCATCATAGAGAGGTCTTAAATAAGGATCAATCTTTTCCTTAAGATCACCTGGCAAGAAGCCAAGACTTTCCCCTGCTTCAACGGCAGGACGTGTAAGAATGATCTTCTTAACCAAATTGTTCTTAAGTGCCTGAACCGCAAAAACAACAGCCATGTAAGTTTTCCCTGTTCCTGCAGGTCCAATCGCAAAGACTACATCGTGATCTTTCAAGGCATAAAAATAATCTCTCTGACCGATGGTCTTAGGCGTAATTAATTTTCCAGTCGCAGTGCGAGCAATGCGAATAGAATAAAGACGATCCATCTCTTCTAAGGATGCTGTCTTACCCAAAGAAATAGTATACATGACATCCTTGGTGCTCACACGAACACTCTTTTTAGCGAGTGTCAATAATCTTCCAATCACGCTCTGCAGTTTTTCATTTTCTTCTGATAGATGAATTTCATTACCTCTAATGGTAATATCTACATGAAATTCATCTTCCAATAAGGCAATGTTTTCTTCATTAGGACCACAGAATGATTGTATTTCTTCTATCGTATAATCTTGTAATGTAATAATCTTTCCCATAAGCTCTCCTTACCCTTATTTTACTAAAAAACAATATGAAAAAAAAGAGTCCTAAGACTCTTTTCCAAAAGATTATCTTCTTCTTCTTTTCTGATTTTTTCTAGCAGCTTCTGATTTCATTTTTCTCTTTAAACCAGGCTTTACATAGAATTCTCTTTTACGAGCTTCAGCAAGGGTTCCTGTTCTAGAGACCTGTCTTTTGAAACGACGTAATGCATCATCTAAAGATTCATTTTCTCTAACCACTGTCTTTGCCATTGAACTTTCCCCCCTTTTCTTATAACATACAAAAGTATTATACTCATTCACCTCAAGTAATGCAATGGTTTTTTGACATTTTTTTATTCAAATTTAATCAATTTATTTTGTGAAAAAATCAACTAATCTTCTTTGATTAAAGTCATCCCTGCACTTGCACCAATACGAGAAGCTCCAGCTTCAATCATCGCTAACATTTCTTCTCTTGTATGGATACCGCCACTTGCTTTAACAAGTGCCTTTTCACCTACTGTTTTCTTCATTAAAGCAACATCGCTTACAACTGCTCCACCTGTTGAGAAACCAGTGGAAGTCTTAACAAAATCAGCCCCTGCCTTTACAGATAATTCACAGGCTCTTACTTTTTCTTCATCAGTCAATAAGCAAGTTTCAATGATGACTTTTACTAATGCGCCAGTGCTAGCATCTACAACAGCCTTGATATCATTGTAGACTGTTTCATCATCATGATCTTTCAATGCGCCAACATTGATAACCATATCTACTTCATTAGCACCTTCTTCAATCGCATGCTTTGCTTCAAAAGCTTTAGAAGCAGTACTTGTAGCACCTAGTGGAAAACCGATGACTGTACATACTTTCACATCAGTTCCCTTCAATGCTTCACTACAGAATGGTACCCAGTATGGATTGACACATACTGATGCAAAATCATTGGCTTTTGCTTCTTCGCAAAGCTTGGCGATCATTTCTTTTGTAGCATCCTGTTTTAAGTTAGTATGATCGATAAATTTACTATAGTTCATAGTCGTCTCCTTTATAAATTTCTTCGATTGCCTTCTTGGCAATATATTTATCTCCAGGGTATGGAATATTACCCACTGAAGTCTTCATAAACTGTTCATGTCCTTTTCCTAAAATCAAGATAAGATCCTGATTGCCAGCAAGCTCAATAGCCTGTCTAATCGCAATTCTACGATCCGTAATGATAAGGGAAGTACATTCAATCATATCCAGCATATCATCACATAGATCAAGCACTTCATCTTCACTAGAATCTTCCTGTGTCAAGATGACCTGATCACAATAGAGATTCACTAGTTTCGCAAGCTTACGTTTCTTCTCGATATCTCTTTTAAAGGAAATACCAAATACCGCAATAATACGTCCAGGCTTTTTCGTTACACTCTTAGCAAACTTAAACACTTCACTGTAGGCACTGATATATTGACAATAGTCAACGATGATATTGAAGTTATGACAGGTCTTAATAAGTTCCATACGTCCATCTACATTGCCAATATACTTAAGTCCATCGACAATCTGTTCCGTTGTCATTTCAAGCGCCATCAATGTTGCTAAAACAGCTAATGTATTAGAAACATTAAAGACCCCTAGCACGGGTACACTGACATGAAAGACTTCATCACGAATAAACAGATCAAATTCTGTATGATCAAGGAAAACCTTGATCTTCTTGGCCATAATATCTGCCCGATGTTCTATACCATAATATATCTTATGGGCTTTGACATGTCCATTTTTTTCTAGATAATGATTAAATCTCACTTCATCCGCATTCAAGATACAATAGCCCTTCTCATCAAGAAGCTCAAAGAGCTTCGTCTTGGCTTTCATGACATTTTCAAGCGTACCATGGAAATCAAGATGTTCATCATGTACATTGGTAAAGACCGCAATATCAAAATTAATGCTGTCAACTCTCTTTAAGGCCAAGCCATGAGAAGAGACTTCGATTGTTGCCCCTTTCACCGAACTCTTGACCATTTCATTTAATGTACGATGCATAAAGATCGACTCCGGTGTTGTATAAGATGACTGAATGACAGAACTGCCATACTGTGCATCATTGGTACCAATATAGCCCATCTTCAAATACTGACTTAACACATCTCTGATGGTGAGCGCGACAACCGTCTTGCCGCTTGTTCCTGTCACCCCGATGATTGTCATCTTGTAAGAAGGATAATCATAGAAAATATTAACAACACGGTTAAGTTCATCAAGAACATCCTTTACTTCAATATAAAGAACACCTGGATACTTTTTCTTTAAGGGTGCAGAATGCACAATGGCTTTCGCCCCCTGGAAGACAGCGTCATCCGCGTAGCGATGACCGTCCGTCGTTAAGCCTTCAATACAGAAAAAGACCGAATCTTTCCCGACATAGCGCGAGTCGCTATGTAAAGATAGTACCTTAAAATCTTCTTCTACATCAAAAAGCTCATTAATCTTTTTCATGATATTCTCCTATCAAGTCTTCCCCATCCTGAGCAACAACCTTGATATTATAGATTGTCCCCAATTCTACACGAGGATCTTTAACTTTAACCATGAGATAGTTTGAAGCATGACCAACCTTGTAGCCATCCTTTTCTTCTTCAAACAATACATTCAGCGTCTTGCCAATCTGCCAAGATGCGAAATCTTCTTTTAATTCATGTGAAAGCTCCATAAGTCTTCTAACACGATCCTTCTTCACATCACCTGGAACCTGATCTCTAAATTTCGCTGCAGGTGTTCCTTTTCTTTGTGAATAAGGGAAAACATGAAGCTGATTGAAGTGGTTCTTCTTGATCCACTGGTAAGTGGACATGAAATCTTCTTCTGTTTCACCAGGGAATCCCACAATGACATCAGTAGTAATTGATAATGTTGGAAGAGCCTTTTTCAAGGCATTGAGCTTCTCTTCAAATTCTGCTGTAGTATAAGTACGATTCATGCGTTTTAATGTCTTATCACAGCCTGACTGAATCGGGATATGAAGGTGATCAACGATAATATCTGATTGACCGATAAGATCAATAATTTCAGGTGTCACCTGTCCCATTTCAATTGAAGAAATACGTAATCTCTTTAATCCCTTGACCTTCTCTACAAGATCCTTTAATAGCTGATAGAACGAATAATCCTTAAGATCAGTTCCATATCCAGCTGTGTGGATTCCTGTCAGTACGATTTCTAAGAAGCCATTATCGACAAGCTGCTGTGCCTGAGTGATGACATCCTGCGGATTGCATGAACGGATACCCCCTCTTGCATAAGGGATAATGCAGTAAGTACAGAATTTATTGCAGCCATCCTGTATTTTCATGAAGGCACGGGTTCTGTTTTCATAAGAGTAGATCTTTAGTTTCTCAAAATCATGAAGCTGCATGACATCTTCAATATCTACAATCTGCTTTTTATCCTGAAGATACTTTTCTACATGATCTACAATCTTATTTCTATGTTGTGTACCAATGATGACATCAACACCATCAATCTTAGCGATATCTTCACTAGAAACCTGGGCATAGCACCCCACTACAGCAATTGCTGCATCAGGGTTGGTACGTTTTGCTTTTCTGATCATCTGTCGTGACTTTGAATCACTTGTATTAGTGACTGTACATGTATTGATAACATAGACATCAGCCTTTTCTTCAAAGTCTACATGCGTATAACCCGCATTCTTGAACAGTTCAAGCATCCCTTCCGTTTCATAAGTATTCACTTTACATCCTAATGTATGAAAAGCAACAGTTGGCATATATCATTCTCCTATTTCACAATTTTCATTAACTTCTTATAGATTTTATCATCGATAAAACCTTCTTTATGCATAACCATCAGCGCGTCTTTGTCACGCTGTTCTAAAAAACATTTTGTAAGCAGACGCAAGATATCCAAAGGAATATCTTCTTCATAATCTTTAGGCTTAATAGTAATGCTTAATATCATCTGGAAAGTATCTTTCTTATAAAAATACAAAGTTCCAAAATCTTTTGAATAAAAGACCAAACCTAATTCATCTTCAAAAACAAGCATCAACGATGAAAACTTAGTACGATAGACACCCTTTCCATATAAGGCAAAAGGTGTATCCTTTGTCACATGGGCTTCATCGATATGTTCACGATGCTGCTTTAATTCAACCATCTGATAATCCAGGGTATACCAGTTATTAATCAATGGTTCATAGCAGGCAAGATAAATATCATTGCCATCGACATCAAGACAATGTGGACGAGTCGCAATCTGTGGCTTTAGATCTTGAGAAAACAATCTTCTTCTTTCATTATAATCAAGATACTGATACATATCATCTTCTGTTCTAAACATATCAAAAGCATCATCAATAATCTGCTTTGTACATAATGACTGCACCACAATCTCATAGTCAAATAGATCCTGTTCACATTTTATTTTAATAGGACAATTGACTCTTTCCAATAAATGACGATGCTTCTCCACATATTGATAAAGATCAGTCTGCTTAATAGCTGGCCTTTTTACATATTTATTAATCTTCCCTACGACCTTCACAATTTAGCTCCCTTTCATAACCAATTACACTCAGCATATAAAGTGGTGCTGTCTCACTACGAAGAATTCTTTTTCCAAGTCCGCACGCTTCAAAGCCCATCTTTTTCATTTCTTCTACTTCTTCTTCATCAAAGCCACCTTCAGGTCCTACAACGATGGTAATAGAAGATGTAAGACGATTCATCGCCTGCTTAAAAGTTGACTGTTCCCCTTCTTTGGCAGATTCTTCATAAGCAACAAGATTCACTTCTGATAAATAATCAGAAAGCTGATTCATCTTAATGCATCCTGTAAGTTCAGGTACAATCAAACGATAAGACTGCTCAGCAGCTTCCTGAATAATACGCTGATAACGTACAGCTTTCTTTTCCCATTTCTTTTCATCAACTTTAATTAAAGAACGACGAGATAAAAAAGGTACAATACGCGTTACCCCTAGCTCTGTCGCTTTCTGAATGACCTTTTCAAATTTATCACCTTTAGGTAACCCATAGACAAGTGTGACATCTACATCAAGTTCATGGTTATCATCCAGTGTTTCTACAATCTTAAGCAATCCTTCTGTGATATCAATAATCTCACAAAGATAGACATGCTTATGTGGATCAATGCAGATGACACGATCCCCTTCTTTTTGTCTCATAACTTTAGCGATATGCTTATGCATCACCGCATCCGCTTTAATGAGTTCATTATTGATTGATTCATCTGAAATAAAATATCTCTGCATAGCCATTCCTCCGACGTTCATAATAACACTTTTTTAATACTATGAAAAGAAAAATGGATAGTCTTTATAAAGCAAAAGCACGTAGTTAATCTACGTGCTTATTGGAAGTTAAGATAAAACCATTCTGATAATCTATCATAACATGATCATTTGGTTGAACAGTGCCTTTAATCATTTCTCTAGCAAGCAATGTTTCAATATGGGATTGAATATAACGCTTAATTGGTCTTGCCCCAAATGTTGCATCAAAGGCATCCAACTTAATCTGTGCTTTCGCATTTTCAGTTAAATCAAGAGTAATCTTCTTTTCATCAAGACGTGCTTGAAGCTGTTTGATGAACTTATTGATAATCTTGTAGACAATAGATTCATCAAGAGAATTAAACATGATTGTCTCATCAATACGATTCAAGAACTCTGGCTTAAAGTGAGTCTTTAATAAGTTATCAACTGCAGCTCTTGTTTCACTTGTATTTCCTTGTAGAAGATACTCAGAACCAAGGTTGGATGTCATGATAATGATTGTATTCTTAAATGAAACCACATTACCCTTAGAATCAGTTAATCGTCCATCATCCAATAGCTGTAATAGAATGTTGAAGACTTCAGGATGAGCCTTTTCAATTTCATCAAGAAGAACAATGCTGTAAGGCGCACGTCTAACTGCTTCTGTTAACTGTCCACCTTCTTCATATCCAACATATCCTGGTGGCGCACCTAATAAACGTGACACGCTGTATTTCTCCATGTACTCACTCATATCAATACGAATGATATTCTTCTCTGAATCAAAGAGCTGTTCAGCCAACGCTTTTGCAATTTCAGTCTTACCTACACCAGTAGGACCAAGGAATAGGAATGAACCAATTGGTCTTGCTTCATCATTGATACCAGCTCTGCTTCTTAAGATTGCATCAGTAACCTTAGAGATTGCTTCATCCTGTCCAATGACGCGCTGTCTTAAGACATCTTCAAGATGAAGAAGCTTTTCTTTTTCAGAAGCCATCAATTTAGAAACAGGAATATTTGTCCATCTTGCAATAACTTCTGAGACAGTATCTACTGTTACTTTTTCTTGTAGTAAAGCATCATCATTTTCTTTTTCCTGTAAAGAGGCAATTTCCTTTTCAATAGCAGGAAGCTTTTCATATTTAATACGTGAAGCTTCTTCTAGATAACCCTGTGTCTCTGCCTGAGACATCTCTGTTTCAAGTCTTTGTTTTTGACTCTTTAACTCTTTAATACGATCAAGACCTGATTTCTCTACTTTCCATTTATCAGTCAAGCCTTTGATCTTTTCATCAAGAGACGCAATCTTCTCTTTAATTTCAGCTAAACGATGTCTTGTATCATCATTCTGATCTTCTTTTTCAATAGAAATACGTTCCATTTCTAGACGATTCTTATCTCTTGTAATGGAATCAAGTTCTTCTGGTAAAGAATCAATATCCATTCGAATAGAAGCACATGCTTCATCAATTAAATCAATCGCCTTATCTGGAAGATAACGATCAGTGATATAACGATCACTTAGATGAGCAGCCGCAATAATCGCATTATCGGTAATTTGTACCCCATGATGAGATTCAAATGGTTCCTTTAAACCACGCAATATTGCGATAGTATCATCTAAATCAGGTTCATGAACCATGACATTCTGGAAACGACGTTCCAAGGCTGCATCTTTTTCAATATACTGACGATATTCATCCAATGTTGTGGCACCAATACAATGTAGTTCACCACGAGCAAGCATTGGCTTTAACAAGTTAGCCGCATCCATTGCCCCATCTGTTTTACCAGCTCCGACAAGCTGATGAATTTCATCAATAAAGAGGATAATATTTCCTTCTGCCTTCTTAATTTCCTTAAGAACAGCTTTTAAACGTTCCTCAAATTCACCACGGTACTTTGCACCAGCTACAAGTGAACCTAAATCAAGTTCAAACAATGTTTTTCCTGCTAATGTTTCAGGAACATCATTCTTGAAGATACGCCATGCCAAACCTTCTACAATGGCAGTCTTACCAACCCCAGGTTCACCAATAAGAATTGGGTTGTTCTTTGTTTTACGAGAAAGAATCTGAATAACACGTCTGATTTCTTCATCTCGACCAATAACTGGATCAAGCTTACCTTCTCTTACATCCTTGATAAGATCTCTACCATATTTCTCTAATACTTCATAGTTATTTTCCGGATTAGGTGAATCCACCTTCTGTCCACCTCTCATTTCCTTGATGACCTTTTCAACTTCTTTTTCATTTAAACCAAACTTCTGAATCAATGATTTAATATCAGTTGAATTTGTATGGAAAAGTGCCAGAATGATATGTTCAATACTTAAATATTCATCACCATAAGATGACATGATCTTATTTGCTTCTCCAAAAAGATTATTAAGATCATAGCTCATACGCAGATCATTTTCACTAACGTGATTAACAGAAGGCTTCATATTAATACGATTATTAAGTTCGTCCATAACCTGTTCTACAGGTTTATTAAGCTTCGTCAATACACGATAGAAAATACCCGAACTATCCTGCAATGCACTATATAAAACATGCGGTACATCGATGACCTGCTGAGAAAGATTCATCGCCATGTTAGCAGCATTGCTGATGGCAGTTCTTACTGCTTCTGTCATTTTTTCATTCATATCTATCACTCCTTTTAGCACTCTATATCTCTCTGTGCTAAATACAGTATAACATTATTTTTAGCACTGTCAATATAGAAGTGCTAAAAATAGTTTATTAAAAAATACAGATTATCTCAATAATCTGCATTTCTTTGTTTCATATATTTAATAGCATCCACTGGATAAAGCATTTTATTCACCTTAATGATATCAAACTCTATCACCAGATCATGCACAAGAATGGATATACGATTAAGATATTCCATATCTTCTAATCTTTAAACAAAGGAGAAAACAAGTAACATAGGGATACATAATTGTCTTTAATCATCAATCTTCTTGAATATATCCCAATATTTCATTCCTGTCTCCTTTGTACTAAATAAGTTCTACAACACGTTTAACAGGAAGGCCGATAACTGTATCGATATCTCCTTCAATATGATCTACAAACTTTGAAGCCATGCCCTGAATAGCGTAGGCGCCTGCCTTACCTTTCCATTCATCATGAAGAAGATAATCATCAATCATACCTTCAATATCCTTAAAGTACACCGCTGTTTCATCAATAAAGGAAATAATCATGTCTTCCTTAAAGATTGTAACTGAAGTAAAGACAATCTGCTTATCATTTGATAATGATAATAAGATTCTTCTTGCATCCTCTTTATCACTTGCTTTACCGATAATCTCATCATTATGAAAGACTATCGTATCCGCACTGATCACGATGTCTTTAGGATATTTCTTATGAATAGGTTCACCTTTATCATAAGATAATTTCATCAGTCTGCTTTTTAGTGGCAGACTCTCATCTAGAACCTCATCTATGCAAGAGGCATCGACCATAAAGTCGATGCCTTCTCTTTTTAAAAGTTCTTTTCTTCTAGGAGAGCTGCTCGCAAGAATAATCTTACTCATCAGCTGTTTCTTCTTTCTTTTCTTCTTTTTTAACTGGACGAGGCATTAATGCTTTCTTTGAAACATTGACACCCTTGTCAGTGATTTTTGTAACCTTAACTTTTACAATGTCACCTAACTTGATAACATCAGATACTTTTTCAGTACGATCCCATGCAACATCTTTTACGTGTAAGAAACCGTTTGTTCCTGGGAATAATTCAATGAAGGCATACTTGTCTTCTACTCTGACTGCCTTACCATCATAGATTTCACCAACATTAGCTTTTCTAGTGATATCTTCAATCATCTTGACAGCCTTATCGATAGCTTCCTGGCTATAATGATAGATTGTCACTAAACCTTCATCATCGATATCAATCTTGACATCATCACATTTTTCAATGATATCATTGATTGTTTCTCCACCTTTACCGATAACATCTTTGATCTGGTCAACTTCAATACGCATAGTTGCATATTTTGGAGCATATGGAGATAAATGATCTCTTGGTGCAGGAATAGCTTCCAAGATAACATCCATGATTTCAGCTCTTGCCTTCTTAGCCTGAGCTAATGCTTCTTCTAAGATTTCTTTAGTGATACCATCGATCTTGATATCCATCTGTAAAGCACAGATACCTTTTGATGTACCAGCAACCTTAAAGTCCATATCACCTAAATGATCTTCCATACCCTGGATATCAGTTAAGATTGTATAGTTGTCACCCTTAGTGACAAGTCCCATAGCGATACCAGCAACCGGGCTCTTGATTGGTACACCAGCAGCCATCAATGCCATAGTAGAGGCACAGATTGAAGCCTGAGATGATGAACCATTAGATTCCAATACTTCTGCAACCGCTCTGATTGTATATGGGAATTCTTCTTCAGAAGGCATAACCTGACGTAATGCTCTTTCTCCTAAGTAACCATGACCGATTTCACGACGTCCTGGTGCCCCCATTCTTCCTGTTTCACCTACTGAATAAGGTGGGAAGTTGTAATGATGCATCCATCTTTTTTCTGTTTCATTTCCAAGACCATCGATCTTCTGGATTTCACTTAATGCACCTAATGTCACAACTGACATAACCTGTGTTTCACCACGAGTAAACAATGCGGAACCATGTACTCTTGGCAATAAATCAACCTGTGCATTTAAAGGTCTGATTTCATCAAGCTTACGACCATCTGGTCTAACTTTGTCTTCAGTAATTAAACGTCTTACTTCTTCTTTTTCAAGATCATCTAAGACCATCTTTACCTGCTTGATTGTACTATCATGTTCTGCGATATCCGCATATTCTTTTTCTTCATAAGAAGCAACAACTTCTTCTTTTAAAGCATCAATTGCGCCATATCTTTCAAGCTTACCTGGAATAGAGATAGCTGCTTTCATACGATCATTGGCAATTTCTGTTACATCATGAACAATTGTTTCATCCAATGTGAATAGAGGAATTTCCATCTTTTCTTTACCGCATGCTGCCACGATTTCTTCTTCAAAAGCAATTAATTTCTTAATTTCTTCATGACCAAATAAAATCGCATTTAACATTGTTTCTTCAGAAACTTCCTTAGAATCTGCTTCTACCATGTTAATCGCAAATTTTGTACCAGCAACTTCAAGGTTCAATTCGCTCTTTTCCATTAATTCAGGACCAGCATTGATTGTGTATTCACCATCAATTAAGCCCACATTAACACCAGCAATTGGACCATTAAAAGGAATATCAGACACTGATAATGCAATAGATGCACCAAGCATAGCTGCCATTTCTGGGCTCGCATTAGGATCTACTGACATAACAGTATTGACAACCTGTACTTCATTTCTAAACCCATCAGCGAACAATGGTCTGATTGGTCTATCAATCATACGTGCTGTTAATGTACCATGTTCACTTGGTCTACCTTCTCTTTTTAAGAATCCGCCAGGAATTTTTCCGACAGAATACATTTTTTCTTCATAAGTTACAGTTAATGGGAAAAAGTCTACATCTTTAGGTGTATTACCTGCACAAGCTGTAGAAAGGACTACTGTATCATCGTATCTGACAAGACAGCTTCCATTAGCCTGTTTTGCTAATTCACCTACTTCAACAGTAAGCGTTTTTCCATGAAATTCTGTACTAAATACTTGTTTCGCCATTTTCTCACCTCTACTATCCTCACCCCATGGTGATGGATTTCCACAAAATTAATTTACATTTATTAGAAAAATAGGAACATTGGATCTCCAATGTTCCTATTTTAATAATTATCTTCTTAAACCTAACTTGTCAACTAATGTTGTATATCTGTCAAGGTCTTCACCTTTAAGATATTTTAACATATCTCTTCTACGTCCGATTTTCTTTAATAAACCACGGTTACCGTGTTTATCCTTTGGATGCTGTTTGAAGTGACCGTTTAATTTATTGATATCTGCAGTCAATAAAGCAATCTGTACTTCTGCTGAACCAGTATCTCCTTCTTTTCTTCCGTATTCTTTGATAATTGCTGTTCTTTCTTCTTTAGTTAACATGAATATGTCCTCCTTAATAATTATTACTTAGCTATTTCCAAGAACCGCGCTTGGAGGTGCGTGAATCCTAGCAATAGCCGCACTTGTAATTATATAGAATATTTCGTTATTGTCAATGTTTTTTTAATTTGTTCTTCATCCTTTTTAAGCTGAAGCTTGAGTTCTTCAATATTAGAAAAAGTCTTTTCATCTCTTATAAATTTTATAAATTCAACCTTAATTGTTTTACCATAAAGATCTTCATCTAAATCAAAGATATGCACTTCCAATAGATCATTAGAAAGTTCATTGAAAGTAGGATTAATTCCCACATTGCCCATTCCGTAATAAACGCTATCATTGAGTTTAACTCTTACGCCATAGACACCTCTTCTTATTACATAATAACTATCAAAATCAACATTGGCCGTAGGATAGCCTATCGTTCTTCCTCTCTTCTTGCCATGTACTACTTCTCCCCTGATTGAAAACGGTCTTGTCAAAAGACGATTCGCTTCTTCGACATTCCCACTTGTAAGCAGTTCTTTAATAAGCGTAGAAGATACTTTTCTCTTCTCATCATACATGATCGGTGCAATAACTGAGACTTCAAAATGCTGGTGGGATAATGATGAAACATCTCCCTTGTTCTTATGTCCAAAATGAAAATCAAATCCTACGACAAGATGATCCACATGTTTAAGATACTGATCAATAAAAGCCTGTGGTGAAAGCTTCGCTACATCCATTGTAAAGCGAATCACAAACAATGTATCAATCCCCATATCTGCCAATAGTTCAATGCGATCATTAGAGGAAATCAATGACTGACATTTTTCATTCTTTAATAATGATAAAGGATGACGATCAAAAGTCATGATTGCACTTTTTAAGTGTTTCTCATCCGCAATCTTTTTCACTTCATCAACTAAAGCAAGATGGCCTTGATGCAAGCCATCAAAAAACCCTAATGCCAATGCATAATGTTCATCAGTAAGATACTCTTTATCAAGATATATGACATTCATTAAAAAAGACCTCTCATGCTTTTAAGATTTCCTTTTCCATCTGGACCATAGATTGCTAAAAGGGCACCGCTTTTTGAATAGACGGCAACCTGATGATCAATATCACTCTTAATCTTTTTTCCAGTTGTGACTATACTATCATCTTCTACGACTATCTTATCAAAAGAAGAGAATGCCTCTTCTAATGAGATGATCTTGTATTCTCCCTGTTCTAACTCTGACAGCGTGATACAATCATCAATTCTAAAAGCACCTGATTGTGTACGGATAAGCTTTTTCATATGTCCAGGATAACCCAATGCTTTAGCAAGATCGACACAAAGAGAACGAATATAAGTTCCTTTTGAACATTTGACACGAAAGGTAATTTCATGTCCTTCTTCTTTAAGAAGTTCAATTTCCTTGATGTCTATATCACGTGGTTCAACTTCAATCTTCTTGCCTTCTCTTGCATATTCATAAAGCTTCTTACCATTGACCTTAATAGCAGAATACATTGGTGGGACCTGCTTTTGTTTACCGATAAAAGAAGAAAGTACTTCTTCTAGATGATGATATCCTGTAAACTCTTTTTCACTAGTGACATCACCGCTTGCATCATAAGTTGTAGTTGAAGTTCCTAAACTCATTGTCGCAATATATTCCTTCTCATCAGCAGTTAAAAACTGCAAGGCTTTTGTAGCTTTATTGATACAAAGAACCAGTACACCTGTTGCATCTGGATCCAATGTACCCGCATGACCGACTTTTTTTGTATGCATGATTTTTCTTACCCGATTAACAACATCGTGGCTTGTCATGCCTGCTTCTTTATTAATAAGTAGAATTCCATTTTCCATTTTTTATCACCGGTGTCATTCTATCATAATCTTTCATTAAACAAAAGAAAGAAACCCTAAGGTTTCTTACTTGTGATTAATAACGAAATATTTTTTCTTTCCTCTACGGATAACTGTTGCTTTTTCGCCATAAGCGTTGGCTTTCGCTACTACAAATTTTTCATCAGTGACTTTTTCTCCATTGACCATCACTGATCCACCTTTTACAAACTGACGTGCTTCTCTGTTTGATGAAGCAGCTCCCACTTTTACTAAGGCATTTAAGATCATTAAGTCTTCATCTACTTCTACTGTTGGTACACCATTGAAGCATTCTTTTACCTGATCATAAGTTAAATCTTTGATCTGTCCACTAAATAGCATCTGTGAAATGGCAACGGCTTCTTCATAGGCTTCTTCTCCATGAAGGAAAGTGATAACTTCTTTAGCAAGTGCTTTATGCGCTTCTCTTTTATGTGGTTCTTTCTTATGACTTTCTTCTAATGCTTCAATTTCTTCTTTTGATAAGAATGTTAAGAATTTAAGATAGTCAATAACCTTTTCATCTTCACTGTTAATAAAGAACTGATACATTTCATATGGTGAAGTCTTTTCACGATCAAGCCAGATTGCTTTTCCTTCAGACTTACCGAATTTAGTACCATCACTCTTAGTCAATAATGGCATAGTGAATCCTAATAATTCACTACCATCTTTCTTTCTTGCAAGTTCAATACCAGCAGTGATATTACCCCACTGATCCTGTCCTGCAACCTGCATATCTACGCCTCTTTCTTTATGTAATACGTAGAAGTCCATAGCCTGTAAGATCATATATGAGAATTCTGCATATGTGATTCCTTCATCTAGACGTCTTTTGATGATATCTTTATTTAACATGTAGCTGACATTGAAATATTTACCATAATCTCTTAAGAAATCAATGAAGTTCATATCTTTGTACCAGTCATAGTTGTTAACGACTTCAAAGCCAAAGATATCTTCAGCCTGTTTTTTTAGACAGTTGAAGTTATGTTCTACCTGTTCATAAGTGATCATTGGTCTTTCAGCAGTTGGCTTAGGATCACCAATTAATCCAGTTCCTCCTCCAACAAGAAGAATAGGATGATGTCCTGCATCCTTAAGTCTCTTACTAATCAAGAATGATGAGAAATGACCAATATGAAGACTATCTCCAGTTGGATCAGTTCCAATATAGAATGTTAATCCGCCATTGTTTAATTTGTCTTTAAGTTCTGGAGAAGAAACATCCTTGATTAAGCCTCTCCACACTAACTCTTCATAAATACCCATGTTGTTCCTCCTGTATATAAATAAAAAGAGAATTCCTCCTAAAGGACGAATTCTCGCGGTACCACCTTTATTTGTACATCTGTACACTCTCTTAGTTGATAACGAAGTCTCTCTCCGTCTAAGCTTTGCACTTAGCTGCTCCAAAGTGTATTCATCATATCTCCTGGCTTATTTGCACCACCCATAAGCTCTCTTGTTCATTCAATATGACTACTTGTCTTTTTCATCGCTTGCATTTATCTTATAGCACAAAAAAGCTGTTGTCAAATAGATTTATTGATATTTATACCAATCTCCCGTGTGATATAGATTGGTCTTCGCATCTACCTGTTCACTTGTCACCTTTGAAAAAACAATCATCTGTGAAGAATATAATCCCGAATATCCTGAATAGATATAACAGATGATACAAGCTAACGCAAAGAAGATAATGCCTGTACCACTAAATACTTCTACCGATAAGAAAAGTGGTGATAGGAAGGAATTGGTTGCCGCCCCAAAGACACCGATCATTCCAATGGCTGCCCCAAACTGTGGTGGAATCTGTAATAATGTAGAGGCAAAACATCCAAATGTTGCACCGATGAAGAAAGTAGGAACAACTTCTCCACCTTTATATCCCGCTTCAAGTGTGATGGCTGTAAATAAGATTTTCCAGATGAATGCAACAGGGGAAGCTTCTCCTTTAAGAAGCGCCTTACTGATGACATCCATTCCTGCCCCATTATAGTCTCTTGTATTTAACAATAAAGAAAGCAAGACAATGATACATCCACCTACAAGTGCTCTGACATAAGCATTCTTTAGATATTTTCTCATTAAATAATTAAAGAAAGATAAGCTCTTAACAAATAATACTGAAACTATTGCACAAAGCATCGCCAAGATCGCAATCTTAATGATCATGATGGAATCAAGTGAAGGGACTCCCACATTGAATCTCACTGGTGCTACACCACAATGATAAGAGATTGAAGAAGAGACAAGAGAAGCAATCAAGGCAGGAAAAATTGTTAAATAAGGAATCTCTCCGACATTGATAACCATAGTCCCAAAAGCTGTCGCTGCCACCGGTGTACCAAACAGCGCTGCAAAGAACGAAGACATACCTACACGTGTAATCATGCCCACCTTTCTTTTCTCCAGCTTAAAACATTTTCCAATAGTATTACCAATATCTCCACCAATCTGTAAAGCAGCTCCCTCTCGTCCAGCCGATCCGCCAAACAGATGGGTAATGATTGTACTCACGAAGATAGCAGGAATTAGCAAGACAGGAAGGAAGTTTCCTTCTCTTGCGGCCGCAATAATATCATTCGTACCTCTTCCCGCTACATCTAAACGATGATAGATCCAGACAATCACCGGCCCTGCCAAAGGCAGAAAATAAAGAATAAACCCGTGACTCATACGATATGATGTCGCATAATTGATACCTAATGCAAAAGCTGTACCAACAATACCACATATACATCCTACAAACAGTCCAATCAAAATCCATTCAACACCTGATTTTATGTACCAGATGGTTCTTTTCATTGAATTACATATTTCTTCATACATAACATTTCCCCTTTTCCAGGACATATATTATCACTAATAAAACAAAAAAAGAAGACAAAGAAATTTGGATAATCTTCCAAACTACGGGAAATACACTTTCTGTTACTTTCAGCGGGACTCTGAAATTGTTTTTCAGTCACGTTCTTTTTTAACCTGCGGGAAAAGTATGTATCATACCGATCCTCAAGAAAAAAATAGTGATAACTCTCTCCAACGAAAGTTTGATTCATCACTCGTCCTACGACAATACGACGGACAAATTCATATTCATTGATGACTTCCAGAAAGAATACAGACCTGCAGAGATTATTGAGCAGCTCCGCAAAGAAAAGAGCGAATTCAGATAGCACATTCATTCATACATGGAGAGAAGTTGCTACTAAGGTGAAAAACGAACCATGTTGGAGCTCGTAAGAGTCAAGTAGAGAATGGATAAACGAAAAAAGGACTGATATCATCACTGATATCAGCCCAAAGCGATAATTTTGATTTTATCTTTCCACTTCCGTGGGAAAGGCATACCCCGTTATTCGGAGCTGTGCCCTTATTTTGTCGTATTTCTTGTAATCATCTGAGTGACAACAGGGACAGCTTTTTGATCGATTTCTTCTTCATTAAGCATCTTTGTCATCAGACGAATAGCCATAGCTCCCATCTCATAGACAGGAACATGAATTGTTGTTAAGGATGGTCTACTCATGATGGAATAGCTTGTATTCATCATGCCAACAACCTGCATATCATCAGGAATGCTGATACCATTATCCTGTGCAGCGTTAACAACTGCAACAGCTTCTTTATCATATCCAGTTAAGACAACATCATGTTTATGTGTTTTGAAATAATCGATAAAGAATGGATAACTTTCTTCATAATGAGTAGATGTATTAATAACCTGTTTATCTTCATCAAAAGATTTACCAGCATCTTCAAATGCTTTCTTGATACCATCTACAAAATCATCCAATCTCACAAGATTCTGTTGAGGTCTTACAAAAACAATATCTTCCTTGCCTTCAGCAAGATATTTCTTTGCAAGATCATAAGAAACATGACTTGCGTCAACATAGATAGATCCGATCTTATCTTCGGCAACTTTATATCCAACAACAACTGTTGGCAAATTATATTTCTTCATGATTTCAATTTCATGATCAATCTGATCACTATTGAAAAGAACAACACCATCAGCTCTAGACTTGATGACCTTTTCCAATACCGCAGCAACAGGGTCACCATCCCCGATATCTTCTGTAGTATAGATTGTAATATTGTAATCAAGTGTTCTTCCTGTATCTCCAATACCACCGATCATATCTTTAACATGACCGAAAAGTGCCTGAGGAAAAACAATTGCGATAGTTGTTGTTTTACTTGTAGCTAGACCTCTAGCAATCTGATTAGGCTTAAAGTCCAATCTTCTGATGACTTCCAATACCTTCTCTCTTGTAGCTGGCTTTACGACATTAGAACCGTTGATCACACGTGATACGGTTGCTAATGAAACCCCAGCTTCTTCCGCAACATCATAAATTGTTGTTTTCTTCATACTTCCACACTGCCATTCTATTTAGTTAATTTTATCAATGATTTCATCTAATTCTTCTTCTACATCATCGATTTCATCTTCAATGATGTCAGGATCAGGCAGAACACCGTCTTGAACTTTCTTCTTCACATCATCTAAGCGATCATTTAATTTCTTAGTGACGTCCTCTACACCTGCAACAACCTTTTCATATTGTTCAGAATCTTTCACTTTACTAGCTAAATCCTGTAACTTGCTTTGTAGATCTTCCATTTTTTCTTTTGTTGTTGCTTTAAATTCATCAGAATCAAATTCATCTACAGATTTTTTAACATTATCAATTGTTTCACCAATAATAGCTTCAAGGTCTTCTTTTGTCATACCTTTTACTTTATCGTAAGTCTCTTTAGATTTAACTTTTAAATCTTCTCTTAAATCCTTACCTTTCTTTGGTGCCAATAATAATCCAGCAACTGCGCCAATAGTAGCTGCTGTTAAAAACTTTCCTAATTTCATGTTCATACCCTCTTTCCTATGTGATATTATTTTTTCTTAAAAAAAGACTTCAAACCGAGAATTGTTCCCAAAATACCTGGATTCTGGCTTCTTTTTGTAAATACCCTATTTACAAATTCAACAGGGGCATTCATCTGATCCATCTTGTAATTGACATCATCAACAGTCTTATTGACCTTATCAATTGTTACTTCTACTTCTTTCGTTAAAGCACTCACATCTTTTAGAACCTGAGATGACTTCAATAAAAGAATACCAAGACAGATTAAAGCAAACGACCCAGATAAAATGAGAAATGCTAAGCATATATCAAATGCACTCATGTAATTCTCCTCTCTAATATAAATATTATCGCATAGAATTAAAGCGCTTTCAACCCTATCCTTTGGCTTCAATAACTAGTTCTTCAAGTTTATAGATATCCTTACTACTCATAAACACATAAACTGCATTATCATAAGCAGCTAACATCTTGGCATGTTCCTTGTCAGTTTTCACAATCTTCGCTCTAGGAATATACTGTGTAATCTCAGTGACATCAATATCAATTCCTGGTTCAGGATGTGCATTATCTGGGAAATCCAAGAAGAATGGATGATCCGCTAAATCCATTGCAGCTGCAAATCGTTTAGCAAAACGTAATGCTCTAGAGAAACGATCTGGCTGGAATACAGCAATAATCTGTTTACCAGGATATCTTGTTCTTGTTTCTTCAAGTACATACTGTACAGCTGTTGGATGGTGTGCATAATCATCTACGAAGATGCAATCACCCTTCTCTTTAACAGTATATCTTCTCTTAACACCTTCAAATGTAGAAAGCTGTTTTTGCATATATTCAGCATCCATTCCTTCAAGATAACCTAAAGTAATAACTGCTAAAGTATCATACAATGTATGCATGCCGTAGAATGGCAATGCAAAATGTCCAAATAATTCTCCATGGGCATAAACATCAAATGATAATCCCTTATCATTGTTAATAACATTCTTAGCCTGGATATCATTATTATCATTTAGACCAAACTTACAAACTGGTTTAGTCCAGTTCATATGTGGAAGATATGGATCATCACCCCAGATGACAGCCATCTTTTTAGCTCTGTTTCCATATTCTTCAAATACTTTCTTATAATCTTCAAATGTCTTGAAATAATCAACATGATCATATTCAACATTGTTAATTAAAGCATAGTCATTATAGTAATGCTTAAAATGATTTCTGAATTCATCAACTTCAGATACAAAATACTTTGCATCTTTAACTGCATATCCAGTACCATCACCGATCAATACATTAGTCTTATCATAATCCTTGAATAAGTGATAGCACATACCTGTAGTCGTTGTTTTACCATGTGTACCGCCAATACCAATTGAAATAAAGTTATTAAAGAAATCCCCAAGGAATTCACAATAGTTCTGACAGATAACATTAGGATTATCCTGAGCAGCAGCCACTTCTGGATTAGAACGATCAAAGTCATTACCAGTAATGACATGCATACCATCTTTAATATTATCCTTATTCCAAGAATAAATAGGAATGCCTCTTCTCTTTAATTCTTCTTCAATAAAAATATATTTGTCAATATCACTACCAGCTACTTCATGACCTAAATCATGAAGAATTTCTGCTAATGATGCCATACCTGAACCTTTAATTCCGACAAAATAGTACATTTTCTTCACCTCTTTGACATTCTAACACATTTTAGTTTAGGAAAACATAAAAAATGAAAGCATCTTTCATAAAATTATTTTTATTTAAAAATCATATGCGCACTTAATGCGAGAAGTTCTCTTAAATAATAGCCCGGCAGCAGCAACAAAGGTGTTCTTGAAGCAAGACTGCTGACGACCATACCTTCTCTAAGCGCTATAAGTCTTGCTCTATAAATATGAAAACCACTTGTCACAAGAATAAATGGTCCTACTAATTGATGCTTATCAATTAACTCTAAAGAATAGCGAATATTCTCTTTCGTATCTTCTGAACGTGTTTCTTCATAAATACGATCTTCATCAATTCCCATCTTGACGAGCTGCTCTTTCATATACTCAGCTTCACTGACATTATCATGTGAATCCACACCACCGCTGACAATCGCTAAAGACTGCGGATGATCAGCTAAGTATGCATAAGCTTTCTTGATACGATTATTTAATGTATCACTGCCCTTCTTGCATCCTAGTACAATAAGTAATCCATCATTGCCTGACTTCTTTAAGGCATAAATAATCATCATGTAAGTTTCAATAATAAACAAAGCAATAAGAAGCACCAACATGATCTTAATGAAAGATTGCACAGGACTATTAAACAAGGCATAAAGAATTATTCTTGAATAAGAGCTAAATATCAATGATAAAGCAATAACTATACCTAAGACACTTCCTAAATGAAAGACTTTCTTAACAAAAATAGGCACTACAAACACTAACAATAAAATAATTCCAGCGTATAACATAGCTCCTCCTTAATGAAAAAAGCAAGTTAGACTTGCTTTATTCTAATATCATTAATTCTTTAGGATAATGATTCAAGACTTTACATCCATCCTCTGTTACAAGGACAAGATCTTCAATTCTTACCCCAAATTCACCTGGAAGATAAACCCCTGGTTCAATAGAGAAGATCATACCTGGCTTAATGATTGCATCATTAGCACTAGATACATCCCCTGCTTCATGAGTCAATCGTCCAATAAAATGACCTAAACGATGATTGAATTCTTCCCCATATCCAGCTTCAGAAATAATATCTCTTGCCACCTTATCAATATCAGATAACTTTAGACCAGGCTTAATTGCAGCTTCCGCAGCAAGTTGTGCCTTAAGGACAAGATTATAAACATCTTTCTGTTTCTCTGAAACACTCTTATAGAAGAATGTTCTGGTCATATCAGAACAGTATCCATTGTAGATACATCCCATATCTACGATGATAGAATCGCCTTCTTTAAGACGAGAATCATCACCGACATGATGTGGATCAGCACCATTTTTCCCATATCCAAAGATTGGTTCAAATGAATGGTCGCTTGCACCTAATTCATGATAGATATTTAAAAGAAGACCATCCATTTCTTTTTCTGTATGATTTTCTTTTAATAGCTCTTTAACTCTCGCCATCGCCTGATCGTTGATCTGGCTGGCTTTAATCATGATTTCCTGTTCTTCTTCATCTTTGATGCCTCTTACATAATCCACACATGAAGAACCTAGTACAAACTGTGTGTCAAGTTTCATTAATGGCAATAGCCATCTTGCTGGCATATCTTTATCTACACCAACTTTTTTAGCATCTTTAAGATAGTCTCTAATCATAGCCATCGCATCATCAGTATCACTAAACCATGTGATATCGATTCCAAGATCTTTTTCTACATAGAATAGTTTATTGAAGAATAGTCGATGATTGCCATCTTGAGATAAGGCCATCACGTAGACTCTTTCATGTGGATCATTGTAATAGTCAATTAAATAATCAATAGAAGCAGGATCTGTGATCAATAAATGATCACAGCCTTCTTCTTTCATCTGTTCAAGAACTCTATTAATTCTCTTCTGATTCATTCTTTGTCACTTCGATTCCTAATTCATTTAACTGTTCTTCTGAAACAACACCTGGTGCATCAGTTACTGGGTCAGTTGCACTTGTATTTTTAGGGAATGCGATAACATCTCTTAATGATTCGCTTCCTGTAAGCAACATTGCTAAACGGTCCAATCCTAAGGCAAATCCGCCATGAGGTGGTGCTCCGTACTGGAAGGCATCCACGAACCAGCCGAACTGACTTCTGATTCTTTCTTCAGTGAATCCTAAAGCATTGAAGGCACGATCCTGAAGTTCTTCATCATAGATTCTCTGTGAACCGCCACCTAATTCGAAACCGTTTAATACGATATCATAAGCATCTGCTAAACAGTTGGCAGGATCTGTGTCAATCTTATCTAGATGTTCTTCAATAGGACGAGTAAATGGATGATGCATAGCATAATAACGTCCTTCTTCTTCTCTATATTCAAACATTGGGAAATGTGTTACCCATAAGAAATCAAATGTTGATGGGTCATAAAGTTTCAACTCTTTACCTAAATGATTTCTGATGGCAGCTAACGCATCACATACAACCATGTAATGTGAATCAGCTACGAATAATAGTAAATCGCCATCATGAGCATCCATTGCTGATAAGATGCGTGTTGCCTGTTCTTCATTAAAGAACTTAGCGATTGGACCAGTTACACCTTCAGCTGTAACTTTCATCCAAGCAAGACCTTTTGCTTTATACTTTTTAGCAATTTCAGTTAAGGCATCAATCTTCTTTCTAGAATAGTTTCCAGCCTGTCCTTTCACATTGATCCCTTTAACATGACCATTAGCTTCTAAGGCTGACTTGAAGACTACAAATTCACTATCCGCAACTGTTTCATTCAAGTTTACTAATTTTAAATCAAAACGTGTATCAGGTTTATCAATACCGTATGTTTCCATTGCATCATGCCATGTCATTCTTCTTAATGGAAGTTCAATGTCAATACCTTTGACATCTTTCATGACTTTAGCAACAAGACGTTCACCCATATCTAAGATCTGGTCAGTATCCATGAAACTCATTTCTACATCGACCTGAGTAAATTCAGGCTGTCTGTCTGCTCTTAAGTCTTCATCTCTAAAGCATCTTGCAATCTGATAGTATCTTTCAAATCCAGATACCATCAATAACTGCTTAAATAACTGTGGAGACTGTGGCAATGCATAGAATTCTCCGTTATGAACACGAGATGGTACCAAGAAATCTCTTGCCCCTTCTGGTGTTGATCTATTTAAATATGGTGTTTCGATTTCAATAAAATCTTCTCCATCCAAGAACTGATGAATTGATTTTACAATCTTAGCACGAGTCATGATTTTATTTTGAAGAACTGGTCTTCTTAAATCAAGATATCTATATTTCATTCTTGTTTCTTCAGAAGCATCAGTTTCATCCGCAACAATGATTGGTGGCTGTTTAGCCTTATTGATCACATTGAAGCTCTTTGCTTCAATTTCAATTTCACCAGTTGGCATATGCGGATTCTTAGAACTACGTTCTACAACTTTACCAGTAACAGAAAGAATGTATTCATTCTTTACGTCCTTAATAGCATCCGCAAATGATTCATCAAAGATAACCTGAGTGATGCCATAACGGTCACGTAGATCCACAAAGGCGATAGCCCCCATGTTTCTCTTCTTGGCAACCCAACCGATCAATGTGACTTCTTTACCTGCATCAGATAAACGAAGTTCACCATTATTGTGTGTTCTTTTCATTCTATAAACCTAAACCTTTCTCTAAATACGATACGATATCTTCAAAAGGAACCTGTTCCTGTTCCTTTGTCTTATTGTCTCTGATATTGACATATTCACCTTTTACTTCATCTTCTCCTAAAAGAAGTGAGTAAGTAGCTTTAAAACGGTCAGCAGACTTGAACTGTCCTTTAAATCCTCTTCCCGCATAATCCATGTCAACACTAAATCCATTAGCTCTAAGCACTGCACTGATCTGCATACCTAAATCTCTTGCTTCTTCTCCAAGTGGCATGATATATGCATCAATACCCTCGTCATCGTCTTCATTGTCATTTAAGGCAATCATCAATCTTTCAAGACCAAATGCAAAACCAACACCTGGTGTAGCTGGACCGCCGATTTCTTCAACTAATCCGTTGTAGCGCCCTCCGCCACCAACAGTTGCGCCAGCGCCTAGCTTTGGATCATCTGAAATGATTTCAAAGACTGTATGAGAATAATAATCCAATCCTCTTACAAGGTTTGTATCGATGACATAGTCAACTTCTAGATCGTCAAGTAAAGCACAGACCTTATCGAAATGTGCTTTAGCACTTTCTGAAAGATAATCAATTGTCTTAGGTGCAGTCTTCATAGCTTCATGCTTAGCATCGACCTTGCAGTCTAAGATACGTAATGGGTTCTTTTCAAAACGAGCGTTGCAGTCTTCACATAAGTCAGATAATACTGGTCTAAAATGATCCTGAAGTGCTTTTCTGTAAGCATCTCTTGATTCTTCATCTCCAAGTGAGTTGATATGAAGTGTTACATTTTCTAGACCTAATGCTTTAACGACTGTAATAGCCATCATCATACATTCCACATCAACATATGGAGATTCTACGCCAAGCATTTCTACTCCAAACTGATGGAACTGTCTCTGTCTACCGCTCTGTGGGCGTTCATATCTGAACATTGGTCCCATATAAAATACTTTTGTAAGCTTTTCTGGTAAAGCGTACATCTTGTTTTCTACATAAGCTCTTGCAATGCCAGCTGTTCCTTCTGGTCTTAATGTAATAGAACGTCCTTTTTTATCTTCAAATGTATACATTTCTTTTGTCACAACATCAGTTGTATCACCAACCGCTCTATTGAACAGTTCAGTATGTTCAAAGATTGGTGTTCTCATTTCTTTTACATGGTAGTTTGAAGCAATCGTTCTTAAGATTCTTTCAAGCTTTTCCCATTTTCCTGATGCGTCAGGAAGAATATCCACTGTTCCTCTTGGTGCACTATATTTCATACAAGTCTCCTTTCAAAATAAAAAGACGTCCTTATTCTAAGGACGTCATGTTAGTAACGCGGTACCACCTTAGTTCATGTTTCCATGCGCTTTTTCTCTTAACGCGAGATCACGTGCATTCGCATTCTCCAAAGTGTCCCATAGCTTCTTTTTCATCGTTTCCACCTGCCACGACGTCTCTGTAAAAATTCCACTATTTAATCTTCTTCATAGAATCTGTCAAAATTATAATGCAAGATATTGTAAATTGCAATTAAAAGACAAACGAATTTTCAAATAGCTAGTCTTTGACAGATAGATCAATATTGTCTTCAGCCTTCACCTTAACCTTTGAATACTGTGACAATTCCTGAAGGATAGAAGCTCTTGTCTTTCCTTCAAGATTAATAGAAATATTGCTAGAAGTGATATACCATTCCTGATGATCATAATCATAGTAGGCATCACCATCTGTCACATATTTTAAAGTCTGTCCATCATTTTCAAATGGCTTAAAGTTCTTTACGCCAAGAACACTGATCAGATGTGTTCCTTCATCATAATAAGGAACAATAGAATACTCTTGTCCATTGATTTTCATCTTTGGATAAGACATATGTGATAACCCATTTTCATAATAGAATGTCGCTTCCTGAAGTGATTCATTATTTAATACGACACCATCTTTTAATGTAGAAGCCACATGAAGAGCATCATGATAAACTTTATAAGCTCTAGAACTATATTTAAAATGTTTACTTTGATGCTTCGTGCAAGTGCCTACTACTTGATCTCCATTAAAGTAGAAGAAAACTGACCCACCATTTTTACATACGTTTTCATATTTTACAAAGCGTTCTTCTTCCACTGCTACCTTAGCCTCAGGTGCATACTTCTTTACAGCCTTATCAAGATTGGCATAGATGTTTCCCTGACTATCATATTGTTTTTCAATCTTATGAATAAGCTCAAAACATTCATCATAAGGTTTACTGAAAAACTTATCTTTAGCATAAAGACCACCTGCCACAATCAGGGCAACGACAGCTATTATTGATATAAGAGTAATAATTTTTTTCTTCATAGATCCTCCTAATGTATAACTCGCTTGATTGTCGCAACACCTTGAATCTTTTTAAGATTATCGATTGTAATCTGTAAGATTTCAGCATTTTCTACAGCGAGAGTTAATCTGATATTAGCATCTAGATCTTTGATGCCAGCATTGATATTCATGATATTAACATTGACCTGGCCTAAACAGGTAACAACATCACTAAGAAGATTAGGACGATCTAAGCCAACGATTTCTAGATCGACATTATATTTCTTATTTTCAAGGTTTGTATAATCCCAATAGACATCAATAAGACGTCCTTTATCGACATTCTGAACGTTTGGACAATCACTGCGATGAACCTTGATCCCCTGTCCTTTTGAGACAAATCCCACAATGGAATCACCTGGAATTGGTGAGCAGCATTTACTGATCTGCATCTTTAATCCTGTAATATTGCTTATATTGATACCAATGGACTTCTCATTCTTCTTGTTCATGATAGCCGTATTCTGATTCTTCTTAAGCATCTTAGATAAGTTATCAAAGAAGCTTTTCTTTGTCGGCTGAACTTTTTCAAGAAGCGTTGCTGGCGCTGCCTGACGCTTTCCTAAGATGATAAGCAGATCTTCAAAATTTCTTGCGCCAAATGACCCTAAATAATTCTTATAGGTATCTGGTGCCATGAAGATCTTTTCATCTAAATCACGAAGCTTGATTTCTTCTTTAAGAAGACGTCTACCTTCTTCGATGATTTCCTTCTTCGTTTCAGCATCTCTTTTCATGATATAAGATCTGATCTTATTACGTGCACTCGCTGTTCTGACAAACTTCAGCCAGTCTTCACTTGGACCAGAGTTCTTATTGGTCTTGATTTCACAGATGTTTCCTGTCTTTAGCTTAGTATCAATTGGTACCATGACATTATTGACAAGTGCACCAACCGCATGATGGCCTACTTCAGTATGAATACGATAAGCAAAATCTATTGGTGTAGAACCATTAGGAAGTTCAATAATCTTTCCTTGTGGTGTTAACACGTAGACATTGGCTTCAAAGATATCTCTCTTTAAAGTATCATAATACTCCTGTGCCTTTTCATCTTTGATTTCATCACTCAAGGCAATAAAATCACTAAGCCACTGCAGCTTTTCACCAATTTCTTTCTGTTCTCTGCTTGCCGAATAGTTCTTGCCTTCCTTGTAGCGCCAATGGCTAGCAACCCCACGCTCAGCAAGCTGATCCATTGATTCCGTACGAATCTGGATTTCAAAGATTTGTCCGCCCGCTCCAATGACAGCCGTATGAAGCGACTGATACATATTTGGCTTTGGCATGGCAATATAATCCTTGAATCTTCCTGGAAGTGGACGATATCTTTCATGGATCAATCCTAGTACTTCATAACAATTGACATGGTCATCTAGGATAATACGTAAAGCATTGAGGTCATATAATTCATCAAAGCGTTTATGTTTGATGACCATCTTCTTGTAGATGGAATAAATATGCTTAGCTCGACCTTTCATACGATATGAGACATGATGTTCATCAAGTAAAGCCTTGACTTCTTTCATCATCATATCGACATGTTCTTTTCTTTCGCTTTTCTTTTGTTCAAGCAGTTCAACTATTTCATGATAAGCTGTTGGATCAAGATAGTAGAGACATAAATCTTCTAGTTCGACACGAATGTCATTGATCCCTAGTCGATGCGCAATTGGCGCATAGACTTCCATTGTTTCTCTTGAAATACGCTGCTGCTTTTCTGGCGGCATAAACTCTAATGTACGCATATTATGGAGACGATCCGCCAATTTAATAAGGATGACACGGATATCCTTGGCCATAGCGATATAGATCTTACGATGATTTTCCGCATAGATTTCGGATTCATCCATGTATGGCATCTTATTGATCTTGGTAACCCCTTCTACAAGCGTTGTAATTTCTTCTCCAAAACGTTCAATCATTTCTTCACGAGGAACGTCACAATCTTCCATGACATCATGCAATAGCCCAGCAGCTATTGTGACTGGACCAGTCTGTAGTGTACATAAGATGTATGCAACCCAGATGAGATGGATAGTATATGGTTCCCCAGAACGTCTTTTTTGTCCATCATGCATGACCATAATGTAGTCATAGGCCTTCTGAATGAGAGCCAACGACTCAGGATTTGTGATATATGTAGAAGCGAGCGCTTTAACATCCTCAAATGTCACCTGATCTTTTGCACCTTTTATTTCCATAACTAGCCAACCTCCTTCTTCTTATGAAAAAAGAGACAATCGTCTCTTTTTATTAGTAAGTTACAATAGAGAACACATCGTAACCTTTTGCTCTTAAATGTTCTGCTGCATTTAAGTCTTTTAATTCTACAACAAATGCAATACCAGCAACGATACCACCCATCTGTTCGATAAGTTCAATTGTTGCTTCGATCGTTCCACCTGTTGCAAGTAAGTCATCAACGATTAAAACTCTCTGTCCTTTTTTAATTGAATCCTTGTGCATATGGATTTCATTTGATCCATATTCCAAATCATATTTTTTGCTGATTGTTTCTCTAGGTAATTTTCCTGGCTTTCTCACAGGTACAAAACCTGCTCCTAAAGCTATAGCCGCAGGACAACCGAAGAAGAATCCTCTTGCTTCTGGTCCAACAACAACATCTACATTCTTATCCTTTGCATAATTGACAATCACATTGATTGTTTCCTTGAATGCTTCAGGATCCTGTAACATTGGTGTAATATCCCTAAAAATAATACCTTCCTTTGGGAATCCAGGGATAGCAGCTATATATTTTTCTAAATCCATAAAACGTTCCTCCTGTACACTGCACATTATATCAAACTTTATCTATCATGAGAAGTATTATCATGCTTACATGAGAATGTCATCAATGATAAAATTGATACTTTTTTTACCTCTATACTCATTGATACTTAAGCTCCCTACACATGTAATAGGTCCTTTTCGCTTAAGTTCTTCATAGCGCTCACCTTGTGAAAAGTAAAGGCAAGCAAGATCACATCCTGAAAGATGTTTATCTAATCGTAAATGTTTACCTGAAGATAACTGTCTAATATCATCAAATAAAACATCTTTCAAAATAAACTTCGGTGCTTCATTGCCCTGACCAAAAGGCTCTAAAGCATCCAGTGATTCAACGTTGTCGATTGTTAAATCTTCATTTGTTAAAGGGATTACTTCCTGACTTGCTTCAAAACTGCGTCCGACGATTTCTTCTTCTATCGCTTGTTTCAATAAGTCAAAATGATCTTCATCAACACTAAAGCCGCCAGCCATCGCATGACCGCCATATTGTTTCAATAAATCGCTATGAGCTGTAAAGAACTCATAGAGATTAAAGCCTTCCACACCTCGTGCGCTTCCTTTATGGATACCTGTCTTTTCATCATAATTCATGACAAATGAAGGACGATTGTAGTCTCTTGCATATTTTCCTGCGACAAGACCAACGACACCTTCGTGGATGTTGCTTGAACTATAATAAAGGAAATCATCATGAGGAACCTGTAAAGCTTCTTCATAGTACTTATTAGTAAGTGATTGTCTTTTTGAATTGATTGTCCCTGCATTCTTGGCCACTGCCTCTAAGAACATCGGGTCAACCTGTTTTTGAAAATACTTAACAAGATTATTAGGATTCACCATCTCTGGCAATCGACCAAAAGCATTGATCTTGGGCGCTACACTAAATCCTAATGATGTTGCTGAATACTTCTGATTACCTAAAAGCAGATCCAGCTGAGGATAATGATGGGCTTCCATAAAAGAAAGTCCTCTTTTTACAAGTGAGCGATTTTCATCTAGTAAAGGCATCATATCAGAAACTGTTGTCAATGCAGCCAACGAATATAAATAAGGATCATGATGACCAAGCAATGTAGCTGCAAGCTTATAGGCTACAAAGCCACCACAGATTTCCTTGAATGGATAATCCTGCGAGAGTTTTGTATGCACAATACTCATAGCATCAGGATAGTCATCCTCATCAAAAGTATGATGGTCCGTTATGATGACATCTACTCCTCTATTATTAGCCGCTTCTACTGCATCAAAAGATTTAATGCCATTATCTACCGTAATGATAAGACTATATCCCTTATCTGCCATCTGTTCTACACGTCTGACATTTAAGCCATAGCCATCTTCAAAACGATTAGGAATATGGTATCCTACCTTGACATTCAACTCATGAAAAGCCTGTACCATAATTGCAGTTGCCAATATGCCATCACAATCATAATCACCGTAGATACAGATCTTCTCATGCTGATCAATCGCTTCTCTAATACGTTCCACTGCCATTTCTCCTTCAGAGAAAAGAGAGAAGTCATGATAAGTCAGCTTCGGATTAATTAAAGCATGATAATCCTCTAAATCCATATTCTTGCTTTCAAGCACCTTAGCCAATAATGAATTGACCTTATAATCTCTCATGATATCTTCAGTTTTCGTTAATGCTTCAATCGTATATTTCATAGCTCACCTCAATAAAAAATAACTGCCCAAGCAGTTATTTGAAAATTAGATCATTAAAATCACTTAAATCCTTATTGCGAGCATCCACAATAACTTTCGCTCTTAAGAAATCGAATACGTCAGAGAACTGTAGAGACATGATGTCGTCAACAGCGTCACAGTACTCAATAAATGTTCTGTTTTTCCACTTAACCTCTAAAAGGAATGATTTGATATCATCAGCGTTGACTCTTTGAATCCCTTCATTTTCAAACTCGAAGGCTTTCGTATGTACAATGAAATTAATTTCATAAGGCCAAGCCTTCTTTGTATTGATTCTCATCCGTTTCACATCCTTTAACAACATATTATTATATATGATAATTTTTACTATGAAAAGATATATTATTTAAAAAAAGAAAAAAATGCATTCCTATTGGAATGCATGGAGATAACTGCTTAATAAAGCAAGACCTTCTTCAATAATATGAGGATCCTGCGTAAAGCCAAAACGCAGATGATACTCTTTATCAAAACAGCTTCCCGGTACAAAGAATACCCCGGTCTTTTCCTGAAGATCTTTACAGAGCGTCTTTGAATCAACTGGTAGATGATAATGCAGGAAGCATACTGTTCCATCTTCTGGAATAACACATGTGACAAGATTTTCTTTTTCTAGCCAAGAAGAAAGAATCTGCTTATTGATTTTAACAATGTCTCGACTTCTCTTTAATATTGGTGAAGTATGTTCAAGAATCTCAGTGGACATCATATCACTGAAGGCACCTGAAGAAATAATTGTATAGTCTCTTCTAAAATTGATCTTCTTGATCAGTTCCTTATTGGCTTTCACCCAGCCAAGTCTAAGACCTGCAAAACCAAATATTTTGGAAAGTCCGTTAGTGACTATCCCTTTTTCATAAAGATCACAGACACTTGTTGGTGTCTTCTCTGATAATCCCTTGTAGATTTCATCTACCATAATATAACAATCATGCACTCTTGCTAAATCAATCAGTGATGACATCAGCGCTTCGTCTATGACTGTACCGGTAGGATTATTGGGACTATTGAGAATGATCATCTTTGTTTCTTTTTTTATTGCATCCTTGAAATCATCGATGGTTGGTTTCCACTGGTTTTCTTCTTTCAAGGAAATAAGCGTATAGCTGCATCCCAATGAAGCAGGATAAGTGTAGAACTGCTCATAGGATGGAGTCATGGCGATCACATGATCCCCGGGAGAAAGAATGGTATCCATCACATGCTGATTGGCATTGATGGCACCATGGGTAATGGCGATATTGTCTTCATCGCCATTTTTATATAATGAAAGAATAGCTTGTTTAAGACGAGAAGAACCTGTAATAGGTCCATAATCGAGGCATACTTGTCCAATCTTTGAAAGTAGATCTACATCTATAAGCTTGGCAAGCTCATTTATGGTCAAAGCGGATACACAGGTATCCGCTAAGTTAAATTTGCAGTCTTGCTCATGGTCTGTCATCCATGTTTCAACACTGAATTCTTTGAGTTCCATTAATACATGACCTTAGATAAGAAATCCTTGGCACGATCACTTTCTGGATTTTCATAGAATGTTTTTGCATCAGTATCTTCGACGATTTTACCATCTTCTAAGAATACTACCCTGTTGGCAACAGTTTTCGCAAATCCCATTTCATGAGTAACGACGATCATCGTCATGCCTTCGTTTGCTAATTCTTTCATGACATTCAATACATCCAATACCATTTCTGGATCAAGTGCAGATGTCGGTTCATCAAATAACATCATTTCAGGTTCAAGACAAAGTGCTCTCGCAATAGCGACACGCTGTTTTTGTCCACCTGATAATTTATTAGGATATTCATCCTTCTTTTCTACAAGACCAACGACCTGAAGATATTTCATAGCCACATCTTCAGCTTCCTGCTGGCTCTTGCCTAACACCTTCACTGGTGCTAATGTCAAGTTTTCTAATACTGTCATATTAGGAAACAAATTGAAATGCTGGAATACAAATCCCATCTTTCTTCTGATCTGTGCGAAGTTGCCTGATTTAGGATCAAGCTCTTCTCCATCAATATAGACCTTTCCTGTTTCAGGATGTTCTAGTCCATTAATACATCTGATAAGGGTACTCTTGCCCGATCCCGAAGGACCAATCAGACAGACAATTTCACCTTTTTCTATTTCTAAGGACGCATCATTTACAGCTGTAAAGCCATTGAATGTTTTGGTAATATGATCGACCTTTATCATTGAATTAGTCACTTACTGCTAATCTCCTTTCTGCCATCTTTTCTACTCTTGATAAGATAAGATAAATGACAATATACATAATACCAGCATCAAGATATGGAATCATGATACCTGCTGATCTTGAGCCAAGGACACTAGCTGAAGCTGTCAATTCAATGGCACCAATGTTATAAAGTAGAGAAGAATCCTTGATTAATGTCATAAATTCACTAATCAAAGGAGGAATAATTCTCTTAAAGGCCTGTGGAAGAATAACATATCTCATTGCCTGAAAATAAGATAATCCTAAAGTTTCTGTCGCTTCCCACTGTCCCTTATCGACACCTAAGATCCCAGAACGAATCAATTCTGTCTGGTAGGCACCAGCGTTAAGACACATTGCCACAACACCAAGTGTTGTTGGTTCAAAACGCATCCCTGTAAAAGACAAGGCCTGTGGTAAAGCTACTGCAAAGAAGAGAATCTGTAGCATCATTGGTGTTCCAATAAATACTGTAGTATATAATCCCCCAATGCTCTGTAACACTTTATGTTTAGAAATTTTAAGTGCTGCCCCAATGATACCTAAAATAGTACCAACGAGAACAACGATGACACCATATATAACTGACCATACAAGCCCAAATAGCATGTAGGTCAAGTTATCTAATGTTAAGAATTCAATGAATGCATTCATGTTTTAGCAACCCCATTTACTTTTTAATTCAGTATATTTCTTAGATTTAACAAATTCATCTACAGCTTTGTTGACTTCTTTGATTAAATCTTTTGAGTTCTTGTTTGCGATAATTAAGTTTTCTTCAACTAATAACGCTTCATCATTAACCATTTCTAATGTTTTATTGTTCTTTACATAGTTCTTAGCCACTGCTTCATCAAGAATAACAGCATCCAATCCATTTGATTTAATCATTTCTACAAGCACTTTAGCATCCTTAGATGTCTTAACTGTAGTAGAAGGAGCTTTCTTCTTAATATCATTAGCAACACTTTCACCAGTAGCAGCAAGCTGAGCACCGATCTTCTTGCCATTTAAATCACTATTTTTCTTGATAGAAGAACCTGCTTTAACTAAAGCAACCTGTTTAGAGTTGTTGTACTTATTTGACCAAAGAACATCCCATTCTTTATGTTTAGTAAAACCTGAGATAGCTAAATCAATCTGATTAGACTGAACAGCACCTCTTAATGTATCGAAACTCATCTGTTTCCATTTATAAGTATAATTTCCACCATTCTTGTTCATAATCTTGATAAGCTCTTTTGTCATATCAATATCAAAGCCTTCCATTTCATTCTTTGTATTTAAAGATTCATATGGAGGATAATCTGGAGAAACTCCAATCAATAATTCTTTCTTTCCATTACTCTGTGATGAGCATCCTACAAGTGCGAATGCTACTAGCATGCTTAATGCTAAACTTAATACCTTTTTCATAATCTTTACCTTCTTTCCTTATTTATAAAATCTATTCATTCGACTCTTAACGCCGGTTCATCCCCATTTTTATCATTAAATATCCCCTTTCACATTTATAAACAAAAAACGTCTCCTGCATATGCAAGAGACGTCATTAACGCGGTACCACTCTTCTTGATATTTTACAATATCCACTCATTCCTTAAGGCGGAACACCTTTCATCCTACTTCATTCAGATGAACCTCTCAAAAGTACGCTTCATCAAAAGTTCTGTATCAGTCTCACACCCTCACTGATTCGCTTAGACATCGCTATTGACTACTCTCTTCGTCTACGAGTTTATAAATGATATTACATATTAGTATACATAAACAAAAAGTGAAGTCAACGTTTTTTAAAGAATGAATTCAATTTAGAAGCAAACTTATGGGTAAGAGCAATGGGTTGATTAAGATCCTGCAATGATGCATAGGCATCATCAACTTGCTGCTGCACCTTCTTGATTGACTGCATACGACTTGTCTGTAATTCTTTTTTTAATGCACGAACATCATCTTGTGCTCTAATGAAGACTGTTCCTAAATAAATAAAGAAAAAGCCCCCGATGACACACAGTATTTCTTGAATTAGTTTCATATGATCACTCCTATTACTACCATTCTATCATACTGTCTGAAAAAACGAGAACTTTTTCTTATATTAAATATATTTATCCCAAGGTTCAGGCTTACCAAAAAGATAACCTTGACATAGATCACAGCCACAATTCTGAAGGAATTTCAGCTGTTCTTCTGTTTCTACACCTTCAGCTAGTGTCTTAAGTCCCATCCTATGAGCCATGGTCATGATTGTTTCAACAATCATCTGTGATTTGCTGTTGATTGAGAAATTCTTCATGAAGTCCATATCCATCTTAATGACATTGAAATCAAATTCCTGCAGAGCATTCAATGAAGAATAACCGCTGCCAAAGTCATCCATCCATACTTCCAAGTTATGGAATCTAAAGAGATCGACCTGACGTTTAAGGAAATCATTACGGTTAAAGGCAATGCTTTCTGTCACTTCAACATGAATGCTTGATTTATCAACCTGATATCGATCTAAAATATCAACAACATGCGTAATGAGATCAAAGTTTTCAAAGTCGATACGAGAAAGATTGACAGAAATAGGATAAATCTTCCCACCGTTGGATTTTCTTTTAGAAATAATCTGACAGACTTCCTCTAATGTATGAAGATCTAGTTCATAGACTAAATGCGCATCTTCCAATACACCTACAAATGTTTCAGTAGGAATCATACCATATTTAGGATCAAACCATCTAGAAAGAGCTTCAAAGCCAAACAGTTCCCTATTCTTTGCATTCACCACTGGCTGTAAGTATGTCTTAATATAGCCTTTGTTCAATGCTTCCTTAAAATGACTGACAATGTACTTCTTCTTATGATAATGATCTTTTAAACGAGAAGAATAATAACATTCATATTCCTGATAATTATGTTTAATCTGATCATAAGCCAATTTCGCCTGATCACAGGCATGTGCCGCATCACTTACACGTTCAACTTCTGGTACAAAGATACCTGCCTTAATATCAAGATAAACACTATGCTGAAGATTTTGAATACGTTCATGTAACGTCTTAATGCGTTCATGCGCTAAGCTTTCATCAGTCAGGACGATGAAATGATCTTCAGAAATACGAGCAATAAGACTCTCTTTAAAGATCTCTTCCATCATTCTACCAAATCTTCTAAGCAATGCATCTCCACCAATAAAACCAAATTTTTCATTGTATAGCTTAAAGTTGACAATATCCAAATAAATAAAAGCACCATTAACATTATGAGAAAGCAATGTATCATAAAAATCCAAAGCATTATTACGATAATAATCATAATTTCTTAAATGCGTAAGACGATCAATGCCTTCTTCATCCACATCATAATAATCATGTTTTCCAATAACACTTAACATATCTCTTTTCTTAGAAAGATCATGGATGAAAACATAGAAGACATCACCATATGTTGTATTATGAGAAAGCTTTCCAAAGTCCTCAACATTCTTGATCTTACCTGATTTTGTCATAATACGATATCGTACATAATCAAATCTGTTCTCATTAGAATTGACCTGTTTCCAGATAAAACGTTCCACTTCTTCAATATCATCCTCGTAGACAAGATTCTTAAATGATCCATGCGTGTAATCCATCAGTTCTTTAAATGACTGACATTCAAAGATATCCAACAGTTCTTTATTGGCAAATAGAATCTCTTCTCTACCTGTTGCCTTATAGACAAGCAATGCACCTGGAAGACCATCAGCGATATCTTTTAAATCAAATTTATTTATTGTTTCAGTTAACTTGAAGGCATCACTTGTCTTCTTGTTCTTTTCTTTCTCATCAGTTGCTCTTCTATAAAGGGACTGGAAATCATCCCCTGCTTTTAATAAAGCATAGCCTGCTGTCATACGATAGTAGACATCTTTATATTCTTGTACAACATCAATAATAAAACCGATCTTTTCTTCAATTATTTCTTTGTTTGTCTCTTTAATAAAGACCAGAAACTCATCGGCAGAATGACGACAGATCAGCCCATCTGTAAACTGCTTTTTAAGCTTATTAGCCAGATCAACAAGGACCTCATCTCCCATTTTTAAACCAAAGCGTGTATTGATCAAACGGAAATGGTCGATATCAAAGACAATCATTGTTCCTTCTTCTTGCTTATTGATAAGTGTTTCATAATAGAAACGATGATATAAGCCAGTAAGAAGATCATATTTTCTTAAATCAATAGTATGATGATCTTTTGTATCATATATAAAGAAATAGCCATAATGCTTTCTTACAATAGAGATAATATGAAGCATATGCTTCTTATTCTGGATAGAAAGCTCAATATCTAATTCTTTATGCACATTATCACTAGGATTATTCAATAGACTCATCAGTTCATCTTTATTTTTAGAAACGTTATTTTCAAGAAACTTAACAGCCTCATAAAAAGACCCTTTACATCCTTCTTCTATATAAGCACAGGCATTTCCACGAAAGATTTCTTCGTAATAATCCTGAGTGAAATCAACTTTAAAAAATAAAGAGTTTTTTAAAAGTTCTTTTATATCATATTGATGTAACGCTTCTTTTAAATCGCCATATTTACCTATAACATGCTCCATAAGCTTTCCTCCTATAAATCCATTCTACATTTATAATGTCAAAAATATGTCAAAGTATAAACAATTTTTTCTATTTTTGTAATAAATTCGTCATATTTATATCAAAGGTATTTTATATATCTATATTTTTAACACTCGAGCATTCTATCAAAACAAATGGAAAAACGAAAGAAAAACGCAAGCCTTTTTAGCTTGCATCATTCATATAACGACTTAAGAACTGTTTTGTACGCTCTTCTTTAGGATGATTGAAAATCTGATCCGATGTTCCAATTTCACAGACGTATCCTTTGTCCATAAAGCATACGACATCGCTGACCTCTTTAGCGAACTGCATTTCGTGAGTAACGACAACCATAGTCAATCCTTCTTTAGCAAGGGAATTCATGACTTCCAATACATCTCCTACCATTTCTGGATCAAGTGCTGATGTTGGTTCATCAAATAATAGAACATCAGGATCCATACATAAACTTCTCGCAATTGCAACACGCTGTTTTTGTCCACCTGAAAGCGTAGTGACCGATGCCTGAGCAAACTTTTCCATGCCTACTGCTGAAAGATGCTTTAAGGCAATCTGTCTTGCTTCTTCCTTATTTCTCTTTAATACCTTAATCTGAGCAATCATACAGTTTTCTAAAACGGTCTTATTGGCAAACAAGTTAAATGACTGGAATACCATGCCTACCTTAGAACGATAACTATTGATGTTCATATTTCCATCAAGAATCTTCTTTCCACGATAAGCAATTGTTCCTCCTGTTGGAATCTCTAGAAGGTTGATACATCTTAACAAAGTAGATTTCCCACTTCCTGATGATCCAATAATAGTCATTACCTGTCCTTCATCAATAGAAAGATTAACATCATGTAGAACATCCAAGTTGCCATATGATTTTTTTAAATGCTGAATTTCAATAACATGTTCCATCATCCTACCTCCTATGCACAATTATCCATAACACTCACCTGATTGGTATGAGTGATTTTCTTTTCAATAAAATGAAGAATAGCTGTTGCCAATGATGTAAGAATCAAGTACATAATGGCCACTAGCATATAGATTTCAGTATATTTCATCGTACTTCCTGCAATACTAGTTGCCTGGAAATACAATTCAGTAACCGCAATCGCATTTAACATACAGCTATCTTTGATATTAACAATAAGCTGATTACCAATTGAAGGGAAACTGTTCTTAATAGCCTGAGGGAAAATGATTGAAAACAAAGTCTGCGCATTGGTCATCCCTAAAGCTTTCGCTCCTTCACTTTGACCAGGATCAATAGCTTGAATACCACTTCTAATGATTTCTGCCATATAAGCACCCGTATTGATTGAAATAATGATCATCCCAGCAGTCAATCCATCCCAATTAAGAATTGGCTTTAATAAATAATAAAGGAAGACAGCCTGTACCATCATCGGTGTTCCTCTAAAGATCCATACATAAAGTGATGTGAAGACATGTCCACATTTTTTTAATATCTTCTTAAAAGTAGAATCCAATGGATCAATTTCCATGGAATGAATAGCTCCAATAATTAATCCTAATACTAAACCACAAGCTGTTCCTACAAAAGCAAATGCTAATGTCATGGCTATACCATAAGCAAATAATGGCCAGCCATCTAATAAAGTCTGCCAAGCAAAATGAAAATCTATACTCATAATATCCTCCTACTGATCCTGATAAAGCGGTGCACGATTAACCGCTTCTTCCATAATTTTTACTCTTTCTTCTTGATAAATAGAATCTAATGCACGCTGTACATCTTTAAAGAGTTTCGTTTTTCTTGAATTATTCTTTAATCCAATTGATACTGTTGTATCAATATCAAACCCTTTTCCTGGTTTAAATTTTACAATACTTAATTCCTTATTGGCTTTACAGATTCCTGTAGCTACCGGAAGTTCAGCAGTAACACCATCCGCATCACCGGTTCTTAAAGCCATAACTAATTCAGGATAAGTCGCTTTTGGTGTCTGATGCTTTACCCCTTTGATCTGATCAATGATCGTATCATAGTTGGTATTCTTCTGCCCCATCACCTTTGATCCTTTAAACTGATCAACACTATCATAGTGCGCCTGCTTGCTGTTCTTTCTAACAATCATAACCATTTCTGATGAATAATAAGGTGTTGTAAAATCCATTCCTTTTTCACGTTCAGGACTAGCTGTCATTCCAGCGATAATCGCATCGATTTCTCCTGATTCAAGTGCACTAGGAAGACCTTCCCAGCTGATTTTCTTGATGACTAGCTTACGGTGAATCTTTTTAGCAATCTTGCTGGCAATAACGACATCATAGCCATCCGCAATTCCTGCTCCTCCATCTAAATAGACACCGGAACTGCCTCTTTTAATAGCCTGCCAGTTAAACGGCTGATAAGCAGCTTCCATTCCTACAATAAAATTGTCTTCTGTATTTCTTGTTGTCGTACATCCACTTAAAATAAGTGTAGACATCATTAACATGATAAGAACTTTCTTCATAAACTATCCTTTCCGACAAAGAAAAAAAGCTATGCATTATTGCATAGCCTCAATATCAACCTGCAGATAACGCCTCTTCTTGCGAAGGAGTGACCAAAGTATTTCCTTGATCCCCAAGAGACCTGATTACCACCAAGCTCTTTCGGCGATGATTACCTTTTAGACATTTCATCGGATGTCTCCTCCCTGTCCTACTCTGACGCACCGCTGCCTCTATCTCTTTATCATTTTATACGTTTGAATTATACTCCTATATTACTCCTTGTCAAGGATTGTCTACCTGTTTATCACTGTTTAAATGAAAAGTACCCTCTTGGAGGGTACTCAATTATTTTGAAGCTTCAATCATTAAACTTGTAATCTTATTTGAGAAGCCTACTGGATCTTCAATTGTAAAGCCTTCAATTAACATGGCTTCATCAAATAGAAGAGAGGCATAGTCTTTGACTTTATCCGCATTCTTCTCATTGACATTTACTAAGGCATTAAATAAATCATGATTTGGGTTGATTTCAAGAATTCTTCCAGCCTTGACATTTTGTCCCTGTGCTTCTGGCATAGCATTAAGCACTTTTTCCATTTCAAATGATACACCTTCACTTGAAGTCAAGCAGACTGGATGTGATTTTAGACGTGAAGATAATCTTACTTCAACAACCTTGTCACCTAATGCTTCCTTGATTGCATCAAGTAGATCTTTATGATCAGTTGTCTTTTGTTCAAGTTCTTTCTTTTCTTCTTCACTTTCAAGATTTAAATCACCCTGTGTAACATTCTTGAATGTCTTTTCTTTATAATCTCTTAACATTTGAAGACAGAATTCATCAACATTATCTGTTAAGTAAAGAATATCAAATCCTTTATCTTTAACAGCTTCACAAGCTGGCAACATATCGATCTTTTCGACAGTTTCTCCACTCGCAAAATAAATATCTTTCTGATCTTCTTTCATTGCTTCTACATATTCATTAAGAGTGATGTAATCTTTCTTGTTGGCACTGTAGAATAACAATAAATCCTGTAATTTATCTTTAAGCATGCCATAAGAATGATAGATACCAAACTTAATCTGCATACCAAAGTTCTTCCAGAACTTCACATACTCTTCACGATCTTTCTTAAGCATGTCTTCTAGTTCTCTTTGAATACGTTTTTCAATACGATCCGCAATAAGTTTCATGCTGCGGTCATGCTGAAGCATTTCTCTTGAAATATTAAGATTTAAATCCTGTGAATCAACAAGACCTCTTACAAAACGGAAATGTTCTGGCACAAGATCCTTTGCTTTATCCATAATGAAGACACCTCTTGAATAAAGCTGAAGTCCCTTTTCATATTCACTTGAGAAATAGTTCATTGGTACTTGTGAAGGAATAAATAACAATGAATCATATGTGATATTACCTTCTACTCTATTATGCATAACACGCTGAGGATCAGTAAAATCATTAAACTTTGATTTATAGAAATCATTGTATTCTTCTTCAGTAATATCTTTCTTATTACGTTTCCAAAGTGGAACCTGAGAGTTCAATACTTTTACTTCAGTAACATCTTCATATTCATCACTATCTTCTTTCTTTTTAGAAACTGTCATTTCCATCTTGATTGGATAGTGGATATAGTCAGAATATTTCTTGATTAATCTTTCAATTTCATACTGGCTTAAATATTCATCATAGTTTTCTTCTTCAGTATTATCTTTTAAATGAAGAACAATCTTAGTTCCATGATGATCTAAACCTGATTCAAAGATTTCATAGCCATCGCTTGTATCACTTACCCAAGCGTACGCTTTGTCTTCACCATATTTTTTTGAGAAGACTTCTACTTTATCTGCAACCATGAATGCAGAATAGAAGCCAACCCCGAACTGTCCGATAATATCGACATTATCTACACCTTTTTCAAGGGCATTCTTAAATTCATTTGAACCAGAGTTAGCGATTGTACCTAAACGTTCTTCTAGTTCATCATGATCCATACCAATACCATGATCTTCAATGGTAATTGTTCTTTTCTCTTTATCTATTGATAAGAAAATATCCATATCTTCTCTTGAGATACCGTTAATATTTTCCTGTAAAGCCTTGTAATATAGTTTATCGCTGGCATCACTTGCATTGGAAACCAATTCTCTTAAGAAAATTTCTTTATGTGTGTAAATGCTATTGATCATTAAATCCAATAATCGTTTTGATTCTGTCTTAAACTGTTTCTTTTCACTCATATTTTAGCACTCCTTTTCTTAATTGCTAAAAACATATTACACCAAAGAATTAGCACTGTCAAATGAAGTCTGCTAAAAACTACTGTAAATCCTCACCGTTGCTTTCAAAGACCTTCTTGATCCAATAGAAAGACTTCTTAGGAATTCTTCTTAAATCCAACAGTTCCTGATCAGTTCTATTAACGTAGACGAAGCCATATCTTTTAGCAATTTCACATGAAGAAGAAGGAATATCTATTGGTCCCCATGTTACATAGCCAAGACATTCAACTCCATCTTTAAGCATTGCATCTTTCATAGCCTGAATATGATTGCGATGATAGCTGATACGATAATCATCTTGTACCTGTTCATTGACATCAATAGATTCTCTTGCACCCATTCCATTTTCTAAGATAAATAATGGCTTATGGAAACGAGCATACATATCATTCATGACAATACGTAAACCAGTTGCATCTTTTTCCCAACCCCATTCAGTCGCTTCAAGATGAGGGTTTTTAATGACATGCTTATCAAGAAGTGAAGCATAGTCATGTTCTAGATCTAGTTCTCCACTTGTCAATACATTAGAACGATAATATGAGAATGCTAAATAATCACTTGTATATTGTAAAAGCTCTTCATCCCCTTCTTCAAAATGAGGGAACCATCCACGTTCTTTTAAATAGGCACTGTAGTACTCAGGATAGCGTCCATTAGCTTGTACATCCACAGTCCACATATTCACAAGATTGTTCATTTCCTGTACAAAGAGATTGTTCTGCGGTGTCATGGTAGCTGGATAGAAAGCCATGATTGTTGTCATGCCTCCCACCTTAGCATCAGGTGCTAATTCTCTTACAGCCTTGACCATCTTACAATGAGCAATCATAACATTATGAGCCACCTGATAGAGATGCTTTTCTTTTGATACCCCTTCAGGAATCTCTTCAGCATTAGAATAAAGAAGATTCATAGCATGAAGATTCTGTTCATTAAAGCTCATCCAATGTTTCACACGATCACCAAATCGAGAAATACATACTCGTGCATAGCGTTCAAATAGATCTACAACTTTTCTAGATGCAAAACCGTTATATTCTTTTACAAGATGATAAGGCATATCAAAGTGTACCAATGTGATCATTGGTGTAATGCCATTTTCAATTAATTCATCAATAAGACGATTATAGAAAGCAACACCTTCTTCATTGACTTCATCATCCCCATTAGGAATAATACGACTCCAGCAGATTGAAAAACGATAGAAGTTAAAGCCCATTTCTTTCATTAAAGCAATATCTTCACTGTAGCGATGATAGGCATCAATAGCAACTTTCCAATCAGCATGTCCTTCTGGTGTTGGTCTTACATCATAGATGGAAACCCCTTTTCCACCTTCATCATAAGCACCTTCAGTTTGAAAAGAAGATACACTTCCTCCCCAATAAAAATCTTTAGGTAATTGTTTCATCTTAGTTGTCCTCCTTATGTCCACTTCATTTTATGCATACGCTTTCATCAAAGTAAATAGCAACGCTCTCCTTTATAATATCGTTTCATTCTTTTTCATATGATTGTTCTTTTTATGAAACATTATTTCATGATATAATGTGATTGGTGAAACATAATGAATCTATTAACACAATTAGAACTAAAAATGCATTTTACTGAGTCAGAGAATATCCTGGCTCAATATATTCTTGAACATGGTGAAGAGGTCGTAAAGATGTCCATTCACACCTTTGCGAAAAAGACTTATTCTTCCCCTGCTACAATTGTAAGACTTGCCAAGAAATGTGGTTTATCAGGATTTAATGATCTAAAGATCACTCTGGCCAAGGAGCTGTCTCTTCATACATCAAAAGAGATTGATCCCAACTTTCCTTTTGATAAAGATGATGATTTTAATACCATCATCAATAATCTTACCTTACTGCATAAAGAAACCATCGATGATAGTGCCGCCCTGCTTGATCAAAAGACATTAAATCAATGCGTAAAGCTATTAGATAAAGCAGACAGCATTGATCTATATGGACTAGGAAACTCTCTGTTGGTGGCACAATCTTTTGCGCATAATATGATGCGCATCGGCAAACAGGTCAACTTTCGTACAATGGCTGGTGAACAGGGCTTTCTTGCAAGAGTAAGCAATCCTAAACATGTGGCCATTATTATTTCCTATTCTGGAGAAACAGATGAGATTATCAGGATTGCGAAAACACTGAAGAAACAAAAGACAAAAATCATTGCGATTACATCCCTTGGGGATAATCAGCTTTCTCATTACAGTGATCTTATTCTTCATATTTCTTCTAAAGAGAAGATCTTTAATAAGATGGCTCCTTTTTCTTCTTTATTATCTATTCAATATATTTGTACGATGCTTTATGCCTGTTTCTTTAGTTTAAATTATAATGAACACAAGGCATTTAAATTGCATTATGATTATGAAGAAGATCTGCGTCATCCTTTCTATTCTCCAATCAATGAAAAATAGTATTTATTGCTTTTTTCTATAATTAATCTATAATAAATTTGTCTACGAGGATTTCATCATGTGGTGACTTACTTAAGCATCAACAGAAATAGGAGTAGGCAAATATATAGAAACGTTGCATCCTTTGTGAGCAACAGTGGAGGAAAATTGAATATGAAAAACACAAAGAACTTAACTTATCTTGCCTTGTTCATTGCGATCGAGGCCCTAATGGTCATGGTACCATTCCTAGGATTCATTCCTATCGGTCCATTAAATGCAACTACTTTGCATATTCCCGTTATTATTGCAGCTATTGTCCTTGGTAGAAAGGAAGGCTGTATCATTGGATTGGTATTTGGATTATTTTCAATGTTAAAAGCAACAATGAATCCATCCGTTGTATCATTTGTCTTTTCACCATTTATCAGTGGGAATATCTTAAGCGCAGTAATCGCTATTTTCCCAAGAGTGATGATTGGTTTTGTAGCTGCTACAATCTACAATCTTCTTAAAGAAAAGAATGATGTCACAGCAATGGCTGTAAGTTCTTTTTTTGGTGCATTTACTAACACAATCCTAGTCTTAGGCGGAATCTACGTCTTCTTTGGTGTAGCTTACGCAAAAGCTATGGGAACAAGTTTCTCTGCCTTACTACCAGCATTCATGACTGTCGTGACTACACAGAGCTTGCTTGAAGCAGTCGTTGGTACAGTTATTGCAGTAGCTGTCAGCAAGGCCTTATTAAAAGTAAAGCGAGGATAAAATATGAAAAAGAAACTGATTATTGGAATTACAGGATCAATTGCGGCGTTTAAATCAGTTCAGCTCATCAGTGATCTTTCTAAAGAAAATTATGAAATTGATGTCTTGATGACACCTTCTGCCGCCAAATTCGTCACACCCTTGTCTATTCAGGCATTAACAAAAAGAAAAGTCTACATTGACGTATTTGATGACGATCCTGGAACAATCACTCACGTTGACATCGTTAAGAATGCAGATGCCTTTATCGTCGTACCTGCATCCGCTACAACGATGGCAAAATTAGCTTATGGCATTGCCGATAATATGTTAACAGCAGCATTTCTAGCTGCCACTTGCCCAAAGCTAATCGCCCCTGCGATGAACGTACATATGTACGAAAACAACGCAACTCAAAGAAATATTGATACACTTAAAAATGATGGTGTTCTATTCATAGAACCCGGTACAGGTCTATTAGCCTGCGGTGATGTCGGTAAAGGCAAACTTGCAGACTATAATAGCATCAAATTGATGATTGAATACGCATTGCATTCTCATCCACTTAAAGGCAAGCGTGTTCTCATCAGTGCTGGTCCAACAAGAGAATCCATGGATCCAGTACGTTTTATTTCAAATCATTCAACAGGAAAAATGGGATATGCGATTGCCCGCGCTGCTTTCCTTCTTGGCGCTGACGTCACATTAGCCCATGGCCCTGTTAGCCTTAAGGATATTCCAGGTGTTACAATGAAACCTTTCATAAGTGCCAATGATCTATTTGAACTTATGAAAGAAGAAAGCAAAAAGGCAGATTATATTATCATGTCAGCAGCAGTCGGAGACTATCGTCCACAAGATGTCGCGAAAGAAAAGATCAAGAAGAACGACGATTGTCTACATGTCGAATTTATCAAAAATCCCGACATCCTTTCCTACCTCTGTGCTAACCGCACAAATCAGCAGATCATTTGCGGCTTTGCCATGGAGACAAATGATCTGATTGCACACGCTAAAGAGAAACTGCTTCGCAAGAATGCAGATATGATTGTCGCTAATTCCTTACGCACCAAGGGTGCTGGATTTGCGACAGACACTAATGTCGCTACGCTTATTACAAAAGAAAATACTGAAGATTTACCAATGATGTCAAAAGAGGATCTGGGATTAGTGATTCTTGATCGCCTGATGTCACTTAAGGAGGATTAAAACCATGCTGCTAGTTGTAGATATTGGAAATACAAATATCACAATGGGATTCTATAAAGATGACCAGCTTATTAATAATTATCGTCTTAACACACGTTTTTCACGTACATCTGATGAATATGGCGTTATGCTTTCTGCGTTTATGAATGCCAACAACTACAAAGCTGAAGATATTCAGGATGTTATCATCAGTTCTGTAGTTCCTAAGGTCAATTACTCATTCTCAAGTTCTATCATTAAATACCTGAACATCCATCCTACTTTTGTAGGTCCAGGTGTGAAGACTGGTATTTCTGTCAAGATTGAACATCCTTCATCATTAGGTGCTGATCGACTTGTCGATGCAGCTGGCGCCTACTATACATATGGTGGCCCTTGCATCGTTATTGATTTTGGTACTGCCACAACATATGATGTTGTTTCAGAAAAAGGAGAATTCCTTGGTGGAGCTACCAGTGCTGGTATTGGTATTACAGCTAACGCACTTTCTTCAATGGCTGCTCAGTTACCTGAAATTGAAATCAGTACACCTGACTCTGTCATTGGAAAAAATACTGTAAAATCAATGCAGGCTGGTATTGTCTTTGGTTATATTGGCCAGGTCGAATATATTGTAAAGAAGATTAAAGAAGAGTATGGAGAAAACCTTAAAGTCATCTCTACTGGTGGATTAGGTAAAATCCTCTATCATCAGACGTCATGTATTGATGTCTATGATCGTGAGCTTACTTTTAAGGGGCTTAAGATCATTTACGATAAAAATAAAAAGAAAATCAAAAATCCCGCATAATGCGGGATTTTTACTATAAAAAAACACTTCCGAAGAAGTGTGATGTACTAATGGAGCCACATGCCGGAATCGAACCGGCATCCTCTGCATGGCAAGCAGATATAATAGCCGTTATACGAATGCGGCGTCTTTTGAGTACACGACTAATATATCAGCATTGCCGTAACTTGTCAAAGGGTTTTTTCATTATTTTCTTATAATTTTTTAATACGTTCATTCATCTTTTTAGCAAGTCTTCTATTATGTAAATAGAAGATAAACCAGATGCTAAAAGCCACTAACAATTGGCCGATGATAGCACTCATCATTGCCCATAGACCATTTTTAACCGGAATCCAACCAACCATGAATGCTGTGATTAACAAAACGGTACAACCAATACCCATATGGAACAATGTACGCATTCCAAGTGTGAGATTTTCATTATCATAAATCAAAGCAGGAACCCCAAATCCAAGACCGATAAACATTGTTCCTATCACCATCTTAGTTATACCATATCCCCCTCTAACAAATTCTCCATTAGAATAGATATCAAAAATAACACACGCAATACAAAATATGATAGCCGCTAAAGAAATTGATGCAAATACACTAGATAATATCTTTTTCATAATGATTCTCCTATAGACCTAAATATTCTTTTAATTGAGGAAAGTACTTTCTTGAGACATAATCTGATAATCCATTCTTTAATTTAAGAAGAAATGCACCATTGAAACTAGCTTCAATTAAATCTAAATAAGAAAGATTGATGATTGTTTGCTTAGATATTTGCATAAATCCCTTTCCCAATAGTTTATCGAAGCTTTTCAAACGTTTTTTAGAAACATACTTATCATTGTATGTATAGATGATTGTCTTACCATCTTCAACAGTAATCATATAGATCTCATCAACTTTTAAGACATGCATTCTTCCCTCCTTATTAGCTACTAGAGGATTAGGTGATGTAAACATGTCGATTACTTGCTGGACTTCATCATTTATTTCATCAGTATAAATGACAATATATGGTGGATGATACTGTTTAGATAATTCCACATTGACTTTCATCTTCCCCCTCCTTTCAATTTCATATTACCGATAATTCATCATCTTGTCTTCCTATTTACATTAACATGCATATATTACATAATAAGATACAAAAAAACACTCCCGAAGGAGTGTTATGTACTAAATTGGAGCCACATGCCGGAATCGAACCGGCATCCTCTGCATGGCAAGCAGATATAATAGCCGTTATACGAATGCGGCGTCTTTTGAGTACATGGATAGTATACCAGTAATGTGACTATTTGTCAACAAAAAATAGAAAGTTTTTTATACAAAAAAGAAGAAGGGTTTTCCCCTCTTCTTTATCCTTCATAGCTGCTAAATTCTCTAAGATGATCAAAATAGAAATCCATCTGTTCTCTGAATTCTTTCCATAAGGCATTCTCTTTTTCTCTGCCACATGAACCAATTTTTTTCCATTCTGACTGTAAGTCACGCATACGCTGTGTGACTTCTCTAGAGTAGTCTAAACCGTGTGCTAATCTTTTAGCTTCATCGATGAGTTTCTTTTTTTCTGAGGCATTCTGTTTATGTTTAGCATCTAGCTGATCAAAGTATGTCTGACGATTTTTATAGAAAGTCTGACGAGCATCATTGAAGCGTGCCCATAAATCATCATTATCCTTGCCAGCATAGCCTGCCTGTTTCCATTGTTCCATTAGATCATAATAGAAATTTCCTGTCTGCTTCCATTCTGTCGAATCTTTCTTTTCTTGTGCTAATGCGATCAATTCTTCTTTCTTGCGTTTTGCTTCTTCAATGGCTGGCTGTAAGGCATTCCAATGTTCTTCTTTACGTTTATAGAAGATATCAAAATATTTACGGAATTCTTTCCATAGCTTATTATCTAACTCATTGCCTGCAGATCCTGCCTGCTTCCATTCTTCTAATAACGCATTGAGCTGGGCTGTAGCCTGTGAAAAATCATCACTTGAGGATACTTCCTCTGCCTTTTGAATAAGCGCAGACTTGATTTTCTTATTATCGTCGTGATGTGCTCTTAAGCGCTCAAAAAAAGTAGCCTGTGCTTCCTGGAATGCTTTCCAGAATTCATCTTCAATAGCAAGATGCCAATACTTGACTTCTTTCCATTTTGCCATAAGTTCCTTGAAGCCATTGACTCCCTTTCCCCATTCTTCAGTTATAGAATAGTCTTTTGCTTCCTGAATGAGTTTCTGTTTTGTTTTTACTGAAGATGTAAAATCATCACGATCATCGATTTCTACTTCTCCACCTTCATAAGGTGCTCTTTTCCAATAGAAGACATGATAGTAGTCTCCTTCATGTAAAGCAAGCCATGTTCCATGTTCTGCTTCATCAGGAGAAATAGGCTGATTGAATGCATTTCTTGCACCATATCTAACCTGTACTTTTTCAAGTCCTGTTAATTCATCATTGTTTTTTTCTACAATTGCTTCAGTGTCTCTAAATGTTTCAATATTCTTTGTTCGTTTCATAATAATCCTTTCCTCTATGTTTATATTATACTACAGAACAGAAATATCATACAAACATACATTTTTATTTTTCTTCCAAATCACAAAAATATAACCAAGATAATACATATCGTATTATAATGGAAATGAGGTGACTCTTATGCAAAGATATATCATGGCATTAGATGCCGGTACAACGAGCAATAGATGTATTCTTTTTAATGAAAAAGGAAAAATCTGTGCGCTTAGCAAAAAAGAATTTACACAATATTTTCCTAAACCAGGATGGGTTGAGCATGACGCAAATGAAATATGGTCATCCCAGTATGCGGTAGCACGCGAGGCAATGAAACAGCTTAATGCAAAAGGCAGTCAGATTGCCGGTATTGGTATTACCAATCAGCGAGAAACAACGATTGTATGGGATCGTACAACCGGTGAACCAATCTATAGAGCTATCGTATGGCAATGTCGAAGAACGTCTGATTATTGTAAAGAGCTTAAAGAAAAAGGCTATACTGACATGATCAAAGAAAAAACCGGTCTTATTATTGACCCCTACTTCTCTGCCACAAAAATCCATTGGATACTAGAAAATGTGCCTGAAGCACGTAAGAAGGCTAATGAAGGCAACTTGCTATTTGGGACAGTGGATACATGGCTGATCTGGAAACTTACTGGCGGAAAGGTACATGTCACTGACTATTCCAATGCTTCTCGTACCATGCTTTTTAATATTCATACATTAAAATGGGATCAGGATATTCTTAACCTCCTTGATATTCCAGCATCCATGTTACCAGAAGTACGTCCTTCAAGCTATATATATGCACAAACAGACTACCATCTCTTCGATGGTTCTATTACCATCGCCGGCGCTGCTGGTGATCAGCAGGCAGCCCTTTTTGGACAGACATGCTTCAATGCTGGAGATGTGAAGAACACTTATGGTACAGGATGTTTTATGTTAATGAATACTGGTGATACTCCTGTCTCATCTGATCACGGATTATTGACGACCATCGCCTGGGGAATTGATGGTAAGGTTCAATATGCATTAGAAGGTTCTGTCTACATGGCAGGAGCAGCCATTCAATGGCTAAGAGATGAACTAAAGCTCATTGATACGTCTTATGACTCAGAATATTTCGCAACAAAAGTCGAGGATACCAATGGATGCTATGTGGTTCCATCATTTACTGGACTAGGAGCACCGTACTGGAATCCTTATGCTAGAGGAATTATTACCGGTCTAACCCGTGGTACAAACAAGTGTCATATTATTCGTGCCACATTGGAATCCATCGCTTATCAGGTCAATGATGTCCTCGAGGCAATGGTACTTGATTCCAAAATTGATCTGCGTTCACTAAAAGTCGATGGTGGTGCCTGCCTCAATGACTTCATGATGCAGTTCCAATCAGACATCTGTCTTGCCCCTGTACAAAGACCAGCATGTGTTGAAACAACAGCCATGGGGGCGGCCTATCTCGCCGGTCTTGCGGTAGGCTACTGGCGTTCAATGGATGATATTTGTGCGCAATATCATATTGAACATACCTTCACTCCTAACAAGAATGAAGAAAAAAGAACAAGAAGACTAAAAGGATGGAAAAAAGCTGTTAAGGCTGCCATCATCTTAACGGAAGATAACTAAAAAAGTGGAAGGATTTCTCCTTCCACTTTTAAAATATAGAATTACAGTTTTTTGTTAATTATTTATTTAAAGGTTTTTTCCATAATGATAATACAATTGCACCAACAACTGAACCAACAGCGATAGATGCTAAGTACATTGGCCAGTTACCGATTGTAGCAATTACGAAGATTCCACCATGTGGAGCTCTTAATGTACAGTTGAATAACATTGATAAGCCACCAGCGATAGCTGAACCTAATACACATGAAGGAATAACTCTGATTGGGTCATTAGCTGCAAATGGAATTGCACCTTCTGAGATGAATGATAATCCCATGATGTAGTTAACTAAACCAGCATTACGATCTTCTTCTGACCATCTGTCTTTGAAGAATGTAGTTGATAAAGCGATAACTAATGGAGGAACCATACCACCAGCCATTACAGCTGCCATTAATGTATAGTTTTTAGAAGCTAACATACCAGTTGCAGTAACATAAGCTGCCTTGTTGAAAGGACCACCCATATCGATGGACATCATACCACCAGCTACGATACCAAGTAAGATACCATATTTACCTAAACCATTTAAGAATGAAGTTAATCCACTGTTGATTACACCCATGATTGGGTTAACAGCTGAAGCGAATACACCCATTAATGCAACACCTAATAAAGGATAAAGCAAGATAGGTTTAATACCATCCAATGATTTTGGAAGACCAGCGAATACTTTCTTTAATAGAATAATAATCCAACCAGCAACGAAACCATATAATAATGCACCTAAGAATCCAGGAGTAGCTGCAACCTTAGCAGCACTTGGATCTAAGAAAGTAGCACCTGATTTAGCTAATAAACCACCAACGATACCAACAGCAAGACCTGGTCTGTCAGCAATAGACATTGCGATGAAACCAGATAAGATTGGAAGCATCATACCGAATGATACACCACCGATAGCGTTGAACCATGCAGCAAGTGGAGTTGATGAACCAAAGTTTGCACCAGCGTTCTTATCATCGAATAAGAATGCTAAAGCGATTAAAATACCACCAGCAACAACGAATGGCAACATATGAGATACACCATTCATTAAGTGTTTATAGAAGCCCTGAGCAGCGTTAGCGCCACCAGCTGCAGGTGCAGCTCCTGCTTCTGCGTGATAGATTGGTGCTTCACCATTTCTGATCTTATTGATTAAGTCTTCAGGATGACGAATACCTTCAGTTACTGAAACTGATAATAAAGGTTTACCATCAAAACGAGCCATTTCTACATTCTTATCAGCAGCGATGATGATACCATCAGCAGCTGCGATTTCTTCTGCAGTTAAGGCATTTCCAATACCTTCAGAACCATTTGTTTCAGCTTTTAGAGGATAACCCATAGCTTCCCCTGCTTTAGTTAAGTTTTCAGCTGCCATGAATGTATGTGCGATACCTGTTGGACATGCAGTAACAGCTAAAACCTTATACTGTCCTTCGTTTACTTTTGCAGCTTCTGCTGCTTCTTCAGCATCTTTAATTGCTTCTCTTTCATCGATAATATGAAGGAATTCTTCAGCTGACTGTGCGTTCATCAACTTTTCTCTGAATGCTTCATCCATTAATAATGCTGATAATTTTGCTAATGCCTGAAGATGAGTATTTCCACCATCTTCTGGAGCAGCGATCATAAAGAATAATTTAGCTGGCTGACCATCTAATGATTCATAATCAACACCAGCAGGTACAGTCATTGCTGCTAATCCGGCAGTCTTGACTGCTGCAACCTGTGCGTGAGGAATAGCGATTCCTTCACCAATACCAGTTGAAGTTAAGCTTTCACGTGCAAGAATTCCTTTTTTATAGTCCTCCTTGCTTGAAATTTTCCCAGTGGCATCCATTAAATCCACTAACTTGTCAATGGCTTCATCTTTAGAATTGACATTAACATTAAGTGCGATGCCCTTGAGATCTAACAATTCAGTAATTTTCATTATTATTTCTCTCCCTTTAATTGTCTTAAATTTTCATAAATGAAGTCTTTTGTTGCAAGAGAATCACTGAATGCAGTCGCACCTCCACATGCAGTACCTAATTCTAATGCTTCCATGTAGTCTCCATTTCTGAGATAACCGGCAATAAATCCTGCAACCATACTGTCACCAGCACCAACAGAATTCTTTACTTTGCCTTTGCATACACCAATACGGTGAGTGCCACCATGTTCATCTACTAGTAATGATCCATCTCCTGCCAATGAGATCAATACATTTCTAGCGCCTTCTTCCTGAAGCTTTTTAGCATAGAAGATTAAGTCTTCTTCACTTTCAAGCTTCACGTTAAAGATTTCTTCAATTTCATGATTGTTAGGTTTAATTAAGAATGGCTTATATTTAAGAACATTCATTAATAGATCACCTGTTGCATCAACTACAGAGAAGATATTCTTATCCTGTAGTCTATGAAGAATAGTTTCATAAATACCTGAACTAATTGATTTAGGAATACTTCCAGATAATACAAGTACATCTGACTTATCCATCTGATCAAGCTGCTTAAATAGCTTTTCAAGATCTTCCTTTGTAATTTTAGGACCTATACCGTTGATTTCACTTTCTTCATCGCTTCTCAATTTAACATTGATACGTGACATACCTTCCTTAACTTTAATGAAATCAGCGTTGATACCCATTTCTTCTCTAGCAAGTCTAGCAATTTCATCACCAGTAAATCCAGCAACGAATCCTAATGCCTTAGAATCATACCCTAATTCCTTTAAAATAAATGATACGTTAAGTCCTTTCCCACCGCAGAAGATATGTTCTTCATTCACTCTATTGACAACGCCTGTCTTAAAATGATCAACACTAATAACATAATCTAGTGCAGGGTTAAATGTAATTGTGTAAATTATTTTCAAGCACCCCTCTCATATGAAATTTTATTACAACTTCATTATACTAACTACAGTTTTATCCGTCAATAATTACAGAGCGAAAAAAAAAATTGGTCTATAAAACGTGAAAAACACGCGTTTTTTCACACGTGTTTTAGCGTTTATCGAAAGCAAATATGTCTTCACATTTAGCAATCTTGGAATGTGAGTTTTCAATCGATGTCGTAAGAAACAAAAAGATGATTTCTATCACCGTTGTAGCGGATACTCGTGAAAAACAGAACTCATCAAGAAAAAGTTTTTCACGCGTTGCTGTAGTAATATGATAGTCCACACTTTCCCCAATTGCAGAATGACTATTATTAGTAATACCAATTGTAGTTGCTCCATTCTCCTTAGCAATCTTAACAGCCTCATAAACCTTATCTGATTCACCGGAGTTACTGATAGCAATCAATACATCACCTTCTCCTAATGTAAAACAATAAGAAAGCTGCGTTTCCCATATTGTCCCGGCAGTTGTTGGGATACCTAACTCATTGAACTTAAAAGCCGCATCGATAGCTACGGGAATCGTATTCCCTACTGCGACTATCTGTACATGTCTGGCTTTTTCTAATGTCTTAAGAATCACATGAAATGTTTCAATGTCAATCTGATTGACCGTCTGTTTTAGTTCTTCAATTTTATTTGCAAGAATATTCTGTAAAGATTGGCCAATGTTATCAAGGGAGATATCATTCGAAATACTGCCTTCACCATAGGTTTCTACCATTTCTTTTGCTAATCCAATTTTAAGCTGATGAAATCCTTTTAAGCCTACTTTTCGACAAAAGCGTGAAACAGAGGCGACACTGACATCACTTGCTTTTGCAAGTTCTGAGACTGTCATATCTACTACAAGCTTATGATTGTTTAATATATATTTGGCAATCTTTTTCTCTGCATCAAATAATTGATCATAAATAATGGAAATGCGATCCATTACTGTCTGTGCTTCATTCATAATATATCCTCCATGAAATTCTTTTTCATATAATAATATATCATGAAAATGTAAATGATAACATAATGATTTTCATGATGCGAAAATTCATAAGTATCACCTGAAAATATTGTATATTGAATATGTATGGAGGATTCAAAAATGAAACATATTCAAATGAAATACAATTTATTGCAGATTGCTTTCTGGATGGCAAGCTGTACCATCCTGGGATATATTGCAGTCTTTTTAAAATATAAGGGATTAAGCAATACTGAAATCGGTATTGTATCAGGAATATCCTGTCTTATGAATATGATTCTTGGTCCTTATCTTTCTACAATGTGTGTAAAGTCAGCTTCTCTTTCTTCTAGAAAGATGCTTACTCTATTATTTATATGTGTTGGTCTTATGTTTGTATCTATTACATTTATACCATTGCCCAAGATCATAATTATGTTGGTTTATATACTTGTCTACTCTCTCAATGTTTCCTGTGTACCATTCCTATCGATGCTTTGCATGGATCTTATTCGTACAGGATCATATTTGAATTTTGGATTGTCACGTGGACTTGGCTCCGTTGCTTACGCTTCTACAGCGATGCTTTCAGGATTTCTTATTGATCTATTTAATCCGGTTGTTCTTAGCATTATCTACAGTTTATCTTCTGTGGTATTCCTAGTTATACTTTTTACTTTCCCTACTGTGAAAGATAAAGGTGTCATCAATGAAAAAAGCAGTATTGTTTCTATTATCTTTAAATATAAGCTTTTCTTCTTTTTGCTTTTAGGATTTACTTTTACATTTGCGGCTTCCACTGCTCTTTCTACTTATCTTATTGATATCGTGAAGAACCTTGGAGGAAATAATTCATTCTATGGCATTGCGATTTTCTTTATGGCTGCAAGTGAGATGCCAATCATGGCTATTACACCTCGACTTATGAAAAGGTTCAACAGTGTTCTCTTGATTGCTATTGCGGCTTTCTTTTATATAGTAAGAAACTATACGATTGCGTTAGCGGGTAATCTTCCTATCTTATTAATAGGGATGGCTTGTCAGTCATTGTCTTATGCGTTAACAACTGGTGTGATCACCTACTATGTGACTTATCATCTTGAAGAAAAAGATCATATGATGGGACAGACTCTCATCGCTGTGATGACTTCTGGTCTTGGCAGCATGATTGGCAATGTGCTTGGTGGTGTCATTAGTGATCATTATGGATTATCATCCATGCTGATGTTTGCTCGTATTATTACTCTTGTAGGAGCTATCATTATCTTTGTAGCAGCCGCTACAAAAGGAAAAGCACTCTTTAAAAAAGATAACCGCTATAACTAATAAAGGCATCCTCAGGGATGCCTTTATTATGCTCTGTTTGTTTTTTCAATAATCTTTTTTAAGAATCTTAATTCTTTAGTTACATCTTTATAATGATCAAGTTTCCATTCCCAGTTAGGAGAACCGATTGTGCCTGGCACATTGAAACGACATTCTCCTGGTAGACCTAATAGATCCCATATTGGAATGATGACCATCTTGCTTGTTTGATCCATGCAGTAATGAATAGCCTTGCGATAGAACTTACGTTCTCTGTATTTTCTTAATTGTTCATTGATTAAGGTTAAGTCTTCTTCTGTAAGTTCATCATGCCATCCCATGATGGTGTCATTATCATGTGTTCCTGTATAGACAACAACCTTATCAAAGTCAAACTTGTCATGATGATGGAACATGTAGACAAACATTCCTGGGAATGTGTAATGATCTCTTAACTCATAGACTTCGCCCCTTAATTCACCAAGATCTTCCGCAAGGATGCGACAATCTGGATACTCGCTAAATAGTGTATCAAACAGCTTATAGCCAGGCGCTTCTACCCATTCACCAACAACTGCTGTTTCTTCTTCCTCAGGAATTTTCCAATAAGTGTCAAATCCTCTAAAATGGTCAATACGTACGATATCGTAAAGCTTGCATGCATATGAAATACGGTTAAGCCAGAATGTAAATCCATCCTGTTCCATATAGTCCCAATTATAGATAGGATTGCCCCAGCGCTGTCCTGTCTTGGAAAAATAATCTGGTGGTACACCGGCCACAAATGAAGGTGTGCCATCTTCTTCTAATAGGAAGTTTTCCTGATTAAGCCATACATCTGCACTATCTAGTCCCACATAGATAGGCATATCGCCAATGATTTCTATACCGTTCTTATTGGCATATTCTTTTAATGCATACCACTGTTTATTGAAGTAGTACTGCAAGAATTCCTGATAGAGAACTTCGTCTTTGACTTCTTCTACATCAATACCCTTTTCTTTTGGGTAAAGCTTGTAGTGATCTTCCCATTCTCTCCACTCTTTTCCTTCATTTTTTAATTTAAATACTCTAAATAATGCGTAGCCATATAACCATTCCTGTTCTTTTTCAAATCTACGCAATGCTTCAAAATCTGTAAAGCGTTCAAAGGCTTTACGATAAAGTGATTCTTTATATGTTCTGACTTGAGTATAATCTACTTTATTTAAAGAAAACACTTCTTCTTTTACTTCATCTTTATTTAGAAGACCTTCCTTTATAAACGCTTCTAGATCAAGATAAAGCTCATCTCCCGCATAGCTTGAATAAGGCTGATAGGGAGAATTCCCATAGGATAATGGATTAAGGGGTAAAATCTGCCAAACGGATACGTTGGCATTTTTAAGCTTATCTACAAATGTATAAGCACATGACCCAAAATCACCTACTCCTTTTCCTGGCAATGAGGAAATGGGACATAAAATTCCTGCCTGTCTCATAAATACTTTTCTCCTTTTACCATACTGACTTCTGTCTTTTCTATTATATCATAGTCATATCTTTTAAAAAAAATAATTTCGTTATGAGTTTGAAAATAATCTTTTTTCTTATTAACGCAAAAATTAACTCTAATTTTGTAGAAAATATAAAAATGTATTTTAATTTTCATCATTTAACGAAAAAAGATATTGCAACGCTATTTTAATAGGTATAAAATGAGTGATAGAAAAAAGGGGGACGCTTTATATGGAAATCAGATTTGAGAAAGCAAAAACATTAAAAGAAAAGCCTGATCAGAGCGCACTAGGCTTTGGTAAATATTATACAGATCACATGCTAATTGTTGACTGGGATAAAGACCAGGGAGGATGGCATGATGCAAGAATCGTACCTTATGGACCATTACAGCTTGAACCATCTACAATGGTATTACACTATGCTCAGGAAACATTTGAAGGATTAAAGGCTTATCGTAATCCTAAAGGTGAAGTACAGTTATTTAGACCTGAAATGAATGCAAAACGTATGCAAGAATCTAATAAACGTCTTTGTATGCCTTATTTAGAAGTAGAAGACTTCATTCAGTGTGTTGAAACACTTGTTAAAACTGAACAGGATTGGATTCCTACTGCACCAGAAACATCATTATATATCCGTCCATTTATGTTTGCGACTGAACCTGGTGTTGGTGTTCATCCTGCAACTTCATATAAATTCATTATTATCTTAACACCAGTTGGAAACTACTATCCAGAAGGTGTTGCTCCAGTTAAGATTTGGATTGAAGATGAATACGTAAGAGCTGTTAAGGGTGGTACTGGTTTCACTAAATGTGGTGGTAACTACGCTGGTTCATTAAAAGCTCAGGAAAAAGCTGAAGCTCATGGATATACTCAGGTTTTATGGCTTGATGGTAATGAAAAGAAATATGTTGAAGAAGTTGGATCTATGAACATCATGTTCTTAATCAATGATACAGTTGTTACTGCTCCAACTGAAGGAACAGTTCTTCCTGGTGTTACAAGAGATTCAATGTTAACTCTTTTAAGAGATTGGGGATATAAAGTTGAAGAACGTCATTTAGACGTTGAAGACTTAATGGAAGCTGCTCGTACTGGTGCTTTAAAAGAAGCTTGGGGTACAGGTACTGCTGCTGTTATTTCTCCAGTTGGTCAGCTTTGCTACAAAGGTGAAGAATGCAAGATCAATAACTTCGAAACTGGTGAATTAACTCAGAAACTTTATGATACTCTTACTGGTATTCAGTGGGGTAAACTTGAAGACAAGTTCAATTGGACTCGAATCGTTAAATAAAAGCCAGAAGTCAATCGACTTCTGGTTTTTGTTTACAGATAAATACTGCTTAAATACATGAACTATGATCGTGTATTTTTTTGTTTCATAAGCTTCGTTATTAGGTTTGCATAAGATGAAACATGATTAAGACTGAAATCACCATGAGCATAGCGATACATGATAATCATCTGACTCTTCTTGATTGTATGGTGGATATGCGTACAAGATGGAATATAGTTCTTCTCTTTGCTGCCGACTTCGACATAGACTTTTGCTTTCGTACTAGCAATAGTCTCTTTTAATACATAATGACGCATTGCTTCATTGATTTTAATGAAGTCTTCCTTATCAATCTTTGAAGATTCTTTGTACTGTTTCTTTTGTTTTCTGTTTAAATGATAATTATGTAAAGACAAACGATAGCTAAGCTGATCTTTTGGCTTAGCGACAAAAGATTTCTCTTTCATAACATCAGCACTTTCAATGATTGCATATTGACAGATATCAGCTTTTATTGACAGCATTTCACATAAGATCTGTCCACCTAATGATAAGCCACCAATAAGTGCAAGCTGTCCATCATAGTGATTATTGATATCTTCTATAATCTTCTTTGCAATATGTTCTATAGAAATAAAGTGTTCCTTGCTTCCTTGATGACCATCAAGTAATGGCAAGAGAATATGATAACGATCTTTTAGCTGATCAATAATGAGATCATAGTTCCATGCTGAAAGAAATTCTCCATGTATTAGCATTATGGTAGGATTGGATGTATCACCATATTCTTTATAGTTCATCAAATAATTCATATTTGCCCACCTTTCTTTTTTATTGTATGCCACTTGATTAAAAAAAACAATTGAAAAGATGGTCTAGCGACCATCTTCATCTTCACATGATTTAATATGACCTACATATTTAGTAGCAGGACGGATAATACGTCCACCGTATAATTTATCTTCTAGGTTATGAGCAACCCATCCAACAGTTCTTCCGATTACAAATAGTAAAGTGTAAAGATCTTCAGGAATACCTAATAGATCATAAACAAGACCACTATAGAAATCTACATTTGTACATACACGTTTACCTTTTCTCTTATAGATTTCTTCCTTGGCAATTTCCGCAAATCTCTGGTGGAATACGAATTCCTCATGTCTATTCTTAGAATAGGATAATTCTTCACATTTAATAGATAAGATTTCACTACGTGGATCACTTAAAGTATAAACGGCATGTCCTATACCGTAAATAAGACCACTTTTATCATTGAAGTCTTTATCTAAGATACGACAAACAATTTCCTTGATCTTATCATCTGATGCATTAAGTCCAATTTCATCGATGACAGCCTTCATCTGCTGACGAACAGCAAGGTTTGCCCCACCATGACGAGGACCTTTTAATGAACCAATTGATCCAGCAATAGTTGAATAAAGGTCAGTTCCTGTAGAAGAGATCACAACATTAGTAAATGTGGAGTTGTTCCCTCCCCCATGATCAGCA